>NZ_AP025476.1:2758581-3117162 GCF_024347415.1 Vibrio crassostreae
AATAAAGCGCTCAGAGCTTTCTAGGCTGTTAGTCATGATCGCATCTGAGTGACTCGCGTTGTGCACGCGCATGTGGTCAATCGCTTCTGCAACGTCAGCAACCACTTTTACGCCTAGCGTGTAGCTTAACCATTCAGTGTCAAAGTCACCTTCAACCGCATCACGTTGGTCTTCAAAGCCAGTTAGCAGTGATTTTGCACTCGCATCAGCAACCAAGGTTACCTTGCCCGCTAAACGCTGTTTCAGCTTAGTAAGGAAAGCTTCAGCAACAGCTTCATGCACTAGCAGTGTATCCAATGAGTTACATGCAGATGGACGTTGAACTTTCGAGTTTTCAACCACATCGACAGACTTCTCAAGATCAGCGCTTTCATCAACAAAGATATGGCTGATACCGAAACCACCGATGATCACTGGAATGGTGCTGTTCTCTTTACACATCTTGTGCAAGCCAGCACCACCACGAGGAATGATCATGTCAACATAGTCATCTAGCTTAAGCAGTTGAGATACGAGTTCACGATCCGGTTTTTCGATGTACTGAACAGAAGCCGCAGGAAGTTCCGCTTTCTCTAATGCAGACTGGATTACTTTAACCAGTTCCATGTTCGAGAAAAACGTCTCTTTACCGCCACGTAGGATACTTGCGTTACCAGTCTTCAGACACAATGCCGCAATATCAATCGTTACGTTCGGACGCGCTTCATAGATAACGCCAACCACACCAAGCGGTACGCGACGGCGAGACAATGACATGCCGTTTTCCAGTACCTTGCTGTCAATTTCGCTGCCTACTGGGTCATTCAGGCTAATTACGTTACGAACATCGTTAGCAATGCCTGTTAAGCGCTCTTCGTTAAGAAGTAGACGGTCAAGCAGTGCATCAGTTAAACCGGCTTCGCGACCTAGTTCGATATCTTTCGCATTCGCTTCTAAAATCGTTGCTGCGTTTGCTTCTAGTTCATCAGCGATGATCGCCAATGCTTTATTCTTTTGCGCCGTAGATGCGGTCGCTAGGTGGAAAGCAGCGTCTTTTGCTGCGATACCCATGTTAGTTAAATCCACGTTTAACTCTCCCTAAATTCTGTCTGTCTTTGGATGTAAAAAGGCGATTCGCGATGTCTAAACTCGCGGCTCATCGCCTTATCATCACGAGCTACTCTTGAATCACGACTAGGTCGTCACGGTGAATGACTTCTGACCCGTAATCGTAACCAAGGATGTCGCCAATATCTTTACTGTGCTTGCCTGCTATTTTTGCTAGGTCTTGGCTTGAGTAGCTAGCGATACCACGCGCTACTACTTTGCCTTTGCTGTCTGTGACTTGGGTAACTTCACCACGAGAGAACTCGCCTTTAACTCGAACAACCCCTTTAGCCAACAAGCTACTGCCTTTGGTGTTGACTGCGTTTACTGCACCGTCGTCGACCACAATGTCACCAGCTGAAGCCGGACCCGCTAAAATCCAGCGTTTACGGTTTTCAAGCGCTTCGGCTAACGGCAAGAAACGTGTGCCTTGTGGGTTGTCACTCAGTGAGTCAAACACCACATTTTCAGCACTGCCCGCAGCAATAATCACTTCGATGCCAGCGCGACGAGCAATATCCGCAGCCTGCAGTTTTGTCGCCATGCCGCCAGTACCTAACGTTGTACCGCTGCCGCCTGCAATCTTACGCAGTGTGTCATCAATGGTTTTCACTTCTTTGATGAGCTCAGCATTTGGGTCTTTACGAGGGTCAGCCGTAAACAGGCCTTTTTGGTCTGTTAGTAGCAAAAGCTTATCAGCACCGCACAAAATACCCACTAATGCCGACAAGTTATCATTGTCGCCCACTTTAATTTCGTTGGTTGCTACTGCATCATTTTCGTTTACTACCGGAATAATATCGTGTTCAACAAGTGCGTTGATCGTGTCACGTGCATTCAGAAAACGCTCGCGATCATCGAGATCAGCACGAGTCAGTAGCATCTGACCAATCTTAAGGCCATAGATAGCAAACAAAGACTCCCAAACTTGAATCAACTGGCTTTGCCCAACTGCCGCAAGCAACTGTTTGCTCGCCATTGAGTTGGGAAGTGCGGGGTAACCAAGGTGCTCACGTCCTGCTGCAATTGCACCAGACGAAACCATAACCACAGAGTGGCCTTGTTTTTTTAATTCTGCACATTGACGAACCAGCTCAACCATGTGAGCACGATCTAATGCCAATGTTCCACCAGTTAAGACACTGGTACCCAGTTTAACAACGACAGTTTTACGTTGTGTTGTTGTCCCGCTTTGATGATTTGTTGTCATGAAGTCTTTTATGGATAAAACAAATAAGAGGTGATGTTTTAGCAATCAAAAGGGGAATTCACAAGCAGAAAAGGTGCGAAATCGCACCTTTTTGCTTTATATAGAAGAGTAACCTTTAAAATTAGACGAATTCGACAGACTCTTCGTCTAATTGGATACTGATTTCAAACTTACTTTGAAGTTCATCAACCAGTTTTTTGTGGAAGGCTTCTTGAGTTCGAGAGACCTCAGCGACCGCCTTTTTAGGTAACGGCAAAGAATCCCAGTTACCATCGATGTTGTATTTACCGATATTGTACTTCGCCGAATATCCCTCTTCCGACTTGTCCAACTCCAGCCACCAGCCCCAAAACTCGCGTTCTTCTGGTGATTTTTTATCGTTCACACATACAGACAAGCAATCAAAGATATAATGACCTTCTTCTGATTGCGGTTCCCTCAAGTATGGCCCAATCGCCTTTAAAACATTCAACAAGCGGTAATGCGTAGGTTGTTGTGTCACTTCTGACATATTGAATCTCCATTTTCAATGTTAAGAATGACGTTACTCAGACTGTTATACGTAGAAACTACGCAATTGGATTTTATAAATTATTACTGAGTATCAGGTACTTAGTTTGTACACTTTTCATGCTTAACTAATTTAGGAGAAATGTCATCTAAATAATTCATCCTCAAGCCACTTTATCGCCAATTCGAGGGATTGCTCATAACCTTGTGTAATTGACTTAGCTTTGATTTTCTTCGCTTTTCCGTAATCACTGTAAATAGCAACCAGTTGATTATCCATCGGTGGTGATACAGGATCACCCTCTAAGGCCAATGCCAAGATAGGAACACTGGTTTTACTGTTTGACAGCAAACCTTGCACCTTCAGTGACCACGCCATCAATTGCCCAGAAAGACTATTGATATCGACCGCCCCTTTACCAAGACGCGAAGCCAACACATCCAAATGCATCTTAGGCATCTGCTTAAGTTTGTCGGCATGAACAAAGATATCGTGAATTGGCGCGCCTAAAGAGATACATGCTTTTATCTTATGTTGCTCAAGGAAAGATAATCTGACCATCGCATTGCCGCCAAAGCGGAAGCCAAATAAACCCACTTTGTGGTGATCCACCCATGGAATGTTAGGTAGCTCATTCAGCACAGCTTGGTGAAGACAAGACGAGTCTTCTGTCAAAGGCCAATGCGCACTGTGCCCTATCGATGGCATGTCTACCGTTAACATAGCAATGTTCTTAGGTGCTAAATAATCCCTAAACAAGCGCCACATATCAGTTTGTAAGCTATCGAGACCCGCGCTGACAATCACAACTGGTTGTGGTTTGTCTGTTTTAGTTAGATGCAAGTTCGCTTTGATCTTCTTGTTTTGGTACGGAATATCAATCTGCTTGACGATCAACTTGGTGTGCTTAATCGCTTCAGAATAGGCTGCGTTGGCCAACACTTGAGCCTGAGCTGCCAAATTGTCGTTCTTGAGATGTGGGTAACCCGCAATACTGAAACACAACGATGCTGAAAACAGCTCTTCAGCCATCTCTTCACCGTTCTTTTCATTAGAACGATTCTGATGTTGCATACCCAGCTTGGTCCATTCGTATGCCCAATTACCACTTCGGTAACCCATAACCGTATCAAGCCACTCATCGGTTGTACGAGAGTTATCTGATGACGCGATGCGAGCCAATACCGCTTCTTGCTCTATTGGATTAACGCCTTGCCATACCCACTGAAGACGTCTTAGGTTTCGGTACCATGATGAGTTTTGCTGTTCACGCTTCTCATCCAATAACGCTTCAGAGCTTGGCATGTATTGTGTCAACATTGAGGTCTCTTTCGCCTGCTTGTGCTTTACAAACAAAGTTTCCGAAAGGTTCGAGCTCGTTTCTTCTGGTTCAGACATTGGGATACTTAATAAGAAATGGTTGTCACTAATCATATAAAAAAAATGACCCTATAAAGGGTCATTTCTCAAAAAACTAAGTTTACGCTTATTTTGACTTGCGATTTACTGGCTCAACGTAGCTTAGGCTAGTATCCCAAGGTTGCTCAATCCATGTGTCTTGAGCGATATCAACAATGTACTCGTCTAGCAAATCAGCGCCAGATGGTTTTGCACATACAGCGATCAGTTTCGCTTTAGGGTACATTTCGCGAAGCTTACGTGCAGTGTCACCACTATCAACCAAGTCTTCAACGATTAGGAAGCCTTCGCCGTCACCTTCAGGTGCTTTAACTACTGTCATATCACGTTGGTGATCGTGGTCGTAGCTAGAAATACAAATCGTATCTACGTGACGAATACCTAGTTCACGAGCCAAGATTGCACCAGGAACCAAACCACCACGGCTTACTGCCCAGATGCCTTTCCACTGCTCTGCTGGCATTTGCTTTTCAGCAAGTTGACGGCAGTAAGTCTGCATGTTGTCCCAAGTGATAACGAATTTGTTGCTCATAGTATAAAACCTAATAATTTTGTCATGTTATTAGAGGCTATCTCAAACATAGCCTCTTCAGCGATTAAGCAGAAATCTAGACGATTAAGCGAAAATGTATTTAAGAATAAAGATAGCCGACATTACCCACACAGCAGGTGAAACGTCGCGACCTTTACCACTTAGCAGCTTAATTGCAGCGTAAGCGATGAAACCTAGTGAGATACCCTCAGCGATAGAGTACGTCAGCGGCATAAGCAGACATGTTACCACGACTGGTGCTGCTTCCGTAAGATCACGCCAATCAATGCCAACTAGGCCAGACATCATCAGAATTGCTACATAGAAAAGTGCACCTGATGTTGCGTAAGCCGGAATCATACCTGCAAGTGGCGAGAAGAAAAGAGCCAGTAGGAATAAGATACCAACAACAACCGCTGTTAGACCTGTACGGCCGCCTTCAGCGACACCCGCAACACTCTCAACATAAGAAGTAGTATTTGATGTACCTAGCAGTGCACCAATAGATGTTGCTGTAGAGTCAGCAAGCAGTGCTTTGTTCAAGCGAGGTAGTTTGCCGTCTTCTTTGATTAGGTTTGCTTTCGTTGCAACACCAACCAGAGTACCCGCTGTATCGAACAAATCGACGAACAAGAATGCGAATACCACTGAAATCATACCGATTTCAAATACAGCAGAGAAATCAAGCTGCATGAATGTAGGAGCAAGGCTTGGTGGTGTAGACATGATGCCGCCGTATTGAACGTCACCAATAACAATGCCAAGAGCTGTGATAGCTAGAATCGCAATCATTACTGCGCCTTTCACGCCACGGTGAACAAGAGCAATCGTTAGGAAGAAGCCTAATGAACCTAGGATAGGAGCAATAGCAGTAATATCGCCCAGAGATACTTTAGTTGCTGGGTTAGAAACAACGATGCCAGCATTGCTCAGTGCAATAAACGCTAGGAAAAGACCGATACCCGCAGAGATACCAACACGTAGAGACATAGGAATCGAGTTGATAATCCATTCACGGATCTTAAAGATACTTAAGAAAATGAAGATTACACCTGATACGAAAACCGCTGCCAGAGCAACTTGCCACGTATAACCCATACCCATAACAACTGCGTAGGTAAAGAAAGCGTTCAACCCCATACCTGGTGCTTGAGCGATTGGGTAGTTAGCAACAAAGCCCATGATGAAACAGCCAATAGCAGCCGCTAAACAGGTTGCTACAAATACAGCGCCATGGTCCATACCAGCATCAGCTAGAATCATTGGGTTTACAAAAATGATGTAAGCCATTGTTAGGAAGGTTGTTAGACCTGCGATGATTTCAGTGCGCACATTGGTGCCATTTTCACTGAGTTTGAATAGCTTTTCGAACATTATCGAATCCTATAAGGGTAAAAAGTAAACGGTTGCGTAATCGATTGGCTGTGGATTATAAAGTTATCAAATAACAAATTCCAGATAGAATTAAGGCTCTAATCGATATTTATCAGAATGCCGTATGAAACAAAGCGATTAAAAACGCAGTAATTACCAAGGAATAATCATAATAAACAGTTAATTAAGCCCATTAAGCACAATGAAAAATCTTGGTTACTTTTTCGACCATCGGTTATTTTGATAGAGAATCTAGCCATTAAATTCTGAATTCAAACCCACAAGAGTTGTGTATTTTTCAACAGGATCAGTAATAAGGCGCAAATTGATATTTTGGCGCTTAAAAAACAACCACGCAGAGCAACAGGAAAAGAGATGAGATAAAGCGGTTTGGAAAAGTAGCAGGCAAAAAAAACGCCACTCAAAACTGAGTGGCGGTAGAATCTGTCAACCAAAAGGGCTGTAAAAGAATTCCAATATATAGGGGTGAACAAAACTGTTCGAGTTACATGCTTACGGTATTAGTAACCAAAGCTTGTAGGGTATGCAAAGTTGCTAGTGTAAACAGAGCTGTTAAGCCAGAACATTGCAGATGGTAAACCTTTCATAACTATCACCTTAATAAATCAATAAAAAACAAATTTGATTTCTCGGTTCCTTGGAGGCGATAAAACGGACTCATCCTTTGAGCATTTACTCTTCGTCTCAGAAGCTGGTTATTAATATACCCTAAAGAAAAAAGATTACAAGCATTTTTTGCTATACGTCACACTTTTGGCTATTTATGGTTATTTTTCAAACTTATTTTCGTAATTAAATTACAGAAAAGAATTAAACAAACGTTTGCCTGTGTCATTTATAAGCATCAAAGCGCTTAATCATGATCAGATGGACAAGATCGCTTTCAAAATTTGAGCTATTTGAGGTTTAGAACCGCTACTCGTCAAAACACTCTAGTGGTATGCTGTTGCCATCAAAACAGACCCATATTTTAGATTTTTGTTCTAAGTTTTCACCTATAAAAACCCTAAATATATGGTTATCAAATAAAAAAGGAGTCATCCGTGTCTGAATTCCATTCTGAGATCAGTAAATTATCCCCTGCCCCTATTTGGCAGTTCTTCGATAAGATTTGCTCAATCCCACACCCTTCAAAGCATGAAGAAGAGCTTGCTCAATACATTATTGCTTGGGCAACAGAGCAAGGCCTAGATGTACGTCGTGACCCAACGGGCAACGTATTCATCAAGAAGCCAGCAACGCCGGGTATGGAAAACAAAAAAGGTGTGGTGCTACAAGCTCACATCGATATGGTTCCACAAAAGAACGAAGACACCGTTCATGACTTCGCTAAAGATCCAATCCAACCATACATCGATGGTGAGTGGGTTACAGCAAAAGGGACAACGCTTGGCGCTGATAACGGCATGGGCATGGCTTCTTGCCTAGCGGTTCTTGCTTCAAACGAAATCCAGCACGGCCCTATCGAAGTTCTACTAACAGTAGACGAAGAAGCAGGCATGACTGGTGCTTTCGGTCTTGAAGCGGGTTGGTTAGAAGGCGATATCCTTCTTAACACCGATTCAGAGCAAGAAGGCGAAGTGTACATGGGTTGTGCTGGCGGTATCGACGGCGCAATGACATTTGAAGTTGCACGTAATGCAATTCCTGCTGATTTCGTAACACGCAAGCTAACGTTGAAAGGCCTTAAAGGCGGTCACTCTGGTTGTGATATCCACACAGGCCGTGCAAACGCAAACAAACTGCTTGCTCGCTTCCTAGCGGGTCACGCGAAAGAGCTAGACCTACGCATCGTCGAATTCAAAGGCGGTAGCCTACGTAATGCGATCCCTCGTGAAGGTTTCGTAACGGTTGCAGTACCTGCTGCAAACCAAGAGAAACTGGCTTCTCTATACAACGACTACACAGAGCTTCTTTCAACTGAGCTAGGTAAAGTAGAAGACAGCATTGTTACTTTCAACGAAGAAGCTTCGGTTGAAATGGGCGCTCTTGCAGCAGCTGACCAAGCTCGCTTTATCGCTGCACTAAACGCTGCGCCAAACGGCGTGATTCGTATGAGCGACGAGATTGAAGGTGTTGTTGAAACATCTCTAAACGTTGGTGTTATCACAACAGAAGAGAACTCAATCACTGTACTTTGCCTGATTCGCTCTTTGATCGATTCTGGCCGTAGCCAAGTTGAAAGCATGCTGAATTCTGTTGCTGAACTAGCAGGCGCGAGCATCGAGTTTTCTGGCGCTTACCCAGGTTGGAAGCCAGACGCAGATTCAGAAATCATGCACATCTTCCGCGACATGTACGAAGGTATCTACGGTCACAAGCCAAACATCATGGTTATCCATGCTGGTCTTGAGTGTGGTCTATTCAAAGAACCTTACCCGAATATGGATATGGTTTCTTTCGGCCCAACGATCAAGTTCCCGCACTCTCCTGATGAGAAAGTGAAGATCGACACCGTTGAGCTATTCTGGAACCAAATGGTTGCACTGCTTGAAGCAATCCCAGAAAAAGCATAATTCGATAAGCTATGTTTGTTCAATAAATGGTGTTTCTAATAAATAGGGCTCTTCATTAAATAGCACTTTTCAGTAAACACCGTTTATAGACACAAAATAAAACAGGTACTCATTGAGTACCTGTTTTTGTATCTAATTTTTGTAATAAGCAAAAAATTTAAGCGCGTGAAGCTGCGTAGTTCTCTAGCTCATCAATTGAAGTTTGTGCAACCACTTCGCCATCGATGAAGTACGTTACCATCTCACCATCACGAACACCGATTAGTGTCGCTCGCTCACCAGATTGGTAAGTGATATCCATTTGGATTGTATTTTCATCAATCTGCTGCATCTGACCTTTTTCGATCATATTTACATTAGTGATTGGGCCTACCGGTGCTTCTGTTAGAGACGGATCTAGTTGATGGTTAATATCAAGGTAAGTATCAACCTTAGTATCAAAGATGTGCGGAGCACCCGTTAGTGGGTTGCTACCTGTCCAGAACTCTAGTGAGTTGAATACTAGGTAATCCGCTGCAACCGTTAGACCGTACGCAGGTGCCAACAGTAAGTTCAAACCGCCACGTGCGTAACGGTTATCAACCGCTTTAAGGTTGAACTTCATTAGGTAACCCGTTACTGCGTTGCTACCAACACAGCCAGACAAAGCAACAGATACCACTGCTAGTGCTACAACTTTTGAAATTGTTTTTTTCATTTTGATCTCGATATTTTAATTTGGCCGCCAAAAAATGGCGGTGGATAATACCAACGAACCAAATGACAAATATCAGCGCTAAATCAATGTATTGTCAGAAAATTCACAATTTGAAACACCCTTCAATTAACCAAATAAAAAACTGAAACCAATTCATAAGCCCCTTCATAAAAAACTTTTGTCGTCACCGTAAAGCAATTGATTCGTACTAAAAATCAACGATTGATACATTCCGTGTTAACGAATTATCACCATGTTGAGAACAACCTAAATGGCAAGACTAAAACCTAATCAACCATTCGAATTACTTGGTAATACTGTTCAGCCAGGACAACGAATGGAGATTGAACTGCAAGCTGCTCAGCTTTACACGCACTCTCCACTTTCGATCCCGATTGAAATTATTCACGGTCGCCAAGCAGGCCCAACACTGATGGTAAATGCGGCGATCCACGGCGATGAGCTAAACGGTGTTGAGATTGCTCGACAACTGACGAATGCTATCGATCCAAAGAAACTGAAAGGAACCTTGATTGTCGTGCCTATCGTTAACGTGTTCGGCTTTATCCATAAGTCTCGTTACCTACCAGACCGTCGCGACCTAAACCGTTGCTTCCCAGGTAGTGAGAAAGGATCGCTAACATCACGTATCGCTTACACTTTCTTCGAGAACGTGGCAAAGCACTGTGATTACATCTTGGATCTACACACGGGCGCGATTCACCGCACCAACCTGCCTCAGATTCGTGCAAACCTATCAAATCCAGAAACAATGCGCATCGCGAAAGCATTCGCAACACCAGTGATCATCGATTCACCACTGCGTGACGGTTCACTGCGTAGCGAAGCAGAAAAACTGGGGATTCCTGTATTAACTTACGAAGGTGGTGAAGCGCTGCGTTTTGATCATCTAGCGATTCGTGCGGGTTATCTTGGTGTGCATCAAGTGATGAAAGAAATCGGCATGCTGCGCCCTAACCGCAAAAAGTTGCCAGAGCCTGTGTTGAGTAAATCCACCAGCTGGATCCGCGCGGAATCAGACGGTATTTTGCGTAACATGGTAAGACTTGGCGAACAAGTTGAAGCAGGACAAACCCTTGCTTACATCAGTTCTCCATTAGGTCACCAAGAGGGCCAAGTGATCACAACCAAAGGCGGTATCGTGATTGGTCAACAAACTCTACCTTTGGTAAACGAAGGTGATGCTGTGTTCCATATTGCTTACTTTAAGCAAGACGATGAAGAAGTAGGACAATCAGTAGAAAGCTACATTGAAGAAGTAGCAGAAGACGATTGGCTAACTGCGCTGAATAACTAATCAGGCAATGCTTAAAAGTTTAAGAGCTCGACGTTAAAAGCGAGAAGCCAAACCGTGCTCTTAAACACAATAAAACAGAACTCCACAAACTAAAAAGCCCCAATATACTTTTAACTAGAAAGAGAAAAGTTATATCGGGGCTTTTTTTACAAATCCCTTATCTTAAAATTAAGGGATCTATAAATTAATCATGCACTGAATTACTCAGCGTCTTCTTGCTCTTCTGCACGAGCTTTAGCGCGCGCTTCACGTGCTTGCTCAGCTTTAAGCTCTTTAGTGTGACGTAGTTCGTCACGCTCTTTACGCTGCTCTGATTTACGCTCGTTACGTTCAGCTTGGTTAGCGATGAAAGATGCTAGCTCTTTCTCTGCCCACTCTTGTGCTAGAGCTTCAGTTTCGAAACCAGACTCACGCTTAGATACTGTAGTGCTGCGAGACGTTACTTGACGAGTAATCTCTGCACACCAACCGTTGCGTTTTTCTGTAAGGCGGATATCAAATTTTTTGTTCTTAGACATGTTCTATTTTTTCCTAAGGGAGATCATTAAGGGATCGGTCAACTTTGATAACTCCATCTAAGTGAGCATCTTTTAACACCATCCCTTGGTAAGCGCGGTATTAGAGCACAAATCAATGAATATTGCTGCAAATATTTGCAGCGGATCACACTCCAATGCTGAAAATCGTTTGCGCTTGATTTCTGTTAGTTCATAACTTCCAATTCATCATCAATTTCTGCCCTGTTTTATCGACAACAATGAAATGAACTATGCTCAAACAGAGATAAATGAAAGAGATACCTGCTTGCTCAGGTTTATAGACTCTACTGCCTCACCTACTCCGCCCATAATTAAAATAGCTAAGGAGTTGCTATGGATAGCTTCATCAAACATTTACCGAAGGTTGAGCTGCACTTACACATAGAAGGTACATTAGAACCAGAGCTAATGTTCGAGCTCGCCAAGCGTAATAACGTGTCGATTCCCTTTGAGACCCCTGACCAAATACGAGAGGCGTACCAGTTCCACAATCTTCAATCCTTTCTCGATATCTACTATCAAGGTGCTAACGTACTGATTCATGAGCAAGACTTCTACGATCTGACGTGGGCTTATCTGTTGAAGTGCCAGCAAGATAATGTGGTTCACACTGAGATATTCTTCGACCCTCAAACCCACACTGAACGTGGCATCTCCTTTGACACGATTGTAGGCGGCATTACCCAAGCACTAGAGCAAGCCACACAGGAACTCGGGATCAGCAGCCAACTTATCATGTGTTTTCTGCGTCATCTCGATGAAGGCAGCGCGTTCGAGACACTCAAACAGGTCTTACCTTACAAAGACAAAATCATTGCGGTTGGGCTAGATTCATCAGAACAAGGCAACCCGCCAGAGAAGTTTAAACATGTCTTCCAAGAAGCCATCAATCAAGGTTTTCTAACCGTCGCGCACGCCGGAGAAGAAGGCCCTGCGCAAAATATTATTGACGCTCTGAGCTTGCTAAGCATTACCCGAATTGATCATGGCGTTCGCTGTATAGAAGATGAAGAGCTGATGGAGCAGCTAATAGCCAAACGCACACCGCTGACGGTCTGCCCACTCTCGAATACTAAGCTCAAGGTCTTCGACACCATGCAAGAGCACAACATCGTCGAGCTGTTGAGAAAAGGGCTGTGCGTCACCATCAATTCCGATGATCCCGCTTACTTCGGCGGCTATATGAATGATAACTTCCTCGCCGTCGCCAATGCTCACCCAGTGACGAAAAACGAATTAGCGCAATTCAGTATTAATGCCATCGAAGCCAGTTTCATCTCGCCTCACGCCAAAGAAGATCTCATTACACAGGTACGCCAATACCTTGTTGCAAATACTTAATGAGTTATGAAGATCAAAAAGGGAAGCTCAGAGCTTCCCTTTCAGCATGGGTAGATAACCAATTAGCTTAGCCCGGGTGACCATCCACTCTTGGTGTTAATAGCATCATGCCGAACTTCCAGATAAATAGCCCAAATGCTAACGTCCATAAACCCGCACTGATGTTGACCATCTCAAATAAGTACGCCGGGAAAAAGGTCACACCTAGACTACGTACTAGCGCCGCGATAAAAATAGCCGAGAACGCCAAAGCCATACTTGGCCCTTTATAGATAGCACGACCGGTGTGCCCCATCGTCACGCGTGTAATCATCGCAAGAATTAACCCACTCAGACCACCAATCGCAAACAAGTGCAGCATATTGTGGCTCGCGAACGGGTTGTCTAACAGACCACGTAGCAGCAAGCTTAGAGGGATACATAGGTAAGCCGCATGCAGCGACCACACCAAAGGCTCAGACAAAGTTGTCCAAGGCTTCCAGCGGATAAAGCGTACCAATTGGGTTACACCTGCAAATACCATCAACTCATTGCCGACTTGAGCAAAGGTCAATGGGAAGAAACTCAACACAAATAAACCAACCAAAGGTAGATTCGCTAGCCATTCCAACCAAACTAAGGGTTGAGCTTTTTCAAAATCAAAACGACGCGCCGTGAAGAATGGAATAACTCGCCCACCCATTACAGACAGCAACAACGTAAACCACCACAACATCGCTTGCCATACCGCTGATGAAGGAAATGGAGGCATCCCCTTAATGGTCGCGTAACTAGCAAAGTTCGCCACGATAGCCAAAATAAACAGTGGTACAAAGAACAGATTCTTCCAGCCTTTCGACTTCACGACACGAAAACCAATTTCGTAGGCGGCGAAGATTAAGAACAACGCCTCAACCGACGAGATCAACCATAACGGAGCAGGTGTCCAAAACAGAATGCGAGGTGCGATCCATAAGCCAACAAGGGCAGCTAACCGATAGTGCTTGGTTCCGTTGACACCCGTCCACGTTTGTACAGCCGTTAACACAAAACCGACCACTATCGCCATTGAGAAACCAAACAGCATTTCGTGTACGTGCCACCAAAGCGCCGGTACTTTTAGCATTTCTGGCTGACCGTTTTGGAACATGATGACCCAAGCCACAATCGCGATCACAGCATAGAGACTGCCTAAAAAGAAGAAAGGTCTAAACCCCAAACGAAGATAAGCAGGAATTGCATCTTCTACACTTTTATCTGTGATATTTAACAAACTCGTTCCTCATTTCAGATAACAAGCCAAGTGTGGCTTCTGGGAATTGCTATTTAATAGTCAAATTCGTGATGCAGTAATTTCTACTGCCATATTACTTTCAACAATGCACGAAACGCGCCAAACAGAGAAACCTTTTAAAAACAACAATCAACGCACTTTTTCAAGTCAAAAACGAGTCAATTAAATACAATTAAAAGAGTCAATTTAACTCGCAAGTGTATAAAAATAAAAACGGCTGACTTTTGATGAAACGACACATATAGTAAGACTAGACTTAAATGGAACAACTCAGACAAGGAATGCGATGTATATTTTTGGTTATGGTAGCTTAATCAACTCATCTTCACGCCAGCTTACCGGTCAGACTGGGCAAGCGGTCCCTGCGATTGTTCATGGCTTAATTCGCCATTGGAGCAAGATCGATGACAGTTATGTTTTATCACCTTTGATCGTCAATCTCGGCAAGGGACAGGTGAATGGTGTGTTGCTTGAGGTGGATGATATTGCACTGGCTGAGTTTGATCGCCGTGAGCGAGGTTATCATCGAATCGAATTAAAGGCCTCTCAGATAGAAAGCCAAAATGAGTTCAAACAGGATCAATCGATCTGGGTTTACATCAAAGACGAGATTGAGGCTCCTTGCGAAAACAGCCCTATCGTTCAAACCTATGTCGACACGGTATTGGCAGGATGTTTAGAGGTGTCTGAAAGCTTTGCGGCGCACTTTGTTAAACACACACAAGGTTGGCATCACCCATTAGAAAATGATCGCCACCAGCCTAAATACGGCAATCTTGCTGGGGTTTCCGATCACCACCACAGTGTAATTGATGGCTTGATACTGACTGTACGAAGCTAGCTTATGTACCTTGTTAATGAATATACATAGCGAGTTAATTTAGGTTGGTGAACACATTAGATCACCAACCTAAAGAGAGCTTAAACGACACGAATACCTGCTGGCATCGCACGTTCAGGTGTCAGTAATACACTTTCAGATTCATCTTCCGTTTCGGCACATAACAACATGCACTCAGAAGTGTGGCCTCTCATCTTCGCCTTCGCTAGATTGCACAAAACAACAACCTGCTTGCCCATTAACTCTTCTTCTGTGTAATAAGGTACTAAACTGGTCACCGTTTGTAGCGTTTTGTCACCCACATCCACTTGCACGATGTAAAGCTTGTCCGCATTTTCATGACGCACAACCTCGATGATCTTACCGACACGCATTTCTAACTTAGCAAAGTCACCATAAGAGACAGTATCCATTTCTCACTTCCTATATTGATTTATTTTCACCCATCAAATCATTTACTAAAATTAAGTAAAATGTAAATGTTTACACTAGCATTAAGCCTAATAATTACAAGCGGTAAAGATCTCATTACTGGAAGTAAAATGAGAGTTTCGTTGCCTTACTATCATTGTCGGTGTTAAATAGATGCAGCAATGTATAGAGGTTAAAAATGGCAACAATTAAAGATGTAGCAAAGGAAGCTGGTGTTTCTGTTGCAACCGTATCTCGAGTGATCAACAAGTCTCCCAAGGCGAGTGCAAGCTCGGTAGAGTCTGTAACTAAAGCGATGTCTAAACTCGGCTATCGCCCGAATGCCAATGCTCGCGCTCTGGTAAGCCAAAGCACCAACACTGTTGGTGTATTGGTCGGTGACATCTCCGATCCCTTTTTTGGCACGCTAGTTAAGGCTGTCGATAATGTCGCTCGTGAGAACGGAAAACATATCCTTGTCGGTAATGGCTCACACGATCGTGAAGAAGAGAGACAAGCGATTGAGTTACTGATTAACAGCCGTTGCGATGCTTTGGTGATCCACTCAAAAGGCCTGACAGACGAAGAACTGATTGCCTATGCAAAAGAAGTCAAAGGCTTAGTGCTGATCAACCGTTATATTGCAGAGATTGCCAACCGTTGTATTTTCTTGGACAACAAAAAAGGCGCGTATCTTGCGACTGAATATCTGATCCGCCATGGTCATCAGAATATTGCCTGTATCGCTTCATCGCATAGCATTGAAGATGCCGATGAACGTATCCAAGGTTACTTAGCGGCACTCTCTGATTACAAAATTGCGCTCTCTGACAGCTATATTGAATACTCAGCACCCACCAGTGACGGTGGCGAATACGCCATGACTAACCTTTTGACTAAATCACTGCCAATCACCGGTATTGTGGCATACAACGATTACATGGCAGCAGGTGCTTTATCTGTCCTTGATGAAAACGGTATTCAAGCGCCGGACGAAATGTCGATCATCGGCTTCGATGATGGCTTGATTGCCCGCTATGTTCATCCAAAGCTAACCACCATTCGCTACCCAATTCAGATGATGGCAGAGAAAGCGACACGACTCGCGTTGCACCTAGCCAAAGGTGAAAACACCTCAACTGAGCCAATGATGTTCTCTCCGACTTTGGTACGCCGTAATTCGGTAGAGAAAGTCTAAGCTCTAGTCTACTCACCAAGCAATAAACAAAAAAAAGCCCTAACAGAATCGCTTCTGTTAGGGCTTTCCTACCTTACTCGGATACTCAACAATCGCGCTTAATAAACCGCACTCTTGTTGAGCGCCACTTTTGCTCATCCCCCAAGAACAACGCGATAATTCACATCGTCCTATTCACAAGCAAAAGACATTGGCGTAACCGTTTTGAGCTAGAGCGTACTAGTTTGAAGAATCCCCCGAAAATTCAAACTGGTAACAGGTACTGTAGTTATATTCTTGTTCAGGCTTGAGAATACAACTGTCCTGCTTCCACTCTGGGTGGTTAGGAGAGTCAGGTAAGAACTGGGTTTCTAGCGCCAAACCAGCGTAGTCTTCATAGCTACCACCACTTCGGTTTGGTGTGCCACCAAGCCAGTTTCCGGTGTATAGCTGCATCGCAGGTTTGGTTGAAAATACTTTTAGTGTGACGAGCGCATCTGGTGAGGTTACGGTAGCGGCACATTGAGTGCGCTTGCAGCCGTCAGCCAATAAAAAAGAGTGATCGTAACCCTTTGCTGCTTTCTGCTGTTCATCACCCAACAAACGCTCTGAGATCATCATAGGCTGATTGAAGTCGAAGCTGGTCGATTTCACCGATTTAAGGTTGCCTAACGGGATACCTACCGAATTGGTCGGTAAGAATTGATTGGCGTTGATGCTGACAATGTGTGACAAGCAATCGTGTCCGGCTTCTGCGCCAAGTAGATTAAAGTAAGCATGATTCGTTAGATTAACCACGGTTGGCTTATCGGTGGTTGCAGAGTAATTAATGGAAACTCGATTGTCTTCGGTGATGTCATAACGCACCGACACATTCAAATTCCCCGGAAATCCTTGGTCGCCATCAGCAGACTCAAGAGTAAACACCACTGACGTTTCAGTTTTCTCGGTAATATTCCAACGACGTTTATCAAAACCGTTCGGACCACCATGCAAGGTATTGCCCGCTTGGTTGGTTTCCAGCTTGTAGTTCTGACCATCAATTTTAAAGCGACCATTGGCAATGCGGTTAGCATAACGGCCAACGGTTGTGCCCATATAGCTGGCTTGCTTCTCGAAATTATCCATTGAGTTAACACCCAATAGCACTTCTCTTCTATTTCCTTTTACTGGCAAGATACAGCTCAACCACGTTGCGCCAATATCCATGAATGTCACTTCCATGCCGTGTACATTCGACAGCGTGACAAGCTGAGCAGGTTGGCCATCATAGGCTGCAGTTTCTGTCATGGATTGATGCAGGTTCTGCGCTTGTGTCATTCTAAATTCCTTCTACTGCCAGTAAAAAGCCTCTACGTTTGAGGTAAAGGCTTTAGTATTTGGCCTACCATGATCTTTTTAGTTGGTAAGCTCTATATTAAGTCTCGAAGCTGTTAGATTACTTCAATTAAGCCGGCGCCGTCTTTCGCTTGGCACACATAAATAGATTCTTTTAGACCCGTCGCCGCTTGATATTTCTGCTCCACAGTTGTTTTAATTTCATCAACCAATGCAGGTGGAACCAAAGCCACAATACAACCACCGAAACCACCGCCCGTCATACGCACACCGCCTTGCTCACCGATCACTTCTTTGACCATATCAACCAGCGTATCAATCTCTTTGACTGTGATTTCAAAGTCATCACGCATTGATGCATGCGATTCAGCCATCAGTTCACCCATACGCTTCATGTCGTGAGTACGCAGAGCTTGAGCCGCTTCAACGGTACGGTCATTTTCAGTAATCACGTGACGAGCACGCTTAGCAACCATCTCGTCCAACTTAGATTCTTTCGCTTTGAACTGTTCAATGGTCACATCACGAAGTGCCGGAACACCAAAGATGCGCGCCGCTTCTTCACATTGTTCACGACGCGTGTTGTATTCACTGTCGACCAAGCCACGTTTCTTGTTTGAATTGATGATCACCACCGCCATGTCTTCTGGCATTGAAACCGCTTGAGTTTCTAGGCTACGGCAATCCAAAAGCATCGCATGGTTCGCTAGGCCTTCAGCCGAGATCATTTGATCCATAATGCCGCAGTTACAGCCCACAAATTCGTTTTCAGCTTGCTGACCATTAAGCGCCACTTCGGCTTGGCTGATCTCTAGGTTGTAAAGCACCTTGAATGTTTGACCAATCACCACTTCCAGTGCCGCAGAAGAACTTAAGCCAGCACCTTGAGGCACGTTGCCCGTTACAGAGATATCTGCACCTGTAAATTCAAAACCGCGACCTTTTAAGCACTTCACCACACCACGAATGTAATTAGCCCACATCTTGTCTTGTTGAAATGTGATCTCTTGAGTTAGGTCGAATTCATCCACAGCATTGCCGTAGTCCACCGACACTACGCGCACGATGTTGTCGTCACGTTTAGCCGCTGCGACTACCGTCTGGTAGTTAATGGCACACGGTAGAACAAAACCATCGTTGTAGTCGGTGTGTTCACCGATCAGGTTCACACGACCTGGTGCTTGGATAATATGAGTCGCTTGGTAGCCAAGGACTTGCTCAAAAGATGCTTTCACGTTTTGGATTAGGTCAGACATAAGTAAACTCTCTGGTTAAACTCTTTGTTCAATTGGTTATGGCCCCTTCACGGCACCACTTTAATTCTTTTAGATTTCCCTATCTCGTTCATCTCTCACAATAGGGAATGACAACATCGACTCCTAAGTAACGAAGCAACCAAGCTTCTCACCTGCCGTCATTCCAGAATCGAGGGACGAGATATCAGGGATCTCGCTCGTTATCTACGAAGCAACGTATTACTGCTCTTTATAGTGAACGTCACTCAAATCACGAAGACGTTGCGCTGCTTGTTCTGCGGTTAAATCACGCTGAGATTCTGCCAGCATTTCATAGCCAACCATGAACTTACGAACCGAAGCACTGCGTAACAGTGGCGGGTAGAACAAGGCATGCAACTGCCAATGATCGATATCCGTACCTTCTTCAAAGAATGGCGCATAGTGCCAGCCCATCGAGTATGGGAATGAACATTGGAATAGGTTGTCGTAGCGACTCGTTAGCTTCTTAATCGCAAGTGCCAAGTCATCACGTTGTTCGTCAGTCAGTTCACTCATGCGGCGAATGTGTGTTTTTGGCAGCAACATGGTTTCGAATGGCCACGCAGCCCAGTAAGGAACCACAGCAATCCAATGTTCGGTTTCAACGACAGTGCGTGAGCCGTCTTTCATTTCAGCTTCAACGTAATCCACTAATAGGTTTGAACCTTGTTGCTCAAAGTATTCTTTTAGAAGCTTTTCTTTACGTTCAATCTCGTTTGGCAGAAAGCTGTTCGCCCAAATTTGACCGTGTGGATGAGGCTGAGAGCAGCCCATGGTCTCGCCTTTGTTTTCAAACGCTTGAACCCATAGGTAGTCTTTACCTAGCTCTTCAATCTGTTCATTCCATGTATCAATCACACCGCGAATCTTGTTTACTGGTAACTC
The DNA here is from genome assembly GCF_024347415.1 of Vibrio crassostreae. NCBI lineage: Bacteria > Pseudomonadati > Pseudomonadota > Gammaproteobacteria > Vibrionales > Vibrionaceae > Vibrio > Vibrio crassostreae. Next base: position 2,778,348 of record NZ_AP025476.1, read on the forward strand.
TGGCAGCGTTTTGCTGTGGTCCGGAGAGAAACAGATCACGCGGCTCAACCCACGTACACCTTGAGTCTTGAATAGAGGGTTATCAGACTCTGGAGCGTCAGGCGAATCAGGCATCAAGGCCGCGAAATCATTACTGAATACATAAGTGCCGTCGTAATTTGGGTTTTCATCGCCCGAGATACGCGTATTGGTTGGGCACAAGAAACACTCTTTCTCGTACTCAGGAAGTTGCTCGGTCGATGGCTTTTCATCTTGGCCACTCCAAGGACGCTTTGCGCGGTGCGGTGATACTAAGATCCACTGACCTGTTAATGGGTTATAACGACGATGCGGGTGATCTACTGGGTTAAATTCAACTTTTGACATGTTTAGATTGCTCTCAAATTTTGTGTCTTGGTCAATTCACCAAGATGAATAATTCTTCTACAAGGAGATTCCCTATCACGCTCGTTCCTCGCTGTAGGGAATGACGTTCAGAAATCGTAGTTTTAAAATTCGTCATTCCAGAATCGAGGTACGAGATATCTGGAATCTCTCTGTTCTCATCTCTTATCTCTGCCTTCCCCAAAGAAATTAGAGATGCAGCTAAGCAGCTTCAATTACACAGGCTAGTAGCCGTTCGGGTTATTCGACTGCCAATTCCATGTATCCGCTGTCATCTCCATCACGCTACGCGTCGCCTTCCAGCCAAGCTCGCGCTCTGCTTTTTCAGTACTTGCCCAACATTCGGCAATGTCACCTGCGCGGCGTGGGCAAAGTTCATAAGGAACCGGTTTGCCTGATGCTTGTGCGAAGGCTTCAACCATCTCGAGTACACTTGAGCCTTTGCCCGTACCTAGGTTGTAAATGTGTAAGCCCGCTTTCTCACCAACCACTTTTAGTGCTGCGACATGGCCGTCCGCTAAATCCATTACATGAATATAGTCACGAACGCCTGTGCCATCGACTGTTGGGTAATCGTTTCCAAAAACAGCCAGTTTTTCACGGCGACCTACAGCTACTTGAGCGATAAACGGCATTAAATTATTTGGGATACCTTGTGGGTCTTCACCCATAGTGCCCGATGGATGTGCGCCTACTGGGTTGAAGTAGCGCAGTAAAGTAACGCTCCAATCGTTCTCCGCGTTGAACAGATCGCTTAAGCACTCTTCGACCATATATTTACTACGACCATAAGGGTTGGTTGTCGCGCCAGTTGGTGAAGTTTCAGTAATCGGCACCACTTCTGGATCGCCGTAAACGGTAGCCGAAGAACTAAATACGATGCTTTTCACGCCCGCTTTCTTCATGCTTCGAGCTAACACCAATGAACCATTGACGTTGTTATCGTAATACTCCAAAGGCTTAGCGACTGATTCGCCTACCGCTTTCAGACCAGCAAAATGAATCACGGCTTGGATATCGTTTTCTGAAAACACGTTATCTAGAAAAGATTGGTCACGAATGTCGCCAAGATAAAACGTTGGTCGCTTGCCAGTTAACGATTCAATTCGTTCCAGCACTAGCTCTTTGCTGTTGCAAAGGTTATCAACAATGATTGGCTCCATACCTGCCTGTATCATTTGAATGCATGTATGACTTCCGATGTAACCCATGCCGCCCGTAACCAGTACTTTCACAATCAACCTCTCTTTGTCGTCATTCGTGGGCTAACTCGAACTGACATTCAGCTCAGTAGCACCGTATGCCAGAAATAGTAGCAGCCATTTTGACTATAATTCTGTGATCAAAACCACGAAGTGTAAACGTTTACACTAACTTTCATCATTGGTACAGAACATGGCATAGAGATAACGTATAGCCATTAACTTCTAATTCATTGAATTTTAATAAGATAATTATAGATAGTTAGATTTGAGACATCACAGATGAGTTGAGCATTTATTTTACTAAAAGTTAATGCAATGACTTCCAGTTTGATTACAATAGGTCTGTAGAATAAAGAGGTGCATTGCTTTTTTACTAAATACCAATTTCAAAGCAGCGCAATGTTCCAATAACAGGAAGTGAGTATGGCAACGTTAAAAGATATCGCGACTGAAGCGAATGTATCATTGGCTACAGTTTCAAGGGTTCTCAATGAAGATCCAACATTAAGCGTCAAGGAAGAGACCAAAAGGCGTATCTTTGAAATTGCAGAGAAGTTGGAATACAAAACCAGCAGCTCACGAAAAACTGTTAGCAGTAAAAAACAAAACCATCACTTCCTAGCACTGTATAACTACAAGCAAGAAGCTGAAGTTAACGACCCTTACTACCTATCGATTCGCCATGGAATTGAAACCCAATGCGAAAAGATGGAGGTTAAGCTAACCAACTGTTATGAAAGTAAAATACAGATAAACTCAGCGCCGATAACAGGTGTTTTGTTGGTCGGACGAATGACACCAGAGGTTATCGAGCAAGCTAAAAAACTGAGCGATAATATTTGTTATGTCGATTTTACCGATCACTCAGAACCTTATGACTCTGTCGATATCGACCTGGCTTTGATCAGCAAAGAGATCACCAACTTCTTTATCAACCAAGGTTATGAGCGCATCGGCTTTATTGGTGGCCAAGATGACGTCAACACCCCAGATATTCGTGAAGTGGCCTTCGCAGAATATGGCAGCCTCAAGAACGTTGTCAGTGAGCAAGACATCTACCGCGGTGACTTCTCTAGCTCTTCAGGTTACAAGCTTGCAAAACAGATGCTCGCGACGGGCGACTACCCTAAAGCGATGTTTATTGCGTCAGATTCCATCGCAATTGGCGTTTTACGAGCAGTTCATGAGCACGGATTAAACATTCCTGAAGATATTGCACTGATCAGTGTAAACGACATCCCAACAGCTAAATTTACCTTCCCATCTTTATCAACTGTTCGTATTCACTCTGAACTGATGGGAATTCAAGGCGTTAACCTGCTGATTGAGAAAGTACGCGACGGCCGAACTATCCCATTACGCGTCTATGTACCAAGCAAACTTAAGCTGCGTGATACAACAAAATAGTTAAATAGATCAAGTAGATAAATAAAGGCTGCCTTTGTTGAAGGTGGCCTTTTTTGTGCCTATCACATACACCAATCGACACATATCCCCCTCTTTAACCTGTTGTATAAAACAGCCAATGGCATTCTTTTAAGTGGATCACACAGCACCGTAAAAAGACCATAAAAAACGTGATGAAGTTAAAGTAAAACGTTTTCAACAATTTCATTTAGTAAAACTTTTACTAATAATTACCTCAGTCCAAAAATACTCGTATTCACTACGACCCAATTACGCATAAGAACGTCGGTCAGCAAACTGCATTTAGACCGAGAGAGAGGCAACGTGAACAACTGGGAAAACTTCCTGAACTTACATGAGAACCGTATGGCACCGCGTGCATACTTCTTCTCATACGCATCAGAAAAAAATGCAAAAACGTTTCAGCGTGAACTGAGCAGCCACTTCCAACTATTGAGTGGCCAATGGAATTTCAGCTATTTCACCAACCCGCTATTAGTTCCTGAAGAGTTTTACTCTCAAGAGATGAGCGACTGGGGCAACATCACGGTTCCAAACATGTGGCAAATGGAAGGCCACGGCGATCTTCAATACACAGATGAAGGTTTCCCATTCCCAATTGATGTGCCTTTCGTACCATCAGACAACCCAACCGGCGCATACCAACGCTCTTTCTTCCTTGGCGAAAGCTGGGACGAAAAACAAACCATCATCAAATTTGATGGCGTTGAAACTTACTTCGAAGTGTACGTAAACGGCGAATATGTAGGTTTCAGCAAAGGCAGCCGCCTAACCGCTGAGTTCGATATCTCTAGCCAGGTAACAGCAGGCAACAACCTACTTTCTATTCGTGTGATGCAGTGGGCCGATTCAACCTACATTGAAGACCAAGACATGTGGTGGACGGGCGGTATCTTCCGTGACGTTTACCTCGTAGGTAAAGAACACCTGCACATTCAAGATGTTACCGTTCGCACTGATTTTGACGACGCTTACCAAAGCGCTACCCTGTCGTGCAAAGTGGAACTAGAAAACCTAGCAGCAGCGGCAAACGCAACCCTTGAGTACGCATTGCTTGATGGCAGCCAAGTTATCTCGCAAGGCTCACTAGATAACTTAAATGTCGATGGCAATGCGAATACTCAATTCTCTATCGATGTGGTGAACCCAGTTCAATGGAATGCTGAAAACCCGTACCTTTACCAACTGCTGCTGACGTTGAAAGACGCTGACGGAAAAGTGTTAGAAGTAATCCCACAACGCGTTGGTTTCCGTGACATTAAAGTTCGTGATGGTCTGTTCTACATCAACAACAAATACGTGATGCTGCATGGTGTGAACCGCCACGACAACGACCACCTAAAAGGTCGTGCTGTTGGCATGGATCGCGTAGAAAAAGACTTAGTGTTGATGAAGCAACACAACATCAACTCAGTACGTACAGCGCACTACCCGAACGACCCACGTTTCTACGAACTGTGTGATATCTACGGTCTGTTCGTGATGGGCGAAACCGATGTTGAAACACACGGTTTTGCTAACGTTGGCGACTTAAGCCGCATCACTAACGATGCAGCATGGGAAGCTGTGTTTGTTGAGCGTATCGAGCGTCATATTCACGCTCAAAAGAACCACCCTTCTATCATCATGTGGTCACTGGGTAACGAGTCTGGTTACGGCTGCAACATCCGTTCTATGTACGATGCAGCAAAAGCAATTGATGACACGCGTTTGGTTCACTACGAAGAAGACCGTGACGCTGAAGTGGTCGACATCATTTCAACCATGTACTCACGCGCTCAATTGATGAATGCCTTCGGTGAATTCCCACACGAAAAGCCACGCATCATCTGTGAATACGCACACGCGATGGGTAACGGCCCGGGCGGTTTAACCGAGTACCAAAACGTGTTCTACAAGCACGATGCGATTCAAGGTCACTATGTTTGGGAATGGTGTGACCACGGCATTCTAGCGCGTGATGAAGCAGGCACAGAGTTCTACAAATACGGCGGTGACTACGGTGACTACCCGAACAACTACAACTTCTGCATGGACGGTTTGATCTACCCGGATCAAACGCCAGGCCCAGGCTTGAAAGAGTACAAGCAAGTGATTGCCCCTGTGAAGCTTCGCGATTTCGATGCACAAACGGGCACCTTCACAGTAGACAACAAGCTTTGGTTCTCAAATATCGATGACTACACCATCACTGCGGAAATCCGCGCTGAGGGTGAAACCATTGCCGTACAACACATCAAGGTTGAAGAACTGGCTGAGAACTCTAGCCGTGAACTAACGCTTAACTTGCCACAGCTTGATGAGCGCGAAGTGTTTGTCAACTTTACGGTGCGCAAAGATTCTCGTACTTCATACAGCGAGGCGAACCACGACATCGCGGTTTACCAGTTCCAAGTGAAAGAGAACACAGCACAACTTGAAGCCTTCACTAACAACAATGCGACGGCACTGAATGTTGAAGAGTCTCGCTTAGCTTACCTAATCAAAGGCCACAACTTTGCTCTGAATTTCTCAAAAGTGAACGGCAAGCTGACGTCATGGTTAGTGAATGGCGAGGAGCTGATTAAGTCTGAGCCTAAGCTGAACTTCTTCAAGCCAATGATCGATAACCATAAGCAAGAGCACGATGGTTACTGGGAACCTGCACACCTGCAGATCATGCAGGAACATTTCCGTAGCATTGACCTTGAATGCGTGAACGTTGAACAGGTAAACGGCAAGGTAGAGATCACGACCACCAGCATCATTGCTCCACCGGTATTCGATTTCGGCATGCGCTGTGAATATCGCTACCAGATCAGTGCTGAAGGTCAGCTAAACGTTGAACTGAGCGGCGAGCGTTACGGTGATTACCCTCACGTGATTCCAGTGATTGGTTTCGATATGGGTATCAACGGCGACTTCGACCAAGTTCAATACTACGGCCGCGGCCCTGAAGAGAACTACCAGGACAGCAAGCAAGCCAACATGATTGATGTTTACCAATCAACCGTGGCTGACATGTTCGAGAACTACCCGTTCCCACAAAACAACGGCAACCGCCAACACGTTCGTTGGGCTGCGCTTTCAAGCCGTGCTGGCAATGGTATTGCGGTGAAACCACAGCAAGAAATCAACTTCAGCGCATGGTTCTACACCAACCAAAACCTGCATCAAGCACAGCATACGATTGAACTAGAGAAGAGCGGTTACATCACCCTAAATCTAGACCACCAAGTGATGGGCCTAGGTTCAAACTCTTGGGGCAGCGAAGTATTGGATTCTTACCGCGTGTACATGGATGAGTTCCGCTACGGCTTAACTCTGGTTCCATTCCAAGCAGGCGATTGCGACGCACAACACCTAATCAATCACAACTTTGGTGATGAGTTCTTCACGGCGAATACGCCAACAACTCAACCACAACAGAACGAGGCATAAGCGATGATCGTTTTAGACAACCTAGAGCAATTTAAAGTCGTTTACCGCGACGGTCGTAAATGGCAACGCTGTGTAGAAGCGATTGAAAACATCGGCAACATCAAAGATGGCGTGATGTATTCGATTGGTGACTCACTGGCTTACATGATTGAAGACGGCGTGGCTCGTAACACAGAAAACTTCACCGGCAACCGTCGTTATTTCGATGTGCACTACTACCTAGAAGGTCGTGAAACTGTCGAGTTCGCAGCGAAATCAGAGCTAGAACAAATCCAAGATTACAGCGATGAAACCGACCGTGAACACCTACTGGGTAACGGTGAAACTCGTGAGTTAACTGAGGGCAAAGTGGCGATCTTTGATAACAGCAAAGCTTACCGCTTCCACGGTGATAACCGAGTTCGCAAGGTGGTGCTGAAAGTGACCATTGAAGAAGGTTACTTCCTTAATAAGTAAGCTATAACCCTATTAACTCACAGCGCGTTTGAGCCTTGCCGTTCAAGGCTCAAATAGACTGAACAAAACCTCTGTGCTTCTTCCCTACAAAGAAGCATAGGGAAATAACGACTATAATTATGTGATTCCCTGGAGGACACTATGTCTGAATCTGTACGCGGTAAGTTAGGCAAATTTGCCCTACTCTCCATGACATTTGCAGCGGTATTTAACGTTCGCAACATCGTAAACAACAACATCGAATTGGGATTGAGTTCAGCCCCTATCTTTTTGCTCGCTACCCTTATTTACTTCATTCCATTCGTGTTCATCATTGCTGAATTCGTATCTGCAAATAAAAATTCTGAGTCAGGCATGTACGACTGGCTTAAAAAACCGCTAGGCTCAAAAGCTGCCTACCTAGGTTCGTTCCTATACTGGTTCGTAAACCTTTTCTGGTTTGTATCTCTGCTACCAAACGTAATCGCTTATGCGTCTTACGCGATGTTGGGCTATGAATACGCCTTCTCGCCAGTCGTGACATCGGCCATCTCGATTGCTCTGTTTGCAGCAGCAACACACATCTCAACCAAAGGCGCGAGCTGGTTAGGTAAGATTGCAGAGATCGTGGCATACGGCGTATTCGCTCTATTCGCAATCTACGTTATCGGTGCACTGATGGCGCTAGGCGGTAACCATGAACCAGTAGAACCAATCACACTAGAAGCGATGACACCAACCATCAACTGGGCGACACTAGGTATCATGTGTTGGATCTTCCAAGCAGCCGGTGGTGCAGAAACCGCAGCCGCTTATCTAAATGATGTTAAGGGCGGTCACAAATCTTTCATCAAGGTCATCATTGGTGCGGGTATCGCAATCGGCGCTATGTACGCAGTTGGCTCTCTATTGGTAAACGTATTCGTTGCTCGTGACGAACTGACCTACGCTGGCGGTATGGTTGAAATCTTCACTGGTATGGCGAACTACTTCGACATTTCGCAATCTCTCACAGGTCGCTTCGTCGGTATTATCCTATTCGTTGCCATGTTCGGCTCAATGATGATGTGGACAGCGGCTCCAGTAAAAATTCACTTCTCAGAAATCCCTAAAGGTGTTTACGGTGAGAAGACAACAGAGCTTAACGAACACGGTGTGCCAGTGCGTGCAGCTTGGTGGCAGTTCGCGTTTGTATTCGTGATGCTTGTGGTTAACGGCTTCGGCTCTGAATCAGTACAAGACATGATGAACACAGCAATCAACCTAACCGCTGGTACCGCAATGCTTCCGCCTATCTTCATCATGGTGGCGTACTTTGTATTCCGTTTGAAGCATGACGACACACCACGTGATTTCCGCATGGGTACTCGCGTTCAAGGCATGGCTGTTGTATCTGTACTTATTGGTATCTTCGTTGTGAGCATGACGGCATCGGCATTCCCAACAGGTGTTGACCTAATGCAAGCCTTCTTCGTCAACGTATTCATGACGGCAGTGTTCTCAGCTATCGCTTGGTGGTGGATCTCTCGCTTTGAAAAGAAGCAAGCAGGTAAAGACGCAAAGCTAGCAACGGCTAAGCAGCCGTAACACTCAGCATGAGCCCCAACTTAAAAAGCGCCTATCACGGCGCTTTTTTTTGTTTTAAATCAGACAATTAAACAAAAAAACCAAGAAAGTAAAAACGGCATTCTGTCAAGATTTCACTTCACGAAAAACACCAATGAATAGGTAATAAAACTCGAATAAAAACCAAGGTAAAACATTAACTAAATTTATTTACCCAAGGTCACATATTTGATCAATTTCGATTAACTTCCCGCCGCTTAATCTTTAATCTTCTTGCTGAAGAGACAAACTAATTCATATAAAAAAAGCGACACAAAGCCCCTACAAGCCTTATAAATCGTCGCTTATGAAACAAGCAATCTCTTCAATGGACTTCTTAATCTTTAACTCTTTGTTTTGGTAATAACTTTACTGAAATACCAGCAAGAAAAAGCCCAAAGAAGTCCGATCGTAAATCTATAAAAACAACAATGAGCCAACCCTGACAAAACAAAGCGGGTGTTTGCCAAACCAACATAACAATAAAAGTGCGGCCTAGAGCTTCCCTCTCTAGGACCAAGTTATAACGATCATCAACGTGATTCACCGGAGAACATCATGTCCGAAAATAAACGCAGTACGATAGGCAAATTTGCCCTACTGTCTATGACCTTCGCGGCGGTATACAGCTTCAATAACATCATTAATAACAACATCGAGATCGGCCTTTCTTCAGCTCCGATGTTCTTTCTAGCAACCATCTTTTACTTTGTGCCATTTTGTTTGATCGTTGCAGAGTTTGTGTCACTGAATAAAGACTCTGAAGCGGGTGTTTATTCTTGGGTTAAAAGCTCGCTAGGCGGTCGCTGGGCGTTTATATCGGCTTACACATACTGGTTTGTTAACCTGTTCTTCTTCACCTCTCTGCTACCTAGAATCATCGCTTATGCGTCGTATGCGTTCTTAGGTTTTGAATACATATTCACGCCAATGACCACCGCAATTCTAAGTACCATTTTGTTTGCGGTCGCGACTCATATTTCTAACAACGGCGCGAAATTACTGGGCCCTATCACATCACTAACATCATCACTGATGCTGCTACTAACGATGTCTTACATCTTGCTATCTGGTGGTGCTTTGGTAGGCGGTATCGAGCCAGCAGACCCAATCACCATCGAAGCCATGACACCAAGTTTTAACTGGGCGTTCCTTGGTGTAATCACTTGGATCTTCATGGCGGCAGGCGGTGCAGAATCGGTAGCCGTTTACGTTAACGACATCAAAGGCGGTCACAAATCTTTTGTTAAAGTTATCATCATCGCGGGTATCTTCATTGGTGCGCTTTACTCGGTAGGATCTGTGTTAGCAAACGTATTTGTTGCTCGTGAAGAACTTAAATTTACTGGCGGCTCAGTTCAAGTTTTTGAAGGTTTAGCAAGACACTTTGGACTGTCTGAAATCTTGATGAACCGTTTCGTTGGTGTGGTTTCATTCACAGCTATGCTGGGTTCTCTACTGATGTGGACAGCGACACCAGTTAAGATTTTCTTCTCTGAAATCCCTAAAGGCATCTTCGGCGAGAAAACCGTCGCACTTAACAAACAAGGCGTTCCAGAGCGTGCGGCTTGGGTTCAGTTCTTCATCGTAATTCCACTGATGTTCATCCCAACGTTGGCGTCTGACACCGTTCAAGACTTGATGAGCACCATCATCAACATGACTGCAGCAGCTTCTATGCTACCGCCACTGTTCATCATGATTGCTTACCTGCACCTGCGCATGAAACTGGACCACCTACCACGTGATTTCCGCATGGGTTCTCGTACGGTCGGTATTACTGCTGTGTCGATTCTTATCGCTATCTTCACCGTTGGTTTCTTCGCCTCTACCTTCCCAACAGGCGCAGACATCATGACCATCATCTTCTACAACGTGGGCGGGATAGTGATCTTCCTTGGCTACGCATGGTGGAAGTACGGTCAATACGAGAAAAGCTTATCTCCAGAAGAGAAAAAACTAGAAGCAAAACCTGAACCGGCGAACGCTTAGTTTTACCCTACACTCAGATCGAAAACTTAAGGCACTCCCATTTGGTGAGTGCCTTTTTATTTACAAGCCTGTTTATTTGTTCAAAATTTTATTCACACTCCAAATACCTCCCACCCCAAGCATTAGCTTACAAATTCAACTAAAAACCAAAATAAATTAAAAGTAAAAATTTACTAAAAATAGATCACACTTTTAGATCGATTTAATTTTAAACACAAAAATAATCATTAATATCGGTTTGCGATCGTAAGTAACCTGACCAATACGCCTTGAAGAGCACCCCATATTAGAAGTCAGAACTGCTTACGAACCTTCATTTATAACCCCGACACAGAAGTGATTAAAATGAAAAGTAGTTTTACTAAAAAGACTCTTATTACAAGCTGTATCCTTGCTGCTCTAACGGCTAATGCCCACGCTGATGAAACAGCCGCTAACCACAACGACACTCAGCCCCCTAAAACAGAAACCCTATTTAACTTCTATGGTGAGCTTGGCCTTGGTGGTCACGTTGCACTAGAAGGCGACGACAAAGGCCGTTATTCAGACGGTACTTACATCGAAGCAGGCTTGGCTATCGAGCACGGTAATTGGTTCGGTCTTGCTTACATGGAAGGCTGGACAGTACAAGCTGACGACGAAGGCAATGCTTGGGCAACTGGCCACGGCTGGGGCGGCTTTGAAGGTGGTTTTAACCGCTTTTACGCTGGCTACCGCACCGACGCTAAAACAGAATTTATTGTTGGTCGTATGGACTCTTCATTGGATGACGTTCAATGGTGGGGTGACCCTACCGTCGAGTACGGCTACGCGATCTCAAACACGCGTGACGTACATGTTGGTGTGAAGATCCAAAACCTAGAAGGCAAGCTACGCTACAGCGTTTCTTTCGCGCCAGAATCTGACTTCTCTGAAGACGATGCTCTGGTTCATTTCGGTAAATACGACAACTTCGCAGACCAATGGAAAGATAAGAACGCCATGGTCAACGGTTACCTCCAATACGATCTGACTGACGACTTAACTTTAATGGGTGGTGGTGAAGTTCGTAACAACGATGGCGGTGAACTATTGCTATTGGGTGCTGAATACAAAAACTTTGCGACTCGTATTTGGCACGACACAGATAAAGGCAACCAAGAATCATTTGGCAGTGAATCCGGTATTCAAACCAGTGCTTGGTACGAAGCGGCTCAGGGCGTTTACCTTTCGGCAGCCTACAACTACGCAAACTTTGATGGTGACAACGGCGACAAAGAAATCACCTCTTACATCAACGCGGGCGTTTGGTACGAATACGGAAATGGCACATTTGCGACTGCTTTCGATAGCCGCTTTGGCGTAGGCAGCGATACTGAAATCGGTGACGCTCAGGTGTTCGCAATGCAATACTTCTACTGGTAATAACAGGAATTGATCATGAAACTGAATAAATCATTCGCAGCTCTCGCTATCGGTACAGCACTTGTTGTTACTGGTTGCGCTACAAATACAGGCTCTGAAGAGCTTCAAGCGAACCAATTTAAGAACGTTATCGACCGCACTGGTTCACCAAAATACATGCGTGACTACGACTTCGATGACCACCAACGTTTTAACCCCTTCTTCGACCTAGGTGCATGGCACGGTCACTTGTTGCCAGACACGGCTGAAGGCATGGGCGGCTTCCCGGGTACAGCGCTGCTTACTGAAGAATACATTAACTTCATGGCAGATAACTTTGACCGCCTAAGCGTGTTCAAAGATGGCAAAAAAGTCGCATTCACCATGGAAGCTTACAGCCTACCGGGCGCATTAGTTCAGACACTAAAATCTGACGATGTAACGGTAGAGATGACGATGCGTTTTGCTTCAAACCGTACTTCTCTGTTAGAAACCAAAATCACTACCGACTCGCCGGTTGAGTTAGTGTGGGATGGTGAACTACTAGAAAAGACGCACGCGAAAGAAGGCGTGGCGCAAACCGACAAAACAATCGCTGAAACTTACCCTGAGTATGACCGTCAAATCGTCGCAACCGACGATGGCCTGAAAGTCACCTTTGGTAAAGTGCGTTCAACTTGGGATCTGCTGACTTCAGGTGAGTCTGAGTACCAAGTTCACAAATCGATTCCAACGCAAACTAAAGTGGATGGCCTAACGTTTACTTCAACGGCAAACATTGAAGTATCGACAACTATCTACACCACATACTCACATGTTCTAACGGCAGAAGAAGCGCAAGCAGAACAGCCCGAAATCAAAAAGATCATGGCAAACCCTACCGATTTCTTAGCAGCATCTGAAGCGCGCTGGGAAGGTTACCTAGAGATGGGCTTAACCAACCCGAATGCGACACCTGAGCAAGAGCGTGTTGCAGTAAAAGCGATGGAAACCCTAAATGGTAACTGGCGCGGCGCTGCAGGTGCGATGGAATTTGACTCTGTAACACCATCAGTAACGGCGCGTTGGTTCTCGGGCAACCAAACTTGGCCGTGGGACACATGGAAACAAGCCTACGCAATGGCTCACTTCAACCCAGACGTAGCGAAAGATAACATCCGTGCAATGTTCGCTTACCAAATCCAAGCCGACGATGCCGTTCGCCCTTGGGATGAGGGCTACGTGCCAGATCTACTCGCTTACAACCTAAGCCCAGAACGTGGCGGCGACGGCGGTAACTGGAATGAGCGTAACACCAAACCGAGCCTAGCAGCATGGGCGGTAATGGAAGTTTATAAGACCACCAGCGATGAAGCTTGGCTAGAAGAGATGTATCCAAAGTTAGTGGCATACCACGACTGGTGGCTACGCAACCGTGACAACAACGGCAATGGCGTTCCAGAGTATGGCGCTGCTCGCGACAAAGCACACAACACACCTGAAGGTGAAATGTACTTCACCGTGGTTCGTGGCGATAAGCACGAAACAATCGTAGGACAAGCAGCACTGGATAAAGTGGTAGCAGAAGGCAACTACGATTACATCGAGAGCCCCGCACAAACGGCTGCATCTTGGGAATCAGGCCGTGACGATGCAGCCGCATTTGGCTTCATTGATAAAGACCAGCTAGACGCATACGTTGCAAACGGTGGTAAGCGCAGCGATTGGGATGTTGAGTTCGCTCAAAACCGCGCTGAAGACGGCACACTGCTAGGCTACTCGCTACTGCAAGAATCTGTCGACCAAGCAAGCTACATGTACAGCGATAACAAGTACCTAGCAGAAATGGCTGACATTCTAGGTAAAGACGCAGAAGCAAAAGAGTTCCGTGAAAAAGCAGAACACCTATCGAACTACATCAACACTTGTATGTTCGACGAAGGCACTAACTTCTTCTACGACATTCGCATTGAAGACAAACCACTAGCCAATGGCTGTGCAGGTAAACCGATTGTAGAACGTGGTAAAGGCCCTGAAGGGTGGTCACCACTGTTCAATGGCGCAGCAACGCAAGATCACGCTGATGCGGTTGTTTCTGTGATGAAAGATACCTCAGAGTTCAACACCTACGTTCCGCTGGGTACGGCAGCGCTTTCTAGCCCAGCATTTGGCCCAGATATTTACTGGCGTGGACGCGTATGGGTAGACCAGTTCTACTTCGGCCTTAAAGGCATGGACAGCTACGGCTACCGTGATGATGCGATTGAAATGGCAGGCGCGTTCTTTGACCATGCAGATGGGTTAGTTCAAGACGGTCCTATCCGTGAGAACTACAACCCACTAAATGGTGAACAACAAGGCGCACCAAACTTCTCTTGGAGTGCGGCTCACTTATACATGCTTTACAACGATTTCTTTACTGACGCAGAGTAAATCAAAACCTATACCTGTCTTCTGGAATTCAATGAAAACATAACCTCATAAATTTCAGACTTTGGCACTCAGTATCTCGCTGAGTGCCTTTTTTATATCTGAAGCCAAATAATCGAACAAACAAGTATTTAGACTATTTAACCTACCATGATCCTTTTACTCTGTTCACTGTACTCCGCAAGCACAGGCAAGCTTTTGTTCACAAAAAACAAAGAGTGCTGTTGCTATGAAACTCCGCTCAAAAATTTCATCACTCACACTTAAGTATTAGCTTACGCAGACTTATTCGAGTTTTATTTGTCCTTATTAGTCTTCCGGACATTAATTTGATAGTCGTTTACTAAATAATCGCTAAACTATAGTGTCGCCTACCCCTTTTTTGAGAAAACCTAAATGCCTAATGCTGATTCCACCCTAAACAAACGTATGGGAATCGTTGCGCTCACCTGGCCAATTTTTATCGAAGTTCTTTTAAGAACCGCACTCAACACCAGTGATGTATTCATGTTATCGGGATACTCGGACAAAGCCGTGTCTGCCGTTGGTGTTATTTCTCAGATATCCTTTTTCCTGATCATTGTCTCGACTATGGTCAGCAGTGGTACGGGTATTTTAATCGCACAGTACAACGGTGCCTCCCGCACTCAAGAGAGCGCTCATGTAGGCGTAGCGAGCATCATTCTGGCCATTATTGCCGGTGTGCTACTGAGTGTGATTGCCGTTCTTGTTGCTGAATATTTTATCCCGCTCTATCAACTCGAACCTCAAGTCGAGCAATACGCACAAGAATACCTATTCATCAGTGGTGCTCTCACCTTCAATGTAACCATTGGTGTGGTTCTCACTACTATTCTGCGCAGTCATGGCTATTCAAAGTCACCAATGGTGATCAACATGATTGCTGGCGTCATCAACGTATTCGGCAACTATTGTGCCTTATATCAACCTTTTGGTTTGCCTGTATACGGCGTGCAAGGGGTTGCGACCGCGACTGTAATCAGCCAAGTGATCGGGATGTTGATCTTAATTGGTGTGGTCAGAAGCAAAGGGATAGATCTACCAGTGAAGCAGTTTAAATCTGTGCCGAAAGCCATCTATCAAAAAATCATTAAGATCGGCTCGATGAACGCAGGAGAAGTGCTCTCTTATAACATGGCTCAGATCAGCATTACCTTCTTTGTAGTGCAGATGGGCACCTCTTCACTGGCTGCGTTTACTTACGCACAAAACATCGCTCGCCTCTCTTTTGCGTTTGCACTGGCGATTGGTCAAGGCAGCCAAATCCAAACAGGCTATTACATTGGCAAGGGTTGGATCGACGAGATCACCAAGCGCGTGCAACGCTACTTTGTGGTTGGTTTTATCGCCTCAACTGCGATTACCTGCATGGTTTATGTGTTCCGTTTCGAAATTCTCGATCTGTTCACGCAAGATCCAGAGATCGTTGCGCTAACTGCCGCGCTGATTGCAGGTTCCATCATTCTTGAAGCTGGCCGAGTATTTAACCTGATCTTTATCTCTTGTCTAAAGGCTGCTGGCGACATTAAATTCCCGATCAAAATGGGTATTCTCAGCATGTGGGGCATTGGGGTTGCCATGAGCTACTTGCTTGGCGTGCATTGGGGTTATGGCGTATTAGGGGCTTGGATGGCAATAGCGATGGACGAGTGGTTCCGTGGAATCATCATGGCCTATCGCTGGCGAGCGAAGAAATGGACTCGATTCTCTTTTTAGGTTGTTGTTGATACGTCTAAATTTATCTCGACCAAAAGAAAAAAGCGCTAGGGGGAGCTAGCGCTTTTAAGACCAACTAAGTCCGTTTAGCCTGGTAGATTTTTAAGCTATATCATGAGGATATAACCAATTTTTTTACTTAGGTAAATCAAAAAGCCTATTCTTTACGACTGCTTTGAGTCGTAAATTAAGTATAGTCGGGTTCTTATAATAAACCGGATTTTTCTAAAATTAATTCATATAAATTTGACGATTAACCGACACAATAAACTATTCAGAAATCACAGATGAGATCGCATTAGTAATCAACTTTCTAAGTCGTTTATTTTTATCATCTAAATGCTTTGCCTTTCTATAAACAAGCTGGATATCAAAATCTGGAACATCAATCGGGGGTTTCACAGCTAGTAAGGTTTCTTCACTATCCATATCCTTGCGCGCAACGAGCTTGGGGACAATACACAATAGTTCTCTGCCACGAATGAGCCGCTTAACAGTTAAAAAGTTACTGGAAGATATCGCGACTTTCCGGCTTAAACCGAGTTCAGCTAAACGAGTATCCACTCCCGTCTTTAAAGCCCCTGCCGGGGAAACGAGTGCGTGCTCGACAGCAACAAATTGTTCTAGCGACATAGGTTCCTCAATAGATAGAACCGATTGGTCAAGTAAACAAACATGTTGCTCCGTGTACAAATGCTTTGTTCGATACTGCTTTGATACCTCACCAAAGCTGCCTATCGTCATATCAAGCTTGGCATCTTCAAAGACTTGCTGGTAGTTACTCCGGTTTACATTGAACAACGCTACTTGGGAGTAAGGAGAGGATTGCTTAATCAGGTCAAACAATATTGGAGCGAACATCTGCTCGGCATAATCAGTGAGACCAATCTTCCAAGTCCCTTTATAAGTTTCTGCATCAAACGATTTTGACAACAGCACCTCAGACTGGATGGTATTCAGTAGCGCATCCACGGTACTTGATAGTTCAATGGCTCGGTCGGTCGCCTCCATTTTGCTACCTACACGCTCAAACAAAGGGTCATCAAACAACTTTCGTAGCCTTTGTAAGCTATGGCTCATCGCAGATTGGCTGACATAACAACGCTCAGCAGCCTTACTCACGCTATTCGTTTTATACAAAGCCTGCAGTGCAATCAACAAGTTAAGGTCGATCCCTTTCCAATTAAAATCAGCCATGCCAAACAACCCATTTCATTCATAGTTATAATTAAAACAATTAATTTGAATCATAGTTTAACTCCACCTAAATTACGCTAAACATTTATCTGGAATCGATCATGCTTTCAATTTTTAAAACCTTTTTCTGGCTTGGCTGGATTAGCTTCGGTGGACCAGCAGCACACATTGGCTACTTCCGTAAAACCTTTGTTGAAAAACTGAATTGGTTGTCCGACGAAGAGTACGGGCAAATTGTCGCCCTCAGCCAATTTCTTCCGGGCCCAGGTTCAAGTCAGGTTGGCTTTGCGGTTGGCTACAAGAAAGGAGGCTTAACAGGTGCGATTGCTGCATTTGTCGGCTTCACTTCTCCATCTGTCATTCTGATGCTGATTTTGGCGTTAGTGAGTAACCAATTGTTGGAAGCTCCGCTGTTCATCTCTGTCATCCACGGGCTTAAGTTACTCGCCGTTGTGGTTGTGGCTGATGCCACTTTCGGCATGTACAAAAACTTTTGCCAATCGAAGATCGCGACCGCCTTATGTGTGATTACCGCAATTGTTCTGCTACTGATTCCTGGCATCTGGCCTCAAGTTTTAGTGCTTCTATTTGCAGCGATCATTGGCAGTAAGTTCTTAACCTCACAAGAGCTTAAAACGATACCTTCAACACAAAAAATATCGGTAACGCCTCTCGTGATTTTTGTTGCTTTGCTGGTTGGCTTGCCTCTATTCAGTGCTTACTCTCAAGGCATTGAAGTGTTTGGCCTGTTCTATCAAGCAGGCAGCCTAGTATTTGGTGGCGGCCACGTGGTACTTCCACTACTACAAAATGGTATTGGCGACCAACTGTCTCAAGATGCCTTCCTAACAGGTTATGCAGCGGCGCAAGCAGTACCTGGCCCGATGTTTACGTTAGCCACTTATCTAGGTTATGTGTTGATGCCATCAGCACCGATCACCGGCGCCCTACTCGCAACGATTGCTGTATTCTTACCGGGCTTCTTATTGCTACTGGGTGTACTGAAGAACTGGCAGGCGATTGCAAGCAAACCTTTAGTGGCTGGTGCACTTACAGGTGTGAATGCGTCGGTTGTAGGTTTGTTATTGGCAGCACTATATCAACCCATCTTCACAAGTGCAGTGAGTAGTGGCTTAGATTTCGCTCTGATCATTGTTGGTGTGTGGTTATTGAAAACCGTGAAGTTACCTATTGTTGGGTTAGTAGGGTTGTTCATTGTCTTTGGCGCAATGACAGGACTGGCGGTCTAATAGGTTTAAGGTAAGAAGTAAGCGAACCGCTTGCTTCTTACTTTCGTCTTTCATAATTTAATCTACCTATCACCCGCTATATAATTGGTAATTCCATCTCAAAGCTCATGCTCTCGAGGATTGATCTCTTAGCCAAATATCTCAGCTAAGTCATTCATCGTCCTTAAATCTTAAAATAGAGAGTATTCTCATCTCTCGCCTACCTCGTGATACGTTATCGAGTATCAAACCGCAGAAAAAAGACATCACCGCGATCAAAGCTATTGAGCTAGACAAAACAGCTGTAGGTAGCCTCTCAACCAATCCTGTATCAACAAAATCAACAATGACGGGGATACCCAAGATCAATGAAATAAAACCTAGCAATATCGAGAGAGAGCCAAAGAAAAACATCGGCTTTACATCTCTCAATAAGAACAAGATAAAATTTAGAATCTTGAGACCATCGCTCAAGGTGTTCAGTTTGCTGGTAGTCCCTTCAGGTCTAGATTGGTATTGAGTCGAGACTTCTTTGATTGACATATTATGGTGTAACGCATGCACGGTAAGTTCTGTTTCTATCTGGAAACCATCGCTGAAGATAGGTGCGGTTTTGACAAATCTATGGCTCATAATTCGATAGCCAGAAAACACATCATTCAATTGCGCATTGAATGCTAAGTTAATCAGAGATGAAAACATCTTGTTCCCAAGGATATGTCCCTTGGGATAAGCCATTGAAGTTCGCTCGCGACTGCCAATGATCATATCGAGCTTTTCATTATTTAGTTGGTCGATCAGCTCGGGGCATATTGAGGCGTCATAGGTATCATCACCATCAGCCATCACATAGATATCGGCGTCGATATCAGAAAACATCCGCCTCACAACCTCCCCTTTACCTTGGCGCGGCTCATGTCGCACAATCGCCCCTGCTTGTAACGCCTCGTTGACCGTGTTGTCGGTTGAATTATTGTCATAAACATAAATGGATGCATCAGGTAAGGCTTGTTGAAAAGACGTGACCGTTTCACCAATGGCTCCGGCTTCGTTATAACATGGGAGTAATACTGCGACTTTCTGTTTATTCATGCTCACTCCTTACTTTAAAAACTCGATAACCATCCTCAATTCCATCATATGTAACGTCTAACCAAGCCGGAATATTATCCCCATGAAGTCTCCTAACTAAAGAGTCCTCGCTGCCAGAGTCCTTTAGGAGAGTTAAATGAGGGTCATTACCGATCAATATATAATCAACCTTTTTATCGACTATTTTGTTTCTTGCTAGAAGCATGTCCTCTTCTAACATCACTTCGATTAAAAATTGGTTACCCACAATATTTCTATGATAAGGCGCGGCGATTATAGTGTTGTTCGTTTTGGCCAATACAGGTGCACCTGTTTCTATTCCTGAAAGAATTGTATGAGAGTTGATACCGTTATCTTTCAGTACCTTAAAGATGACTGGTAACTTATCGGTCTTATCAAGTTTGGTAGTCACTTCCTCTGCTGGAGATAAAGCGAGAATGACAAACGCTAACGCCAATGGAGTACCTGAGAAAATAATCAGCACTTTCAGTAGTGAATACCTAACGTATTCAGACACTTTAATTACAAAATATGCTTGAAAAGGTGCCGCCAAAACAAAACACAACCTCATCACTCTAATCTGCCAAAACATCGCAAGGGCTAAATTAAACATAAAAATGAGATACAAGATTGCACAGTGGGGGGTTTTATTTCGAAAGAATGGATACAACATTGCGGGAACTAATAGCAACAAATAATTATCCACTGAAAAAAAGCCATTCATTGCTATGTATGTTGCGACAGATTTAGCTTCGGCAACTTGATCAAGCCAATACAGCTTTAGTATCGGTGGGTAATCAATAAACAAAGCACTAGTCAGTGAGGGGTAAAGAATAACAACCGGAAGTAAACACAACAAACCAAGAAAAACAAATAATAAAAATCTTTGAGTTAAGTTTTTTCTATTATTATTCAATATGTTGTAAGCATTGACAAACACCCAACCACTAAAAAAAAGAATGATGATAATAAATGAGATTTCATCATATTTAAAAGCAAAGAACTCATCATAAGGCCTATTTAATAAAACAGCACAAGCTCCAAAAATCGAACAAGTTACGTATAACTTAGAGACATAACTAAACCACTCGTCACGAACGAAACAGTAATACACAGTATAAATAATTAAGAAAATCATAAACAACAAAACATTATCCATCCCAGTCCATAGAGATAGAGACACGAAAACGGCCTGAGCATACACTCGCCATGATTGCCTTAGGTTGTTGATAGAAGTCGGTGTTACTGATAAGAAGAGCGTTGCCAAAATAAGTTGAATATTATGATGGTCAATAGAACCAGGTAAGAAGTGTATTATCGCAGGAGAAAAAATAGCAAACATAGTGCTGATAAAGCGGTACTTAGCGCCTAAGAAACGTTCGCATAGGTAAAAGCACGATAATGCGAAGAACAATAAATAAAGCAAAGGGACAATAGAAATCGAGATAGTATAAGCAAGGCTATCATCAACCATAAATATCAATGGGAAAGCGACTGAAGAGAGCATTAGATCCGGAAATCGAGACCAATGAATAATAATACCGTCATCGGCATTAAAATTACTCATTGGCTCTAGGTACCAATGACCATTCCTCATCCACTCCTGAAACTGAACAAAACGCATATAATCGTCATTGTCATTCAGGTTGAGTATTGAAATGCTCTCCCACTTATAAATAAATATAAAAATGGCACATACGAGCCAAATTACAGAAATAGCTATGATGTCTTTATTAAAACTCTCACTTTTAGGCAATATGAATATCCTTTTCATTAAGCCAAAATCAATTCACTACTGTTCCATCTCTCTCACTTCCGCTAGTGCTCTGTTTAAGTTTTCATTTGCTACTTTGTAGTAAGATGATTTTTTATCGATAGCTTGCTGTAGATATGGAACCGCCTGATCAGGTTTTCCTTGTAAGATTAGGAAGTAGCCAACATTATTCAACGCTTCCGGGGCATCCATGTGCCTCATGAACACGTTGGTTGCCTTTTTAATATCCCCAGAGGCTAAATAAATAAGTGCTAGATTATTCTGAGCTTTTTCATTATTCGGTTCTAACTCTAAGGCTGAACGCGTGTATTGATACGCTTCCTTGTAGTTACCATACATGTAGTGGGAGTAGCCCATATTCAACAAAGCTTTGACTGAGCTTTTATCTATCGTCAGTGACTTTTTGAAGTACTCTTGTGCGATCTGATGCTTTCCGTCAACATCTTCCAATACACCAATCCCCATATAAGCTAATGCTGGGGACATGCTGTCTACCTTCAAACTGGCCACTTCACTTTGACTCAACGCTTGGTAATTTTGGATAGTTTCGCTGCTTTTTAAACGAACCTGGTCTGAATTAATCGCTTTAAAGAAATAGCTTCGACCTTCATCGGTACGGCGTTGCTTGGTATACAAAACACCTAACTGCTCCAATACTTCGGTGTGGGCAGGATTAAAATCTAGCGCTGCTAGGTAAGCTTTCTCGGCCAACGCATAGTTACCGCGAGACGAATGTATTTGGCCAATAGTGAACAAGGTTTTATCGTGAAACTCTTTTTCAGGGAAGGACAAAGAGCGTATATATTCATATAAAGCCAAGTCTATATTGTTGTCTCGCAGAGCAATGTCACCGCGCATAATTGCTTCTTTTTCATTTAGCGGTGGATCATCACTAGTTAAAGAATCGATTGGTTTACCAGAATACAATTCGGCATCAAATTGATTGGTCGGCTCATCCGAAGAAGCACAACCAAGTAACAAAATAGGCAACAGTAGTAGAAGAAACTTATTGTATAGCATCATAAACTTGCTCCCGGCGCAGTTAATGCGTCCATTACGATCAATAGTCCTGGGCCAAGTGCGACAATGAAAAAGCAAGGCCAAATAAATATCAACATAGGGAATAACATCTTAGTCGGTATTTTTGCAGCAATTTCTTCAGCAGCTTGCTGACGTTTATCTCTAAAGTCTTCTGTATAATCACGGAGTGTTTGCGCTAAACTCCCCCCCATTCTCGACGCATGAGAAAGCAAAGAAACCAAACCTTCCAACTCGACTAAACCGGTTCGTTCGATAAGCTGCCTAAGCGCATCAGGCATGGTGACACCCGCTTGGATTTTAGCAAACACAGTCTCTAGTTCATCCGCTAGCTCCGGCTGAGAGACATAGAGCTCAGATGCGACACGTCCAAGGGCAGCATTAAAACCAAGCCCAGACTCGGTACACACAACAAGAAGATCAAGCGCATCAGGGACACCGTTTCTAATTTTTTTCTGACGCTCTTTTTGTAACTTACTCAGTACAATATTTGGCGTAAACGTTCCAAGAAAAACACAGGTCATGATGAGTAAGTTATTGTAGTCTCCACCCAACGATATGTAATAGACCATAAAAGCAGCGACGATACCTATTAAGCTAGATAAAACCTTCAACGCATAGAAAACTGATAATGAACTCTTCTCATGGAACCCAGCATGCATCAGCTTTTCTGAGTAAGTTTCATTATCCTTTTTGTTACCTTTACTTATAAAAGGGCTTAATGATTCAAGCGTATTTGAGAAATCATAGGGTTTGCGGCCACCAACACTTCCCTCTTCAGATATTTGTCTTAGCTTCTTGTCTAAAGGAGATCGAGCTCCTAAAAACAGAAGCCCAACAGTCAATGTAAATAAGACAGTAGTGAGCAAAATCATCGCATAAATAACCACCTGAGAGCTGATCCCAAACTCTTCTAACATCTGCTTCCAGACTTCAATATTGAGTAGTTCCATAAGTTAAATCTCTATGCTGATGATCTTTTTAATCCACAAGGCCCCAATGGCCAAAAGAATAATACCGACACTGACCATCGATAAACCGCGTGGGTCTTTATAAAGTGGCTCGATATATTCGGGACTAGCCACCCGTAATGCGAAAAACAAACCAAAAGGGGATAATGTTAAGATCCATGCTGATAAGCGACTTTCAGCAGAGAGTGTTTTTACCTTCCTTTCCAGTTTAAAACGCGCTCTAAGTACTTCTGATACCTTTTGCAGGTTCTCAGATAAATTACCCCCAGTCTCTTTTTGCAACATTACGGCACTAGAAAAAGCCAACATTGATACAGTGGGTACTCGCTCTGTCATCTGTAAAATCGCTAGACGTAAATCATAACCATAATTAAGTAAGTTATAGGTGTTCTTAAATTCGGTACCTATTGGGTCAGGAAGCTCTTCGCCAACCTCATTAAATGATTGAACGAGCGGTTGCCCTGCTTGTAAGGCACGTCGAATAATATCCAACGCCTCAGGAAGTTGTTCTTCAAATCGAGCCATTCGGTAAGTCACTCGGTTTTGCACAAACAAGTAAGCAATAACCCAAACGAAAATGAATGCCGCGACACTTATGAACCACACTTGGTTGGTCATTATCGATATCAATGAGAGTAATACAGCGCAAAGAGAAATAATCAGTAAGAATCGGCTTAATGCCACTTTCATACCTGCCAGTTCCAACATTTTTTTCAAGCCCGCGAAAAAAGAGATAACGATGAGCTTACGATCCAGCGGGGAGAGTTCTTTGTTATAGTGCTCTTTGAGTAATGACAAACTCTCTGCATCGATATTACGTTGCGTCTCTTTCAAGCGACGAGACAGCTCTTTATGCTTCGCTTTCTTACCTGCAGCAGGTAACAACAACGCTTGGGAAATAAAAAGTACTGCGATAAACAATAGGCCTAATGAAACGCTTACATTGTCCATAATCTCTCCTTAACCTTTGGTCTCACTAAAGAGCTCGAAAGGCAGATCGAGTCCACGTTTGACTAACTGGTCATGGTATTGAGGCACAACCCCCGTTGCTGTGAAATAACCGATAATATTGCCATCTTCATCAATACCTTTACGCTGAAAACGGAATATTTCAGACATCGTAATCACCTCACCTTCCATGCCGTTGATCTCTTGGATACTCACCATGCGACGCTTACCATCTTCTTGGCGTTCCATTTGAACAACAAGGTGGATAGCCGAAGCTATTTGAGCTCGTAAGTTTTTGGTTGATATGTTCCACCCAGCCATTGAGAACATGTTTTCGACACGACTCAAGGCATCACGAGGGGTATTCGCGTGAATGGTGGCAAGTGAACCATCATGACCCGTGTTCATCGCCGCTAGCATGTCAACGGCTTCGCTACCACGTACCTCCCCGACCACGATTCGATCAGGTCGCATACGTAAGGTATTTTTAACCAATTCGCGCTGACTGATTTCTCCTTTCCCTTCAAGGTTGGCAGGGCGGGTTTCTAAGCGAATGACATGAGGTTGTTGAAGTTGTAATTCCGCCGAGTCTTCTATGGTAATAATTCGTTGATCTCGAGGAATAAAGCCAGAAAAGATATTCAGTGTGGTTGTTTTCCCCGACCCTGTTCCTCCGGAGATTAAGATATTTAATTCACCTTTAACCGCAGCTTCGACAAACTTAGCCATCTGAGGAGACACTGAGTCATAGTCAATCAAGTTATCCATAGTCAAACGGTCAACAGCAAAGCGACGGATAGAAACGGAAGGACCATCAAGTGCGAGAGGCGGGATAATTGCGTTAACACGTGAACCATCAACTAAGCGCGCATCTACCATAGGTGACGCTTCATCTATGCGGCGCCCTACTTGGCTTACTATGCGGTCGATAATGTTTCTCAGATGGCGGTCATCAAGAAAGGTATAGGGCGTTTTTTCGAGTTTACCTCTTCGCTCAACGTAAACACTTTTTGGGCCGTTGACCAATATATCTGACACGGTTTGATCAGCTAATAAAGGCTCTAACGGACCAAGGCCAAAAACCTCATCTTCTATCTGCTTGATAACCCGCTTGCGCCCTTCCGCGCTCAATGCATGGCTACCATCTTCAGCCATTAACTGTACGATGGCTTCGTGTAAATCGAGCTTAGCGCGCTCTTTCTCCAAGCTAGAAAGTAATCCTAAATCTAGGGTCTCCAGCAGCTGCTTATGAAAGAAGTGTTTGATTGAGAGCTCCTGCTCTAAAACCTTTCGAGCCTCATCAATCGCCTTCTCCTTTTCAACGCTCGCTTCCGTATTTCGAGAGTGACTAGACGCCTCAACATTGGATAAACGGTCAACAGGATTGGCATCTTCTGAATCATGCGAAATCTGTTCTACTTTTTTTTCAAACTCTGGATTTACATTTTTTCGTTTAAAGAACATCACAATCCCTCGTGTTTACTTTTCATCAACCCATTATGAAAACAACTTTTTCAGCCACCCTTTCTCTTCTTGTTCTGGTGGTGATAGAACATGAGACAAATCGATGATAGAGCGAGTAATAGAGCTTTTCTTTCTCGACTGAACTAAGGGCTGTCCCAAGTTGGCACTCTCCAGCGCAACTTTAAAATCGTTAGGCATAAGGTGTATATTATGATTACCCACCGCCTGCTCTACATCTTTTAACTTAATTGAATGTCGCTTTTCATAACGGTTGAGAATGACCTCTATTGAGTCACTTTGTAAGCCGTACTCAAATTTCAGAGATTTAATTAGTCGGCTTGTGTTTTTTACTGACACTAAGCTCTGTTGCAAAACCAAAAGTACTTTCGTCGCAGGTGATATTGCTGATGCAAACACGTGATCTAAGCCTCTAGACAGATCAATGATCACATAAGGGTAAAAGCGACGCAGAATTGGAAGTAATCTGCCAATTTTCTGAGCCTGTTCGAAATCATCTGCGTTATTCTCATGCTTAAAGCTTAGAACATGGAGACCTGATTCGTGTTTATTTACCAATGACCCCAAAGACATTTCATCCAAATCATTAGAACTGTTGATCGCATCCGAAACACTATAAGTGGGGGTTATGTTCAAATAATCAGGTATCACGCCAAATTGAAGATCGATATCGAGTAAAAGTACTTCGTTAGGATGTTGCGTGGCCATCTCAATGGCAGTATTTAACGCTAAGGTGGTTGCACCCATCCCTCCTTTGGTGTTCAAAAACAAGATAAACTCTCCGTAACTGGAGTTCTCAAGCTTTTCAGAGGCCGTTTTCTTCAAGAGTGGCAGTAGGTCAGATAGGGTCACATTGTGAGACAAAAAATCTGAAGCTCCTAAACGCAGTGCGATTTTTAGTGACCCATTATCACTTTCATCACCGAGCACAACTAAAGACAAGTCCTTGTCTTCTAAAGACAAATCATACCCTTGCAGCTCAACCATTTTTTGCGCCCAATTCCCGTGAGCTTCAACGAAAATAAGCTCTGGAACATCCGCACTTTTTAAGTACTCCTCACTCATTGCCGCAAGAGAAAACGACGTCACATGAACATTTCGGCATTTTTTTAGCTCTTGAGTCATATGCAAATGAAAGGCGTCAGTGCTGTAGACTAACCAAACCTTTAGATTCGTTCTTAAACGCGTCATATCCTTATCGTTTTCATTAGGCGTTATTTTGATCGCTTCCCCCATATATTCATCTCCTTTTAAATAACCGCTTATGGGCACCGATTTTTGATGTCTGTGCCAGCTTCAGCCCTTACCACCCCTAAGCTTTCTGCTGGCAGTATTGTTTCAAACGCAGGGGCTGCAAGAAATCCATTATTTCCTAGAAAGCTTAGGTTACTGATTAACTGAATGCCATAACCCGTAGCCCTAGCACGCACAAATTTAATGGTGCCAAATCCGGGATTAGTCTCGTAACCAGACGTAATTTCACTACCGCTCGCGTCTAAGTAAGCCACTTCTAAATTCGCATTAGTAAACCCAACAAGAGGAATATCATTCACCACCATTCCCGCAATATTATCTCTATCAAGGACGTAGCATACCGTCGCTAATCTAGCGGCCTTCCTCGTCGCCTCACTGACCATTTGCAGCGAAAATATATAGGCACCCAACGCTAAAATGAGAAAGAGCAGTAGAAAAATTAACGATGAGACTAAAGTGAACTCAATAATGGCCAGCCCTTTGATTCGTCTTTTAAGCCTTTTCATCACAATACCCTCATCACCGAAGTGACACTTAACGGAATAGAAAAACTTGTGGCGGATAAAGGAATAGACAGAAACAACGGCACATAGTCATATGTCACGCTGACTCGCACATAGCTGTCAATAGAGGGTGGTGTTACTGTTACATCCGATGTCGTCAATGTAGATAGTACTGCCGTCCCCACGCTGCTCTGACCGTAAACCACCACATTTTGAATCTCCAAAGTTGGTGCAATAGTGCCACCTTTGGTATCGTAAACCTCACTAACAGCATATCGTGCGCCATTTTGTACAGATTTAGAGATAACATTGTAGTGAATCAGAATATTGCCAAGCTCAATCACCAACCCCAAAAAAAACAGTAGCACAGGGGTAGCAATAACCATCTCTACAGCAGCAAAACCACGTTGATGTTTATTAGATAGTGTCATAATTACGACTCCCCGCTATCAGGATCCTTATACAAAACAATCCTGTAAGCCCCTTCGGTTGTCGACTGATTACTACTAGAGCCACCAGTAACACTGCAAGAATGTATAAACTCACCAAAAACGGCGGGTGTACCTGAGTTGTTCGTTGGTGCTTTTTGCAACAAGAAAAAGCAGCCAATTTTATTCACTGTAAAGTCGGTAGAGCCGCCACTTTTACCCGAGCAGTCCACCATAGGTATAGGTAAAATACGACGCCAAGCAACACCATTAGATGCGCACCCAGCACCGCCACTTGCTATACAGGCATTGGTATCTAACTTATATTGAGCGTAATCGTAGCTATCATCGAAAGTGATCTCTCCGGTATTGGCATCAATCGTTATTTCATTGGTAGGTTCTGTGGTCACATAATCTGAAGGGTAATCAGATGCCGATAATCCACCGCCATAATCACCAAAACGAGTATTTAAGCCATCGCCTGTTGGACCAACCGTGCCGCCAGGTTTGGTTGTTATATCTTCACCAATTTTAACTGGCTGATCATAACTACCACCTAAGCCTTCTTTGATTGTGTTACCACCAGAACCAAAGTCCAGCAGGTGATAATTACCATTACCCATTTCAGATAGGCTACTGTCTCCAACCTTCAAGGCGTGAACGGTTCCAACTTCATAACCGAACACATTGGTTATCTCTTCACCGGTTTCGTCATGATAACCATCTTCATTAACATCATTATCAGAAGTACCATCACCAATACACACTCCAATGGGTACAACATTATTATAAGCTAGGCCTGAACTCGGTCCTGCGACAGCACTTGCCGATACCACTTTTTCAAGGCCAAACAGTTGAATAAAGAATTCGTCCATTTCTAGTGCATCTACGCGAACACGCACATAAACATCATCATTTGCACCAAAAGTTGCGCTGCCAGTAAAGTCCTGTGGATCATTGGAATAATCAATACCTATAGAAGCGGTAGAGAAATCAATTTCTTGGTTCCCGGTTGAAGCCGCCATGGCATTAAGTGCCGTACCCACTTCTGCGTCTACAGCGTCTTTATCTTTACTATTGTCTAATATGGTTGCGGCAGCCAACGCTGCAGAGTCGACTGCATTTTGTAAGCGCGTTTTATTCACGACCATATGATTTATGTCTATAGCTAGCGCTGAGACAGCTAGAAAAACCAGCAAAGCAGCAGTAATCATCACCGCAACTAAGCCTTGTTGTTTTTTAGGGCTTTGTGATACTCGATACAACATATGAGTACCTCCAGATTTAGTTAAAATCTTCTAAGATCTGGCTACTACTTCCGGACAGATCATTTTCACCTCTGCCAACATATCTGTCGTAACCAGTCTGCATCCGCTCCCCTGTACCATCAGGTACTTCGAGTAAATTCTCTTGGGTCGCATTAGGGTTATACGTTTGCTCTGTTTTCACTAGTGCTACCGAATGCCCTAAACGAGCATCGTTCGCACAGCCAACCAATAACATTGCGAGAAAGATCATCATTATTTTAGTCATATCTATCCCCTTATAAATCATGGCCAAATGAGCCTTCGCTACCACCATCGGTCGGTGATATATCCTGTGAAGCTTGAGATTGTTCTGAATCAGATTCAGACGGTTCAGCGATGTAAGCGCTTCGGCCTAACAAGTAATATTCCAAATCATTAGGATCAACAAAGGCATCAGTTGGTAACGTTACTTTCGTTCGGTCAATAGGTTTAGCGAGTCGAGGAGTAACAAGAATAACGAGCTCTGTTTCACCAGATACATACTCTTGGCTATTGAAAAGCTGACCTAAAATCGGCACATCGCCAAAGCCTGGCATCTTGTTACTAATGTCCCTAACATTCTCACTCAACAACCCCGCAATACCGATGGTTTGACCGTCGGCTAACTCAAGCGTCGACGATGCACTTCTTCGGGTAATTGGAGGGATAAAGTAAGTCGCATTGGTGGTACCAGGATCAATCGTTAACGAGCTACTATTGGCAATCTCACTCACATCAACCGCTAAGTTTAGGTTGATTTTTTTGTCACTCAGTACCGTTGGGATGAACTTTAAACCCACACCATATTCTTTATATTCAATGGTAATACCATCTTCGTCAGGCACCGGAATGGGAAATTCTCCCCCCGCTAAAAACTCAGCCTTTGAACCGCTTAGCGCGGTTAAGTTCGGTTCAGCCAAGACTTTTGCCACACCATTTTGTTTTGCTACGTCCAATGCGAAAGTAAACAATGTATTGCTATCAATGAAAGAACCTAAAATGCCGTAATCGGTAGAGGTAGGAATATTGAAAATTGGGGTTGCACCTAACACTCCGGCAGGGACTGAAGACGCCCCCCAAGAAAAGTCAGACCCACTGGTTTGGAAGAAATGGAAGTTCGCATCAAACTTTCTTACCAAGCTTCTTTGAACCTCAGCAACCGTCACCTCTAACATGACCTGCTGAGCCCCTCCGATCGACATTAAATTAATAACACCTGTCGCTGCAGCTTGTTCACTTCCGCTTTCTTTTGATGCGTCAGCAGCCTGCCCTGACGAATAGGTTTCTGCGATTCGCATCGCCACATTCATTTGTTGTTGGTTGCTGACCTGACCGCTCAATAATAGACGGTTCTGCGCACTGTGCACTTCGATAGTTTCATCAGGAAGGAACTCATATAATTTAGCTTTAAGGCTATTAAGATCATGAGTAACCTCAATGTTAATAGACTCAATCAACCGACCTCGAGAATCCCAAGCCATTAGGTTTGTCGCACCTAATTTTTTACCAATTAAAAACACTTCATTTGATTTTAAAATTACAATATCTAAAACTTCAGGATCACCAAGAGAAACCTTCGCCGCTTTTCCCGACAGCACGACATGCGTAGATTTATGATGTGGAACCGTGACTGTTTTTCCCGTTTGTAACGCCGCAACACTGGCCGTCGAAATACAAATCAGGCTCAAAACACACGCAATTAATATTCTCATATTTCACCTCAATCCTTGACGCGCACATTAGATGTTTCTGTACCTTTGATAATGGTGACACTTGGTCTAGGCACATATCGACGAACCACTTTTTTCTCAACTTCATGTGGGTTTCTCAAAGTCAGCTGAATATCGCCTTTGCTTTTAGCCGTGAGAAGTTTCTCTGCCTCTTTCGGCGTCATCTCAAGTGTTACCGCTCGTACAATAATCGGACTGTTTTCTTTCGTTTTAGCCGTTTGGTCAACAGCCAAAACCTTAATGTCTTTTAATACTGTTTGAGTCGCTGCAGAATTTTTTCCGTAAGAAACGGTATTGAGAATATCAACCTTGTTACCCGGTAATAAGAAACCCGCCACACCAATAACATCATCAACACGTATCGTTACCGCACGTTTATTTTCAGGGATAAGAGCTGCAAGCGTTGACCCTTCTCCTGGTACAGTAAATCGTAACTTGTGAAGCACCTCTCCCGTATAGACAGTATTCGCAACAACCTTGCCAATCAGCTCTGCTTTATCCGAATAGTTATTTTCATTAATCCAATCAACTTCCATCAATCTGGTGGTTAAAAACTGCTCCTCGATAATAGTTCCGGCTTCAATTTCTTGTGATGCGACAACAACGGGGTGACGCTCGACCGTTTCAACTTCAACGGTTGGCTGAACTTGATCATCCATCCACTGCTTAGCAAAAAATACAGCCGCTAAGCCGAATACTACGGACAGTAAAAACAGTAGGAAAACTTGACTCTTATTCATTATTCTCTTCCTCGTGTCCATCAGAGGTAAAATAAACTTCCCATGCCATGGAAAGAATATCGAATGTGATAACAGGTGGTAGCTGCTCAAACGAAAGAATATCTTTGCTTATACCAACGAGATCTTTCGGTAAACATGGGAAAAGTGGCACCTTAAGCAGCGTGTGCATTTGAGACAAACGCTCAAAAAATCCGTCTTGAAGCTCGACCTCTTTATCAGCAACGACGCTCATCCATAAAGCTTCATAATCTCGCTGATTAAGTGGCTTGAATTCAATCTTGTAACCTAAACGACGTAAAAAGGCAGGATCGCTTATTTTCTTGGGGTTTAGATTGGTAGAAAAGGCAAGGGTTAATACAAATGGCATCGTTATCTGCTGACCATTAGGCAGCGACAAATAGTCGAATGAGTACTCCATCGGTACAATCCAACGGTTAAGAAGCGCATCCACCGGCATGGGCTGACGACCAAGATCATCAATGACAAAAATCCCATTATTTGCCATCATTTGAACTGGTGCTAACCAAACTCGACTATTTTCTGAATGATTAACTTCAAGCATATCCATTGTCAGTTCACCCCCAACTTGGATATTTGGCCTTTCACAATTAAGCCAACGCTTGTCGTACTGATCTTTGAGGGAAATGCTTTGATCGCTGCCGTTACTATCCAACGGTTTATGATGTTGCGCCGAGAACACCTTGATAATGTTACCTAATGCATAGACTGCATAAGGAATAAATACAGAGGTGTGCAAAGCATTCACAATACGGCTCGCGACAAATGTTTTACCAGTACCAGCGTGCCCATATAACAACAAAGCACGTCCAGAATTGATTGCAGGCCCTAGCACTGAAATCATTTTATCGACACCATATACATCATCCAGTGCTGCTTCGACATGTGGCCGAGTCACTAGCTCTGCTCTCAGGTCTTGCTGCTTTACAACATCACTATATTGGGTAAGTGAAACAGGTGCGGGGCCTAAATAAGCATCACGTTTAAAGGCAAGATCAGCTTCTTCCAGCCCTTTCTCAGAAAGGGAGTAACGGACATGACTATGGGATACTGATGATAGAGAAAGATCTGAGGTAGGCTGAAATACCTCAATTAACGACTTCTTCCTTAAAACGGCCAGAGCACTTTCCACAATATGGGTGACAACACACATATAATTAGAGAGTTCTAATACATCCGACTTAGGGTAAGCAGACAAATGCTTGAGTACGAGGTTTTCAATAACGACTTCAGGAACACCCAACATATCAATAGATGTAGGAACGGCCGGGGCTGAAATTTGAGGCTTCAAAGTTGTTGGAGCAGTACGCCCTATAATATCCATATATTATTCCTCTCCACAAAGCTAACCAACAACAGGTTTAAGTAAAGTAGCTATACATCGCTAATCCCATGACAACAGAGGGTGCAAAAGGCATCGTCACCTTATTTGAATACCTAGCGTGCAAACTAGTACTTTCATTTGATACTGGTGCTACTCCACCAAGCACAATTAGCTTATTTTCAAAATAGCCTTTGATACTAAGACTGTTCGAGTTGGAAAAGTTATATAGCAAGTAGAAAGTCCCGATCACTCCAGCAGAAAGTAAGATAAAGTACGATGCATCAAGTAGTTGTCCCCACCCAAGATACATCCCTACAATACCTAATAGCTTCACATCTCCTGCAGACATAGCTCTTAAAAAATATAAGAGTAATCCAAAACAAAAAAACACCACGAATCCAACTAAGGACATTAAAAAAACATCAAAGGTGTAATTGCGGTCAAACATTGATAAAAAGTACACAAACAAAAACAGTATCAATATTTTGTTTGGTATACGATGTTTCTCAACATCGTATACCGAAACTGCAATTAGCAACGCCCAAAAAACTGAAGGCTCATTAATCATATATTCAATTCATACACTCGAAAAAATGCTCTGGATTTTGCTAAGTAAGGCTGTCGCCATCCCAGAAAAAACCAATCCTATAGCAATGACAAGTAACGCAGCAGCGATAATGTAGGCAACCGAAGTCAGCCCTCTTTGCTGTCTCACTCCTTTTCGATCATAAACCATTGACGATTGTATTGAGTTTAGCTGCCAGTGTAGTCCCTAAACCAGAAAATACGGTTGTTAAACCTAATACCAATAAAGCTGCACCGATTACATACTCGATTACAGTCAACCCTTCTTCATCTTTCATGAATTCTTTACAATTATTCAAAAACTTATCCATGAGAACCTCTCCTTGATTTACGTATCAGGCTTTGTTTACCTGTAAACTAAATCTAGAGGTGAGAGATATATTAGGTTAGGATTTTCTTGCCATTTACTTGCACTTTTTTGTGGTACTTCTAATCTAATTATTACGCATCTTAATTTATCTATTTTTAAACTCGAAGTTGAATATGAAATAGAGTTGGTATTTATATGAAAGTAGTCACACCTTTATTATCAGATAAAGACAGTGAATTTAACGCTGTTATTATCAATAAAATAAACCACTACTTCCCCATTGAAAATTATAAGCAAGATATATCTATAATCAGTAACTTAGATGTCAGACTGGTATTTTTTATCTTGAATAGACCGGATAAACTTCAACTACTTACAATGGCATTATCTATTTGTGAAAACTTGAACAAGCGAATAGTCATTATTTGCTCGGACCAGTTACCTAATATCGTTCGAAATCATAAGAATATATTTTTCATTATCGAAACAAACAGCAATCATCTGACCAGTACATTCGAAGAACTTAAGCGTAAAACACAGCATATCTTCGAATCCCACTTCGATCTCGACAGAGACATAAATAACAACAATCAACTGCCTACCAAATTGTTTACTTCTGAGGTTGTTAACTATGTTATGGATAACATAAACAAAGAAATCAGAGAAACGGAGATCGCCGAGAAGTGCCATTGTTCAACAACCTACTTTTCGAAAAAGTTTCATCTACACTTTGGGGTAAGCTTTAGAGACTTTGTTTGTGACAAAAGAGTTCTACTAGCTAAAAAGTTGATTGAGGCGGATACCGAGTCAAAAATTGCTGTAATTGCCTATCAATGTGGATACAAGGATGTGTCGTATTTTTCGAGAATTTTTAAGAAAAGGACAGGTGTAACCCCGGCAAGTTACAGGCGTGCCTGCACAGATAACAGAAAACGCTAATTTTACTCCCTAAAAGAAAAAATCATGGTACATTTAACATGATTTTAACAAAAATAACTTAGCGAAAAACATGGAGTTAGACAATGATTCAGCCTAACGAGTTTAGCCAAGAACAAGCAACAGCTCTCCCTACACCCAATGACATGATTTTAAAATGGGCAGAAGAACGCCCAAACGAAGTCTATTTGAAACAGATTATTAACCGCCAATTTGTCGAATTTACTTATAAAGAAGTAGCCGACAAAGCACTGAAACTGGCGTCAGCACTAGAAGGGCTCGGCGCCCAACCGGGCGATCGAGTCGCTCTCGTATCGAAAAACTGTGCAGAGTGGTTCATCTGCGACCTTGCCATGATGTTAGGAGATTTTGTCAGCGTCCCAATTTTTCCAACAGCTGGTGCAGATACC
This sequence comes from Vibrio crassostreae, assembly GCF_024347415.1. NCBI lineage: Bacteria > Pseudomonadati > Pseudomonadota > Gammaproteobacteria > Vibrionales > Vibrionaceae > Vibrio > Vibrio crassostreae. The sequence goes on from NZ_AP025476.1 coordinate 2,813,601, forward strand.
ATCCACTACTGTATTGAGCACAGTGAAAGTAAAATAGTGATTGCAGGTAAGCTAGATGATCCTGCTGCTACCCAAAAGGTATTGGATGACAATCCGAGCTTGATCAGCATCTCTCTACCATACGATACGGCAGCCAAATGCCAACACACATTTGAACAGCTGATCGATACGCATGAACCATCCACCAAACGTCCTCAACATCACGACGACAAGCTAATGTCATTAGTGTATACATCAGGCACCTCTGGATTACCAAAAGGGGCAATGCTTACATACGGCGCCTTTACATGGTCAGTTCAAAGACTGATCGACCATATTGGTATCCAACCCGGCGATCGCCTGTTTTCTTACCTACCACTTGCTCATATTACAGAACGCGTTTACATCTTTGGTTCTTCAGTCATGGGTGGCGTGGTCACGGCTTTCCCTGAGTCTTTAGACACGTTTATTGATGATGTGAAAATGCATCGTCCTACTCTGTTTATTTCAGTTCCTCGTTTATGGACGCTGTTCCAGCAGCGAATCCAAGACAAATTGCCGCAGAAGAAACTGAACTTCTTACTTAAGATTCCGTTTATCAACAACATCATTAAGAAGAAGCTGGCTGACGGTTTAGGATTAGATCAAGCTCGTGTTCTTGGATGTGGTTCAGCTCCGGTATCACCCGCTCTACTGGCATGGTATGAGAGTGTTGGCTTGCACATTACCGAGGCATGGGGCATGACAGAGTCTTTCGCCTATAGCACGCTCAACTATCCATTCAGAGCCGATAAAATTGGTACGGTTGGCAATGCAGGCCCAGGAATCGAACTTAAGATTGCAGAAGACGAAGAGATCTTAGTTCGAGGCAAAGGCCTATTCTCTGGTTACTACAAGAATGACATTGCAACCCAAGAGTCTTTTAACTCAGAAGGTTGGCTGCATACCGGTGATATAGGTGATATCGACAGCGAAGGCTACCTAACGATTCGCGGACGTAAAAAAGATACCTTTAAAACCGCTAAAGGTAAGTTCGTTGCTCCTGTGCCTATCGAAAATAAACTCTTTGAGTACAGCCGCGTAGAAATGATGTGTTTGATCGGTTTAGGCTTACCTGGTCCTATTTTGCTTGTCGTTCCACACGACTTCCCTAATTTTGATCGAGCCCGTTATGAGAAAACCACCAAGCGTGTTATCGAAAAAATGAACGAACAACTCGCCTCACATGAGAAGATCAAAGGTGTATTGATGATTAAGGAACCGTGGAGTATTGAGAATGGCGTGTTAACTCCTACTCTTAAGATCAAACGACATATCCTTGAGCAGAAGTACCACGAAGTCGGTCATAACTGGCCGAAAGATAAATTGGTAGTTTGGGAAGAGTAATCAAAATCGAGAGGGAGCCATTACGGCTCCTTTTTTTGGCAGCAAAGTACGCTCAACCTTAGATTAGCCAGTCCCTCCCCTAACACTCCCACTCACTCCCAAAACGATTTCTTCAGTTCCTTATCAACTTGTTCCTGTGTAATCCCGACATCTCTCAACAAATACTCTGGTAGCTCAGACAGCTGCTTTCTGGTTCTACGATTTTGAAAGTACATGCCTAATTTAGAATAGAATTTCTTAATTGATAATGATGACAAAAATGAATGGTTGGTATTTGCGGTTGCTGTGATCGTATTCATAGCCTTTCTCCTGTTGATCTTTCGCTTTGTTATGGTCAATAATCGACCAATAGAGCAACATCGACAAACGATAGATACTGGCATTCAGTTAAGGAAAACTAATGTGAGAGAGCGCACCCCACCTTTCCAAGGGATATACTATTTTTATACTGCGGCTGAAACAGGCAGTTTTAAGCTTGCAGCAGAAAAGCTATTTGTCACGGCTGCAGCAGTCAGCCAACAAATTCGCCAACTTGAAGAATGGTTAGGCGCAGACCTGTTTATTCGCCAACACAGAAAAGTAGTATTAACCCATGAAGGCGAAGTACTGTACCTGCATGCTAAGAAAGGCTTTGCTCATATTCAAGATGGTGTGAGGCGAATTAACCAAGACCCAAACCCTACTCAATTGTCGATTTCGACCGTGCCCTCTTTTGCACAACATTGGTTAGTACCTAGAATTGGCGCTTCCGCGACCGTCATCCAGATTTATCGATGTTAATAGAACCGACCAACAAGCTGGTGACGTTTGAAGATTCTAATGTCGATGTCTGCGTTCGATATGGTCATGGTAATTATCCAAACATTGAGTCACGTTGGTTAATGGACGAAGTGGTTTACCCTGTCTGTCACCCTATCTACCAAGAGAAGCATGGTATTTATGACATCGACGATCTACACAAAGCAGAGCTAATTGAAGACCGATGGCCAGATATGGATTGGAAACTCTGGTTGCAAGTAGCAGGAGTTAAAGCTGGCCGCACATCATTACAATTTGATGGCTCACATTTTGTTTTAGAAGGTGCGCTATCCGTTCAAGGTGTCGCACTCGTTAAGCACAGCTTGGTATACCGCTATCTACAAGAAAAGAAATTGGTGCGAATCGGAAACATAGCGTTAAAGCCTAGGTACAATTACTTTTTATGCGCACCTGCTGGTTATTTTCGTCGCGATAAGATAAAACGTTTTGAAGCATGGATGCAAAGTCAGGTTCGGCTGTTTGGGAGTAGAGGGCGGGAAGAACTTTCTATTATCGATACTGACTACAAGCTGAAATGGTCTGATAATTCATAAAGCGAAACTGGTATACTTAGCTCAAATAAATGGCGAGAACATCCTCATGACACAAGAAAACAACCCACTTCATGGTATCACTCTACAGAAGCTACTGACTGAATTGGTTGAACATTACGGCTGGGAAGAGTTGAGTTACATGGTGAACATCAACTGCTTTAAAAAAGACCCGAGCATTAAATCGAGCTTAAAATTTTTGCGTAAAACAGATTGGGCTCGTACCAAGGTAGAGCAGATTTACATCGACTTAAAGCGTTAGTCTCTCTGCTTCATCAGTCCCGTGTTGATTAAATACGGGACAACCCCTGTGTCTACTTTTTAGGGGCCACATCAATCTCCTATTTCTCGCATCTCGCATCTCGCATCTCGCATCTCGCATCTCGCATCTCGCATCTCGCATCTCGCAGTATATTACAAGCAATAAAAAGCCCCGCAAGCTTTCACTTGCGGGGCTTTTTTAGCTAATTGAGAAAAAGGCTAATTACTTACCAGCTTCTTTTTCTGCTTTAACTTTTGCAATCACTTCGTCAGCAACGTTAGTTGGACATGGTGCGTATTGTGCGAATTCCATAGAGAATTGGCCACGACCAGAAGTGATAGTACGTAGGTGACCGATGTAGCCGAACATCTCAGAAAGAGGTACGTCAGCTTTAATACGAACACCAGTAACGCCAGCTTGTTGATCTTTGATCATGCCACGACGACGGTTAAGGTCACCGATAACATCACCAACGTGATCGTCTGGAGTGAACACGTCAACGTTCATGATAGGCTCAAGAAGTTGCGCGCCAGCTTTAGGCATAGATTGACGGAATGCACCTTTCGCTGCGATTTCAAATGCGATAGCAGATGAATCGACTGCGTGGAAGCCACCATCGAACAGTTCAACTTCAACGTCTAGAGTTGGGAAGCCAGCTAGTACGCCGTTTTCCATCATAGATGCGAAGCCTTTCTCAACTGCAGGCCAGAATTCTTTAGGAACGTTACCGCCCACAACTACAGAGTTGAACTTGAAGCCAGAACCTGCTTCGCCTGGTTTGATACGGTAATCGATCTTACCGAATTGACCAGAACCACCAGATTGCTTCTTGTGTGTGTAGCTATCTTCAATTGCTTGAGTGATAGTTTCACGGTAAGCAACTTGAGGAGCACCTACAGTTAGGTCAACGCCGTATGTACGCTTAAGGATATCTACCTTGATGTCTAGGTGAAGCTCACCCATACCTTTCAGGATAGTTTCGCCAGTCTCTTCGTCAGTCTCAACTTGGAAAGATGGATCTTCTGCAACCATTTTACCGATCGCGATACCCATTTTCTCAGAACCGCCTTTATCTTTTGGAGATACAGCGATTGAGATTACTGGAGTTGGGAATACCATTGGCTCAAGCGTTACTTGGTGCTTAGGATCACATAGAGTGTGACCAGTTTGCACGTTCTTCATACCAACGATCGCAATGATGTCACCAGCTTGTGCGCTAGTTAGTTCGTTACGGTCATCAGCTTGCATCTCAACCATACGGCCAACACGTTCTGTCTTGCCAGTGAATGAGTTAAGAATCGTGTCACCTTTGTTCAGTTTACCAGAGTAAATACGAACGAAAGTTAGAGCACCGAAGCGGTCATCCATGATTTTGAATGCAAGCGCTTTGAAAGTTTCATCTGTAGAAACGATAGCGTGTTCGCCAGTTTCTTCGCCGTTCTCATCCATTAGAGGTTGAGGATCAACTTCAGTTGGTGCTGGTAGGTAATCTACTACAGCATCAAGGATAAGTTGCATACCTTTGTTCTTGAACGCAGAACCACAGAACGTAGGGAAGAATGCGATATCACGAGTACCTTTACGGATACAACGCTTGATGTCTTCGATAGAAGGCTCTTCACCTTCCATGTAAGCTTCCATTAGGTCATCGTCTTGCTCTACAGCAGTTTCGATTAGCTCTTCACGGTATTGCTCAACGTCATCAACCATGTCCGCAGGAACATCTGTGATTTCGTAGTTTTCAGGAAGACCAGTGTCATCCCAAACGTATGCTTTACGGCTTAGTAGGTCTACAACACCAACGAATTCGTCTTCACGACCAATTGGTAGAACCATAACTAGAGGAGTAGCACCTAGAACGTTTTTAACTTGGTCAACAACGTTGTAGAAATCTGCACCCATACGGTCTAGTTTGTTAACGAAGATCAGACGAGATACTTCTGATTCGTTAGCGTAGCGCCAGTTGGTTTCTGATTGAGGTTCAACACCACCAGAACCACAGAATACACCGATACCGCCATCAAGAACTTTAAGAGAACGGTATACTTCAACTGTGAAGTCAACGTGTCCAGGAGTATCGATAACGTTTAGACGGTGATCGTTCCAAAAACAGCTTACAGCTGCTGATTGGATAGTAATACCGCGCTCAGCTTCCTGTTCCATGAAGTCAGTCGTTGATTCGCCATCATGTACTTCACCAGTCTTGTGGATTTGACCAGTTAGCTTAAGGATACGCTCAGTGGTAGTTGTTTTACCCGCATCAACGTGCGCGAAAATACCAATGTTTCTGTATTTCGATAAATCTGCCATTGTCTTACTCTGTTAATAGGATATAAAATGCGCGCAGAGTATATCACAATCTGTGAAGACTGATAGCTTTGCATGCATTTGGGACTAAAAAACTTTGCCTTTTTCTAACATATAGAAAAAGGCACTCAGTAGTAACAATCTAAATGATTGTTAATTATAGTGCTAACCCAAAGCCTAATCGGCGTTAAGGTTAGGCTGAATTGCTGCTGTATAGAGTAGCTGAAGTGAGTTCAATTACAACTCATCAAAAGCATTAATTGCTTCCGATAATTTTTTTACACCGTGGAGCTGCATTCCAGGAATGCCACCTTTAGGCATGTTTGCTGCCGGTACGATCGCTTTCTTAAAGCCGTGTTTAAATGCTTCATTTAAACGCTCTTGTCCGCTCGGTACAGGTCGAATCTCACCCGCTAGGCCTACTTCTCCAAACACCACCACATCTTTTGGCAATGCGCGGTCTCTGAAACTAGAAAGTAGAGCCATCACCAACGCAAGATCAGCACTGGTTTCGGTTACTTTAACACCACCGACGACATTCACAAACACATCTTGGTCAGCCATTTGTAAGCCGCCGTGTTTATGCAGCACCGCTAATAACAGTGAAAGCCTGTTTTGCTCTAGGCCGACAGCGACACGACGCGGATTTGCCAGCTGTGAATAATCCACCAGCGCTTGGATTTCGACAAGAAGTGGACGCGTACCTTCCCACACCACCATGACAGAACTGCCAGACGTTTCCTCTTCACCACGAGACAAGAAGATAGCAGATGGGTTGCTGACTTCTTTTAGCCCTTGTCCTGTCATCGCAAACACACCCAGTTCATTAACTGCACCAAAACGGTTTTTATGGCTGCGCAGCGTTCTAAAACGGCTATCGGTTCCGCCATCTAATAGAACGGAACAGTCAATAATGTGCTCAAGTACTTTTGGCCCCGCTAAGGTACCGTCTTTAGTTACGTGTCCAACTAAGAACACAGCAACGTTATTCTGTTTTGCGTAGCGCGTTAATGCGGTTGCCGATTCACGAACCTGTGCAACACTGCCTGGAGAAGATTGAACATCCGCAACGTGCATAACTTGGATCGAGTCGATAACCATGATCTTAGGTTGTTCTTTTTCGGCAACCTGACAGATCTTATCCACGTTCGTTTCTGAGAGCATCTTTAGGTGCTCTTTTGGCAATCCAAGTCGAGACGCACGCATAGCGACCTGCTGTAGGGACTCTTCCCCTGTGACATAGAGAGTCGGTAATTGAGAAGAAAGCTGACACATGGTCTGTAATAACAGCGTTGATTTACCTGCACCCGGGTTACCACCAATCAGGATCGCAGCGCCCGGTACGACACCACCACCGAGTACTCGGTCGAGCTCTTTAAAACCACTGCTAAAACGTGGCACTTCTTGCAGATCAATTTCTGACAGCGTTTGAACTGAAGATTCAGTTGCACCACCCGCATAACCACTCAATCGTTCATTACGTGCGACCTGAGGTGAAGCAGCTAATCTAACTTCTGTAATCGTGTTCCAAGCACCACATGCATTGCACTGTCCTTGCCAACGTGGAAAGTCAGCACCACAGTCATTACACACATAAGCTCGTTTTGCCTTAGCCATAAAACCTCAATAATTTACTCAGTTACACAATGATGTTGTCAATTTGTGACTTATTTGACCGTACGGGTGAAAATAAACGTTGCAGTCATACCACTTATACTTAAAGATCGATTTAAACTAGTCGATAACATAAATGCACCGTCCATTCTAACAAGAAAAGTATGCAGCAATCTGAAATTCTATCTGTAGCAGAACGTCTTATCCCGGCCTACCACGCCGAAGATTTCGAATTCCTTCTTTCTCAAATGACAGAAGGCGAATCTCCGTCTCTAAAACTGCTGGTTAAAATGGAACTGAATCGTATCATGGCTCCGTGTACAAAGAGCATTGATTTACGTGGGCGCATTGATAATGAATGTCGTCAGTTCACGTTAGACGGCCGTAAACACTGGCTCGATGACATCGCTTTAAACGCGTATCAACGTGGCACTAAAAAGTTTAAAGGTTACACAGAAGGCGCATGGGAGTTAGTAATGACTCCGCGAACTCAACCAATGAGCGTTGTTAAAACATCTTCTCAAGGTAACCACGACATTACTAGCGCCAATAGCCCGTACGAAGCTGAAGCGATTAATCTGGGTTACGACTTAAAGCGTCAAGAGAACAGACTCAAGATTAGCTCACAGGTTGAGATCACCACATCGAAAGGGCAAAGCCTACATGGTGTAACGGTTGATATTTCTCCGTCGGGCGCAAAGTTCAAGGTGCCAAGCGCCTTTCGATACAACCTCGGTGAGATCATCAGCGTTAAATTCTCAGAGCTTATCGAAAAGTCCCAAGAAAACGATGTTAACCAAGCGGTTGAATTTCGTGTTTTGGGTATCGACGAGTCTTATGAGAACAACGCGGTCAAATTTCTAAGAACCATCAAGGTAAGCGACAACAATGTTGTGGCTCGCTTACTCGATGAGTCTTTAAATAGCATCAGTAAGAAAACCAGCCATGAGAACCAAGATAGGATCATTCGAACTCGTACGCGAGGAATCGAACACACCTATCTAAAGCATACTTGTAACCTTCCGCTGTTCTTCAGCGGCAGTGAACTAAAGCTTGCCCTACTGACGGATAACAACCATCCGTTGTGGCAATACTGGCACGACGAGCGAAATCAACAAGCGCTGGGCACCCTGTTCAACGAGCAACGTATGAACCTGCTGGCGAAACCAGGAGTGAAGGGAACCAGTAACGTTATCTACTCTTTTACCCATGAACACCAAAACAAGACCTTGTTCTATTCAATGATGCTACCTGAAGCCTCTCGCGAACAAAGACAACTGTTTTGGCACATTGGCGGTAAACGTAAAAGTTGGAAGGCGTTCAAGTTCTCAGTTTTCGAACTTTCAGACACCGAGCAACAAGCGTTAGCCAAACACTCGGATACTCTGGCTCAAAGCTCAGCGCAACTGACGCATTGCGGTATCTTGCAAGAAATTGGCGATCACGAAAGTGCGGCTGATTATCTGTTAAGTGAAAAGCCACGTATTCCAAGCAGTGAACTGAACCGCTTTCGTCACCCACGCACTGTGGTTGGGAATATTCAAAGTATCTACTTTGATTCTCAGACTCGCCGTAAAGAACCGAGATACCAATTTAAATCACCGTTACAACTTACGTCACAAGATGGCGCTGCGGCAAGCGGACACACTTTAGATATCTCGAAGCGTGGACTGAGCATTAACCTTGAACACCCAATGGTCCTCAAGATTAATGATCCGGTATTGGTGAACTTCAATGAACTGCAGCTCTATGACAAGAACCTGCCGTTGAGCACCGTGCCTTACCATGTGATCCGAGTGAGCCCGAATGGCCGCAACGTGCAGCTGGTTATTGCCGAGAACGCGAAGACGATGCGTACTATCGCTTTCCTAAATGGGCTTATCGATCAGAACCAAAGCAAGCTGATTAAAAAGAAAGAGATACTGCCAACCAATTCGTTGCTCGAATCGTTACACAATATATTGCTTAGCAAGATGGTCAGTAACCCTATCTTCATTGATAAGCCAAGCTCAACATTGCGCTGTAAGATCATAGGCGTGAACTTCCCATTGAATAAGCACCTAACGTTGCTAGCTAAACTTGGACACAACCAAAAGTTCTCTCTAGAGCCGATCTTTAAAGGCCACACGAGCTCGCTACTGGCTGAGCCACTCAAAAGAATCGAAGGCGCAGAGCCTAAACACCATGACGTGTATATTGCTGCAGTAAAGTTTGGTGACAAGATCCAATCGGTGCATACCAAGTTGGTGAAAGATTTCACCTCAGCAAAAGAGCGCATCTTATTCATCAAGAAGGCGCAGCACTTGGGTGATGTGTATGTATTGCGAGTCACCACGGCACCTATCTTTAATCCGCTAACAAGTTTATTCCAATCGGATTTAGAAGAGCTTTCACGCATCAGCATGCATCAAGCTAAGAAACTAGAGAACGAGATCACCGCTTTTATCGGCTATGGTGAGATTGAAGACATCACAGATGAAGTGTTGATTCGATTAGAGCTTACTCGTTAGGTTAGTCTCCATTTACTGGATTGGAAAATAGAAAAAGCAGGCTCATCGCCTGCTTTTTTTGTATCTGATCTCGACTATAACTTCCGGCAAATACAACTTCCAAATCAAGCCTTAAGGTTTTGCCTGCCAGCTGATTTTTTGCTGCTTAGCTAACACACCCGACAAGATACAAAGCACACCGCCTAAACCTGCGTAACGAACAGCGGTTTGAGCTTGCTGCTCTACTTTTGGTTTCGCGTGGTAGGCAATGCCTAAACCTGCAGAGCCCATCATCACCAAGTCATTGGCACCATCGCCCACAGCTACGGTATTGTGCAGTTCCAATTCGTACTCTTCAGCCAACTCTACCAAGATATCGGCTTTGGTTTGCGCCGAAACCACGTCACCCAACACTTCCCCCGTCAATTTACCCTTAACGATTTCTAGAGTATTCGACTGAGCATGGTCTAGATCCAAGGTATCTTTCAGGTAGTCAGAGAAGTAAGTAAAACCGCCTGATGCAATCGCTGTTTTCCAGCCAAGCTTATTCAGAGTATTCACCAGCCCGACCAGATCTGGCATGAATGGCAATGACTGACGCACTTGCTCTAATATCGACTCATCCGCACCTTTCAGTGCTCCTACTCTTTGGCGTAAGCTCTGTTCAAAGTCGAGCTCACCTTGCATTGCTCGTTCGGTGATTTCAGAGACTAACTCTCCCACTCCAGCCAATTTGGCAATCTCATCGATACATTCAATTTGAATCGCTGTGGAATCCATATCCATCACGATCAAACCTGGCTTAGATAAGTCTGGGACCTCGCTAAGGCAAGCATAATCAAACTTTAGCGCTTGGAGGATTTCTTCATGTGCTGGTGTTAGGTTGCCTGACATCAAAGCCACTTCATAATGCCCAACTTTCCACGTATCGAGGATGGTGTTGTAAGTGCCAGTGAAAAAGTCGATGTCATCGAAAGATTGTGGAGATAGGTACTCACCAAACACAATCCAATTAGCTTTGGATTTAGCGAGTTGAGAAGCGAAACGAGTCTCGGGGAGTCGAGTTAATAATGTCGTATGCCTTTTTATCGGCAGATATTTCTGAGCGTCCATGTGTATGATTCCTAATTAACTATGCTAAACGTTAACCTATTGCAATTTGAAAACGCAAGTCTCAATATGTCTTAATCATAACATTTGTTTATTTCAGGCTTCGTGAAACATGAATGAATCATTGTTCTCAATACGTAACGCTTTACGAATGCTAGCCCTTATTTTGTTGGCTACCATGTTCGTTGTAACGATTAAAAATACGGTCGTGATCAGTAAAGGTAACGAGAAGATCCAAGCGAAACAGTTGGAAACCCTTACCAAGCTGCTTATCTCTCAGGCATCACTTTCGGCCAGCAAGATGATCACGCAACAAGACCAAGAGCGATTACTTGATCTTACTAATCAGCTGTCTCAAGACCGACTGGTGTTCGATACCACCATCTATGATGCAGAGGGTATCCGACTGGCTTCGAGTGAAAAAGCGCTCTCGGTTCGCGAGGTTCTTGGCTTAGATACGCCACTTTCAACAGCAAGTATCGGCAGACAACAATTAGTTGAACCTATTTATTCACCGGAGAAAACGATCATCGGCTTTATTCGAGTGACTTTTGAAACAGGTAAGATGACGGCAATTTCTGATCACCATTATCGAAAAAGTGATCGCTACATGATCGGTATGGTGTTGATGGGGTTTGTGAGTGGCGTGTTGTTCATTATGCTGATTCGCAGAAGGCCAACCAAGTCTGGTGAGAACTTATTGTTGAAGAATGTAAGCTCATAAACATCGCGTTTAACTTATCCAATAAAAAGCCCCGACGCTCAGGCAGCAACGGGGCTTTTTGTTATCTGTTCACTTATCAAGCTAAGACAAATCAAGATTATTCTTGGTCACCAAGCAACACAGAGTCTAGTGCGATAACCATCATGTCGTTGAAAGTCGTTTGACGTTCATCTGATGTAGTTTGCTCACCAGTCTTGATGTGGTCAGAAACAGTACAAATCGTTAGCGCTTTAGCGCCGTATTCAGCACATACACCATAGATGCCAGCAGCTTCCATCTCTACGCCAACAATGCCGTATTTGTCCATCACTTCGAACATCTCTGGATCTGGCGTGTAGAACAACTCAGCCGAGAACAGGTTGCCAACTTTTACATCAACACCACGTGCTTTGGCTGCATCTTCTGCCGCACGCACCATTTTGTAATCTGCGATAGCTGCGAAGTCGTGACCTTTAAAGCGAATACGGTTCACTTTTGAGTCAGTACATGCGCCCATGCCAATAACCACATCACGCACTTTGATATCTTCGCTCACTGCACCACAACTACCAACACGAATGATCTTTTTCACACCAAAATCTTTGATCAGCTCAGTCGCGTAAATAGAACAAGATGGAATGCCCATACCATGTCCCATTACCGAAACCTTACGACCTTTGTAAGTACCGGTGTAACCAAACATGTTGCGAACGTCGCACACTTGAACCACTTCTTCTAAGAAGGTTTCAGCGATGTATTTAGCACGTAGCGGGTCGCCTGGCATTAAAACTACGTCAGCGAAATCACCCATTTCAGCATTAATATGTGGAGTAGCCATTGAAAATATCCTTAATCTCAAAACAAAAAAAGAAGAGAGAGGTTTCCCTCTCTCTTCGTTAACTATTATAGAAAGCTTGTACCGTGTCCCATTGGCGATGTACCAAAGTAAGACGCTAAGCTTTGACCGATATCAGCGAACGTATCGCGACGGCCTAAAGAACCGGCTGGAACCTTCTGACCGTAAACAATCACAGGGATGTGTTCACGAGTATGGTCAGTACCTGGCCATGTCGGATCACAACCGTGATCTGCCGTTAGGATAAGTACATCGTCTTCTTTCATCATATCGATGATTTCATTGATGCGACCATCGAAGTACTCAAGTGCCGCTGCATAACCAGCAACATCACGGCGGTGGCCGTAAGCTGAGTCGAAATCAACGAAGTTAGTGAACACGATAGTGTTGTCGCCTGCTTCATTGATCGCTTCTTTGGTTGCTTCAAATAGCGCAGGGATACCTGTTGCTTTGGTTTTCTGAGTGATGCCACAACCCGCGTAGATATCAGAGATCTTACCGATTGAGTGAATGTTACCGCCCTTCTCATCAGCAAGTTTCTGCAGGATAGTTGCTGCAGGAGGCTCAACAGAAAGGTCACGACGGTTACCAGTACGTTCGAATTGACCTTTACCTGGGCCAATGAACGGACGAGCAATAACACGACCAATGTTGTAGTCTTCTAGCTCTTCACGAGCAATCTGACAAAGGTCTAATAGGTTTTGTAGGCCGAATGTCTCTTCGTGACAAGCGATCTGGAAAACAGAGTCCGCAGAAGTGTAGAAGATTGGCAGGCCAGTCTTCATGTGTTCTTCACCTAAGTTATCTAGGATTTCAGTGCCTGATGAGTGGCAGTTACCCAAGAAACCAGACAAACCTGCACGCTCAAGGATGCGGTCAGTCAGCTCTTTTGGAAAGCTGTTCTCTTTGTCGGTGAAATAGCCCCAGTCAAACAATACTGGTACACCAGCGATTTCCCAGTGACCTGATGGCGTATCTTTACCAGAAGACAGTTCAGCAGCGTGACCGTAAGCGCCGATGATTTCAGCGTCTGCATCCATACCAGGAGCAAAACGACCTGTAGACTCTTTATGAGCCATTGCTAAGCCTAGCTTAGACAGGTTTGGTAGCGTCAGAGGACCTTTACGATCTGCATTGTCGGCAAGACCTTGGTCACAATGATCTGCGATGTGACCCATAGTGTCAGAACCTACATCACCGAATTTATCTGCATCCGCTGTTTCACCGATACCGAATGAATCTAAAACTAAAATAAATGCTCTTTTCATTTTCTTCACCAACTTATTGCTCTTTGCACCAGAACTCTGTTTATCGGCATACACGAGGTATGCCGATACCTGTTATTTACACGTCTTCAGAACGAATCTGACGGTAAACGTCTGGCGTTGCTGTATATTCTCCGCCCACAGTGATTGCATTTTGTAATGCTGTTGCAGCTTCTTGCCACTGTTGTTCGTTGCGAGCATGAATCATTGCTAATGGTTTATCTTCACTTGCTACTTCACCAAGACGAATGAAGTGATCAAAACCGACTGCGTAATCAATGCTGTCAGTTGCTACGCGACGACCGCCGCCCATACCAACCACAGCCATACCAATTGCACGAGTATCCATTGCTGATACCACACCGCTTTCTAGCGCGTACACTGGTTTAATAATTTCTGCTTTTTCTAGGTAGTTATCGTAGTTCGTTACGAAATCAGCTGGACCGCCAAGGCCCGCTACCATCTTACCGAAGCACTCTGCTGCTTTACCGTTATCCAGTACTGTCATCAGTTTTTCGCGCGCTTCGTCTGAATCTTTTGCAAGGTTACCCAACACCAGCATTTCAGCACACGATGCCATCGTAATTTCTAGCAAACGTGGGTTACGGTATTCACCCGTTAAGAATTGAACCGCTTCACGAACCTCTACTGCGTTACCCGCTGAAGAAGCTAGAACTTGGTTCATGTCCGTTAGGATTGCTGTTGTTTTAGTACCTGCACCATTTGCTACTGCAACGATAGATTTCGCTAGCTCTTCTGACGCTTCGTAAGTCGGCATGAATGCGCCTGAACCTACTTTTACATCCATCACTAGAGAATCAAGGCCAGCAGCCAGTTTCTTAGATAGGATTGAAGCCGTAATTAGCGAGATGTTATCTACGGTTGCTGTGATATCACGAGTCGCGTAAACACGCTTGTCAGCAGGCGCTAGATCGCCTGTTTGACCGATGATAGCCACACCAGCATCTTTCGTTACTTCACCGAACACTTCGTTGGTTGGTGTAATGTTGTAACCCGGGATAGATTCTAGCTTGTCTAGCGTACCGCCAGTGTGGCCTAAACCACGACCAGAGATCATTGGAACGAAACCACCACATGCTGCCACCATAGGGCCAAGCATCAGAGAAGTTACGTCACCAACACCACCAGTAGAGTGTTTATCAACGATTGGGCCATCAAAGTTCATGTGGCTCCAGTCAATCACCATACCTGAATCACGCATTGCACAAGTTAGTGCGATACGTTCTGGCATTGTCATTTCATTAAAAAAGATAGCCATTGCAAATGCTGCAATTTGGCCTTCAGAAACCGTGTTCTTAGCTACGCCTTGAATGAAGAAGTTAATTTCTTCTGTGGTCAGTACTTCGTTATCACGTTTTCTGCGAATAATTTCTTGAGGTAGATACATTAGTGCCTCCCAAACTCTAGTGAGTATGGTTTGTAGGGAAAGAGGTAATATGGAGTGACTTAACGTCACTCCATCAAACAGACTTAATTTTTTATACCCGAATGGGTAAATTAGTATGCTGCTGGATCAGCAGTTTGGTCTGTTACTTCTAATGTATTAAGAAGGTTAGTTAGTAGGCTTGAAGCACCAAAACGGTAGTGCATGTTGTCTGCCCACTCAGCGCCTAGAAGCTCATCAGCCATTGCTAGGTATAGTGCTGCATCTTCAGCAGTACGTACGCCACCAGCAGGTTTGAAACCAACTGTTTTAGCAACGCCCATGTCACGGATAACTTCAAGCATCATGCGCGCGTATTCTGGAGTCGCGTTTACTGGCACTTTACCTGTTGAAGTTTTGATGAAGTCTGCACCTGCTTCGATACAGATTTGAGAAGCTTTCTTGATCAGAGCTTCTTCTTTCAGTTCACCTGTTTCGATGATCACTTTAAGCGTGATGTCACCACAAGCTGCTTTACACTGTTTAACTAGCTCAAAGCCAACTTCTTCGTTGCCAGCAATAAGAGCACGGTATGGGAATACTACGTCAACTTCGTCTGCGCCGTACGCTACCGCTGCTTTTGTTTCTGCAACAGCAATTTCGATGTCGTCATTACCATGAGGGAAGTTAGTTACAGTCGCAATGCGTACTTCTGGAGTACCTTGCTCACGCAACGCTTTCTTAGCTGCTGGGATAAAGCGAGGGTAAATACAGATTGCAGCTGTGTTGCCTACTGCAGTCTTCGCGTCATGACAAAGCGCCACTACTTTCTCAGTAGTGTCGTCATCATTTAGCGTAGTTAGGTCCATAAGTTTAAGTGCACGTAGAGCTGCTGCTTTTAAATCGCTCATTTCTATCTCCGATCAATATATTCAAATAGTTAACTACTTCGCCATCCATCCAGTATAGATGGATATTTTAGTAATGCTCAGTAGTCACAAATGAACGGACTTGGTTCCTTGAAGACTTGATAACTTTCGCTACCAATTGCAATCCTTGTCACCGCACAGTACCAGTTTGGTCTATGGCACAACAAATCAGTCATGTTGTGTCTAACATCTATAGCGTATCGCTAAGTTTGGCTTAATCCCAGAAGAATAACCTTTGGATGAATCCAAGCGGTCACTTTCTTGCCAAAAGAGACATCCTATCCCTTAAGCTTATACATTATAGGTATCCATCAATAAATTGTAGTGCTCCTTAGAACGCAAACGGTTTGTATCTCAAAAAAACATTCTAGACCCATTATTGAATCCCAGCATCGCTCGTGCTCATACTAAAAATCACTAGGCCTAAAAACAAAAAAGCCCCGCAGCAATTTCTTGCTACGGGGCGATATTATTATGGCGTCTATATATCTAAATCTACTTTATTAGAAAGATAGGAAGAAGCCAGCAATTGTTGCTGCCATCAGGTTAGATAGAGTACCAGCAATAACCGCTTTAACACCCATACGAGCGATGTCGTGACGACGAGCTGGTGCAATACCACCTAGACCACCAAGAAGAATCGCAATTGAAGAAAGGTTTGCGAAACCACATAGTGCAAATGCGATGATAGCTTGAGTCTTCTCAGACATCACTTGACCAGTTGCTGCAACAACTTGAGCATTTTCACCTACGTATGGTACGAAGTTTAGGTATGCAACAAATTCGTTAACAACTGTCTTCTGACCAATGAAAGAACCAGCGATAGTTGCTTCTTCCCATGGAACACCAATGATGAATGCTAGCGGTGCGAAGATCCAACCTAGAAGAAGTTCTAGAGTTAGGTTTTCCATACCAAACCAACCACCGATGCCACCTAGGATACCGTTGATTAGAGCAATTAGGCCGATGAATGCTAGTAGCATTGCACCAACGTTAAGTGCTAGTTGTAGACCAACTGATGCGCCACCTGCTGCTGCGTCGATAACGTTTGCAGGCTTGTCGTCGCCGCCGTCGATATCAGAACCTAGGTTCTCATCAACTTCATCAGTTTCAGGCTTGATGATTTTAGCGAATAGTAGACCACCCGGTGCTGCCATGAATGACGCTGCAACTAGGTACTCAAGAGGTACACCCATAGATGCGTAACCTGCTAGTACACCACCAGCTACAGAAGCCAAACCACCACACATTACTGCGAATAGTTCAGAGTTAGTCATTTTAGGAACAAAAGGACGAACAACTAGAGGTGCTTCTGTTTGACCAACGAAAATGTTTGCTGCTGCAGACATAGACTCGGCGCGAGAAGTACCTAGAGCTTTCTGAAGACCACCACCAAGAACTTTGATTACAATTTGCATTACACCAATGTAGTAAAGTACAGAGATAAGTGCAGAGAAGAAAATCAGAGTTGGTAGTACTTGGAAAGCAAAGATGAAACCGATACCGTCAACTGAGAAGTTAACTAGGCTGCCGAATAGGAAACCAGTACCGTCTTTACCGTAGTCGATCACGTTTGCTACACCAGCAGAGAAACCTGCAAGTAGATCACGACCCCAAGGGATGTAAAGTACGAATGCACCAAGTGCGAATTGGATAGCGAAAGCGCCACCCACTGTTCTTAGATTAATAGCTTTGCGGTTGTCAGATAGTAGTACTGCGATTGCGATCAGTGCAACCATTCCGACTAGGCTCATAAACAGGCTCATAGTTTATGACTTCCTTATTAGTTATTTATTGGCGTGTTACAAAATGGGGCTATAAAGCGGAGGCAATTATACTCATGCGACCACTAATAAAGTAATGCCGTCCTCACACTTTCGTACAAGATTCATGTACCATTCACACGCAAATGTGAGCCAAATCACAAGCCCAGTGCAATTTACGCAAACGATAAACAAAAACCTTCGATTTTATTCACATATACCGAATGCGCGATGGCTATTTTGCCAAACTTGCGTTGCAATCGATTGCTTTGGCTCTTTTCTAAGCAAAAAAAGTTCATTTAAGATCGTAACTAAATATTTGGAATGATTAACATTTCCTTGATTTCCAGACATGGGCATGTCCGGAGCATCCGTTTCCAATACCAAGCATTCAAGGGGCAATTTTGCGATAGTTGTGCGTGTTTTTTGCGCTCTTGGGTAAGTTATCGTTCCACCGACGCCAATATAGAAACCGAGCTTGATCCACGCTAAAGCTTGCTGTTCACTCCCTGAAAAACCGTGAATCACCCCACCAAAAGTAAAATTATGCTGCTTTATTAACTCGATCAGTCGGTTGTAAGACTTCCGTTCATGGATGATTAAAGGCAACTCAAAGGTCTTAGCTAGCTCCATTTGCTGGACAAAAAAACGCTCTTGTTTTTCCCTTTCGACGCCCACAAAGAAGTCGAGTCCGCACTCACCTATCGCGACACATTGGCTGTTTTTTGAAGAGAGTAATTGGCGAAGTTCTTCAAATTGCACCTCACCCGCTTGCTCTAAAAAGTAAGGATGGAAGCCTAGCGCGTAATAAACATTCGGGTAGGATTGCGCAATTTTTTCAAGCTTACGCCAGTTATTTTGGCCTATAGAAGGGATGAGTATTTTCTCAACTTGGGCTTGTTTCGCTTCTTCAAGGTAGCGATCAATACTTTGATCAAGTGTAGCTCCCTGATCAATTACAATATGTTGCTCAAACGCCTCAAAATCCGCATGGCAATGAGTATCAAACAGCGGAAAGTCACTTATTTGCTGTGTCATATTTTCCATTCTCTGCTTTCTGGCCTTGAGGTCAGGACGATAAGGTACACAGCTACGCTTATTTTCAGGCGTTAAGCCAAGCTCTTCACACCACTTATCGTATTTCTTAATCCAAGTTTTTATCCAACCCAACATACTTGCCTTTAACCTCAGCTTTTGAACCTTAAATAAAACGCATTAAAAAACGCCTATTGCAGAACAATAGACGTTTTTGTTTAACTCGAATAGAGCGCGGAGTAATTAGTGCTCGCGCGTAGCTCGGAATTGAACTTCAGGGAAACGTTCAGAAGCTAGATTCAAGTTCACCATAGTTGGTGCGATGTAAGACAGGTTGTCACCGCCATCTAGCGCAAGGTTAGATTGGTTCTTACGTTTGAATTCTTCTAGTTTCTTAGCGTCATCACATTCAACCCAACGAGCTGTTGCAACGTTAACACCTTCGTAGATAGCTTCTACGTTGTATTCCGCTTTCAAGCGCGCTACAACCACGTCGAACTGAAGTACACCAACTGCACCAACGATCAGGTCGTTGTTCTGCATAGGACGGAATACTTGTACTGCGCCCTCTTCTGAAAGCTGAACTAAGCCTTTTAGAAGCTGCTTCTGCTTCAGTGGATCACGTAGGCGAATACGACGGAATAGCTCAGGCGCGAAGTTAGGAATACCAGCGAACTTAAGGCTCTCACCTTGAGTGAAGGTATCACCAATCTGGATTGTGCCGTGGTTATGCAGACCGATAATATCGCCCGCGTATGCTTTTTCAGCACGTGCACGGTCACCCGCCATGAAGGTTACCGCATCAGAGATACTTACGTTCTTGCCAGTACGAACATGGTTCATCTTCATACCTTGGTTGTAAGTACCTGATACGATACGCATGAATGCGATACGGTCGCGGTGTTTAGGGTCCATGTTTGCTTGGATCTTAAAGACGAAACCAGAGAACTTCTCTTCTGTCGCTTCAACATCACGCTCGTTCGCTTGACGCGTTTGAGGAGCAGGTGCCCATTTCGTTAGACCATCAAGCATGTGGTCAACACCGAAGTTACCTAATGCGGTACCGAAGTAAACCGGCGTTAGTTCACCAGCAAGGAACAGTTCGTGGTCAAACTCAGGGCAAGCACCGATAACAAGCTCTAGCTCTTCACGTACGCTTTCCGCAAGATCAGAGCCTACCGCTTCATCTAGCTCTGGGTTATCTAGACCTTTGATGATGCGAACTTCTTGGATCTCATGGCCATGGCCTGATTCATACAAGATCGTTTCATCACGGTGAATGTGGTAAACACCTTTAAACTCTTTACCACAACCAATTGGCCATGAGATAGGAGCACAAGCCATACCTAGCTCGCTCTCAACTTCATCAAGCACTTCCATTGGATCACGAACGTCACGGTCAAGTTTGTTCATAAACGTTACGATTGGCGTATCACGTAGACGTGTTACTTCCATTAGTTTACGAGTACGATCCTCGACACCTTTCGCAGCATCGATAACCATCAAACAAGAGTCAACCGCTGTTAGCGTACGGTACGTATCTTCCGAGAAATCTTCGTGTCCTGGAGTATCTAGTAGGTTTACTAGGCAATCATTGTATGGGAATTGCATTACCGACGTAGTTACCGAGATACCACGTTCTTTTTCCATCTCCATCCAGTCAGATTTAGCGTGCTGGTTAGAGCCACGGCCTTTTACGGTACCCGCTTTTTGAATCGCGTTTCCGAATAAAAGAACTTTTTCAGTAATCGTGGTTTTACCCGCATCCGGGTGAGAGATAATCGCAAACGTTCTACGTTTGCTCACTTCTTGTTGGAAAGACATAGTCGCCCTTTGCTGATCTAAAGCGTAAAAAGGGCAAGTAGATAATACTTGCCCTTGAATTCTGTGTGCGGATTATACAGAAAGCGTGTCACTTTCTAAAGGGTCAGTTTACACCCTATTTTGTGGCTAATTATCTGCATAACGAAAAGACTCGATATGACTAGCTAAAAGACATAAAAAGATAGCTCATAATGATCGCATCTTCGTTGCCTTGCTTGGTTGGGTAATAGTTACGACGACGATCGACTTCATTAAAGCCCGCTTTTTCGTAAAGATTAAACGCATTCACATTACTTTCGCGAACCTCTAGCCAAGCGCTTTCCGCGTCAGCTTGCTCGCACATATCAAGGAAATGTTCAGTTAACGCTTTACCATACCCTTTGCCTTGCTGGCTTGGGTCTACCGCTATATTAAGTAACGTGACCTCACCAACAATGTTTTGCGCGAAGAAGTACCCGACCACTTGCCCATCGACTTCAAGAACATGATGACAAGCGCCTCGACTCTCAAGATCTCGAATCATGGTTTCAGACCATGGATGAGAATGTGCGGCCTGCTCAATCTGCCAAATGGCGTCTAGGTGTTGTTGTGAAGTCGGTAAAAATTGATTAGTCATAAGCACAAATTTGTTGCCATAAGTCGCGGCGATGTTGGTTATTACCGTTAATGTCAGACAGTAATGGCGATTGTAATGTTTTAGCCTTCAGCTCTTGAGCCGGCTCACACCCAGCAAACCACACCCACTCAACCGCCCCTAAATCCACAGAAGATAGGTGCTGAGGCTGAATGTGTAATGCCTGAGATAAGTCGAGCTTGATACTTTTGAGTACTCGTTCAAACATCACGGCGAGATCTTCCTGAGGCTTTTCAGGCGAAACCAACAGTAGCTTGCAGTCATTTGAGAGTGGCATCAATTCAGATTCATAACCCGCTAAACGCTCTGGGTGGCTAAGCTCCCATTGGCTAATGCCCATCTCTTGCAGGTATTGTGCGTGTGTTTGTGACATATCTAGCGGTGTAACCTTAGGTTTATAGTGGGCGACTTATTAGAGCGAAGTTAAAAACGAGCTCATCAGAGTTGGGCTGATACTAACAAAAAATAAAGGAGCATCAAGCTCCTTTATTTAGACTAAATCAGTTTGTATCATATTGCGTGGAAAATGGGCTTATAAGTCATTGAACTCAGGACTGTAAGCAATCTCACCAGAATGCCCTGCAAGCGCACCTTCAACTAACTCGATAGCTTGAAAGGCCCCCTCAGGCACATCCCAAGTGCAGCTCAAACCAAACTCACTCGCGGCCTTGAAACCAAAGCGGCCGTAATAGGCAGGATCACCAAGTACAACACAGGCTGGGTAACCAAAATCAACCAAAGTAGAGAAAGCATCTTCAACCAGTGATTTAGCAATGCCCTGGTTGCGGAACTCTTCTTTCACAGCAAGCGGTGCAAGCCCCTGCCAATTGTGATCGTCACCTTTAAGCGTGATAGGGCTAAACATCAGGTGACCAACCACCTCGCCTTCGTCAGAACAAGCCACCAGCGATAGCGTTAAATGGCTATTCTCACGCAAGCTCATAACCAAATTAGCTTCTGCATCTGTTTCAAAAACAGATTTCAATAAACGATCAATGACAAGTATATCTGCCGGTGCTTCAGTTCGAATAAGCATTCATTACCTCACTTTGTGTATCTGGGGATTGTACTCCCTTCTGCACAAAATCAGCTAATTGATTTAACAAAGTTTTCATAGGAGTCGGCAATAAGTCCAAATCTACGCTATCCATCAAGTTTTTGACTTCTAAACCAAGCTCGGTATCGCCTTCAATAGACAGTCTACGTTGGAAGAAAAGCGTATCTGGATCTTCTTTACGCCCCGCAATCAACACAAGGTCATTAAGATTCCCGCTAAAGCTTACATCTTCAGCCACCTCTTTATCAGCTACAACTAGTTGCTCATTTTTGTAACTAATACACCAACTTAACCCCATATCTTTTATTGAGACTTTAAGCCACTTATCTTCTAAGAACTCAAAGTCACCGTCCTCTAAAGCTTCCTTAAAGACATTCTTAAGCGCCTCCAACAAGGCTCTTTTTTGTACTGTTTTAGGCAATAACTGGACTGGAGATCGCAAAATTGATGCGGCATTTTGAACTAGTTGAGTGCGAATCTTGTTTATCACGTGACTTATCCGTAACTTTGTCAATAATATGGAATGCATCATAGATGATGTTAAGATCTCAGTTACTGTTATGTATCAAATTAACTTCTGTTTGATGCTCGACCTTTAATATCCTGAAAATCACAGTTATAGTAACTCAGGTAATGAGAATTACAGCAGATCGCTGCACTCACAGGTAAATATCGATAGCCACACAAAAAGTAATAAATATTTATCGATAGTGAATATTCAAGCTCTTGGAGAATTGGTAGTACTTTGATGCCTCCCCAGCAACTACAACATTGGTTTACCCAGCTAACTGCAAATAGTCCGTTCTTTTTTGCAGTACTTGATGCTCAACATAACTATTTTATGGTGAATGAGCGTTACTGCGATATTGCTGGTTTGAGTCAAACAGAGCTTGCAGGTATGAATGACCGCCAAACATTGGGAGAACAATTCTACCAACATCTTAAGCCTTACTATGAGCGTGCATTCAGTGGCGAAACGATTGAGGCCGAAGTCACCCTTAACGAAACTGACCTCGATACCAGCCTTCATTTCAGCCTATCTCCGCTTACCAATGGCAACAAAACCGACTACATCGTCTTTCACGCCTTCGACACATCAGAAAACCAAGTACTTGTCCGTTCTTTAGAAGAATCCGAAGCTAAATTCCACAAGCTATCTCAACTACTCCCAGACGGATTACTGCTCGTTGAAAGTGACTACATCTTGTCATCCAACCCAGCAGCAGCTCGCTTGCTTGGCTTTAACTCAACCACAGAGTTAATTGGCGAAGAATTGGGACGCCTATTTATCGATGAACAAACCAAAACAGTTTTCAATAATAACCTCACTTCTATTATTTCTGAGTCTGGTTTGGTTTGCTTAACGGGTGCCCGATGCGGCTTTGAACGTAAGGTTCAGCTCAACATCGACTCCACCACTGTTCTTGGAAGTAATACTCAGTTGGTGCTTATCCAAGACGCACAAGAAACCGCAAAACAATATACACCGGCAAACAGTGAAGATGCCTACATCGACGCACTGACTAAGCTCTATAACCGAGTTGGGTTTACAAAGCGTCTTGAGCAGTTCATTCACAACGATACACCAGTGGTGATGCTCTACTTAGACATTGATAACTTTAAGAATATCAATGATTCACTTGGTCATCACATCGGTGACAAGGTGATTAAAGAGGTCGCTTCACGCCTTAAACGCTTACTGCCCCGTAAGGCTGTGATTGGGCATTTAGGCGGGGATGAGTTTGGTATTATCCTGCCAGAACCTGAACATCAGCGAACACCTGAAATGCTCGCTGAAAAGATCATCTCCCTGATCAATCAACCCTTCGATCTTCACCACTTCAGTAAACGCTTGGCCTGCTCGATTGGTAGCGTGAACTTCCCTCAAGATGGTACTGATGCTCGTATCTTGTTGCAAAATGCAGACACAGCAATGTATGAAGCGAAAGATCGTGGTCGCAACCGCTTGATCAAGTTCAACGAACAGATGAACAAAGAAGCGCGTATGCGACTGTGGCTGGAGATTGAGCTTCAGAAAGCGCTGCAACAAAATGGACTCGAGGTTTGGTACCAACCAAAAGTAAATGCCCGTGATTTCACCATCAACGGAGCAGAAGCTCTAGTTCGTTGGAAACACCCTGTCGAAGGCTACATCAGCCCTGCTGCTTTCATCCCAGTTGCAGAACGTGCAGGTCTTATCGAGCAGCTTGGTCGTGTGGTGATGCGTGAAGTATTCGCAACAGTTAAACGCTGGAAGATGCAGGGGATCCTACCTGGCCGTGTGGCAATCAACCTTTCTCCTGAACAGTTTGGGAACCCGAAACTGATTGATTACATGGAAAAACTGCTGCGTTCGACAGAACTAGACCCAAGTGCGATTACATTTGAGCTAACGGAAAGCGCGGTGATGAGTGATAGTGAACACACACTTCAAATGCTTAACGCCATCAAGAAACTTGGCTTTGCTCTCTCCATAGATGATTTTGGTACTGGTTACTCTTCACTGTCTTACCTTGCTCGCTTCCCAATTGATGAGCTAAAGATAGACCGTGCTTTCATCTCCGATATCGATACCCTACCAAAGCAAATCACCGTAATTGAAAACATCATCAACCTGGGTAAGTCTCTCGATTTAACTGTGGTTGCTGAAGGTGTCGAAACTAGTGAGCAAGCGACTCTGCTGTCTAATCTCAACTGTAGTTCGATTCAAGGCTTCCACTTCTACCGTCCGCAACCAAAACAAGATGTCGAAGAGTTGTTTGCCCAAAACCGCCGCCATAAGAATTAAGTACCTCATATTTAAACCAAGCCAACATGTAAAACGGTCACTCGTCAGTACCTCAAACGGAGTAAAAGCAGATTTATCCATCTAAACCTGCCTTACATCAATTCCGTCATTCACAATTCTTCATAAAATGCTCGCTTCAACTCAATTCTACTGGTAGTGAGCAAATGGAACTCTTATGCCCAGCGGGTAACTTACCTGCTTTGAAAACCGCTATTGATTGTGGTGCGGATGCTGTCTATATCGGATTCAAAGACGATACCAATGCCCGACACTTTGCAGGCCTAAACTTTGCGGGTAAAAAGCTCGATCGTGCTGTGCAGTATGTGCATGACCACAACAAGAAAATTCATGTTGCCCTAAACACGTTTGCTCACCCAAATGGCTTCGACCGTTGGACCAATGCCGTAGACAACGCTGCTGCGCTAGGTGTCGATGCACTGATCATCGCAGACATCGCGGTGCTTGAGTACGCAGCAAACAAATATCCAGATCTAGAACTGCATCTATCGGTACAAGCATCAGCGACCAATGCCGCTGCTATCGACTTCTACCATAAAAACTTCAACGTTAAGCGTGTGGTACTGCCGCGTGTATTATCGATTCATCAGGTCAAACAGCTTTCTCGTAATATCACTTCTGACGTTGACCTTGAAGTATTCGCTTTTGGTAGCTTGTGTATCATGGCAGAAGGCCGTTGCTACCTCTCTTCATACATGACAGGCGAATCACCCAATACCGTTGGTGCTTGTTCTCCGGCGAAATACGTTCGCTGGCAAGAAACAGAAACAGGCCTCGAATCTCGATTGAACGAAATCCTTATCGATAAGTATGAAGCAGGTGAAAACGCAGGTTACCCAACGCTGTGTAAAGGCCGCTTTGAAGCAGAGATCGACGGTGAACGTAAGCGCTATCACGCACTTGAAGAACCAACCAGCCTAAACACGCTATCAATGCTGCCAGAGCTTTTCGCAGCCAATGTTGCTTCAGTGAAGATTGAAGGTCGTCAACGTAGCCCAGCTTATGTAGAACAAGTAACTCGTACGTGGCGCGCAGCCATCGACCGCTACTTAGCAAATCCTGAACAATACCAAGTAGAACAAGCTTGGAATGCGACACTGGCGAATGTATCGGAAGGTACACAAACCACGCTTGGCGCTTATCATCGTAAATGGCAATAGAGCCAAATGGAGAACTCAATGAAATACGCATTAGGCCCTCTACTTTATTTTTGGCCAAAACAAGACGTTGAAAGCTTCTATGAGCAAGCGAAATCAAGCTCTGCTGATATCATATATCTCGGTGAAGCCGTGTGTTCAAAGCGTCGTGAGATGAAAGCAAAACACTGGATGGACATCGCTAAAGAGCTGTCTGCTTCAGGTAAGCAAGTGGTACTGTCGACCATGGCGTTGCTCGAAGCGCCAAGTGAAGTTAACATCATGAAGAAGTACATCGATAACGGTGACTTCGCGATTGAAGCAAACGACGTGTCTGCAATTCAACTGGCCAGCGAAAGCAAAGTCCCTTTCGTGGTTGGTCCTGCGGTGAACACCTACAACGCACGCACGCTGAACTTGTTCTTGAAACAAGGTATGACGCGTTGGTGTATGCCGGTTGAGCTTTCTCGCGAATGGTTAAGTAACGTAATGACCCAGTGCGAAGAGATCAATATTCGTAATAAGTTCGAAGTAGAAGTATTTAGCCACGGCTACCTACCGCTTGCTTACTCAGCACGCTGCTTTACCGCTCGCGCGGAAAACAAAGCTAAAGACGATTGCGAAACCTGCTGTATCAAGTACCCAACAGGGCTACAAGTAGAAAGCCAAGAAGGCCAATCAGTATTCAACCTTAATGGTATCCAGACCCAATCGGGCTACTGCTACAACCTAGTCAATGATTTACCCAACATGCACGACCTGGTTGATGTGGTTCGCTTAAGCCCACTCGGCGTTGATACCTTCTCTGAAATTAATAACTTCAGAGCGAATGAACGCGGTCAAAACCCGATGAAGATTGAAAGCTGCCAATGTAATGGTTACTGGCATCAGCTTGCCGGTTTAGACGTCAAAAACATCTAAATACTATTTTCAAAACGAAGCGATTTTCAAAACGAAAAAGGTCTAGCACATGCTAGACCTTTTTAGTTCGTCTCAAGAAAATCGACCTATGCCATTGCGGTTTCCATCGGCGAGGCGTCGAGCTTCTTTACGTCTTTGTAGAGCATCACCATTACCACCGCGCTCAACGCGATATTAGACAGTGGATATGCAATCCAGATCCCCGGCACACCGTACAACTTAGGCATAATGTACAAGAAAGGTAACTGGATCAGCATATTGCCTATCGTTACAAACATCGCCTTGCTGCCCTTGTTTACCGCTTGGTAATAAGCGCCCGCTACCACTAAGAAACCATCAAGCGCCAATGCAAACATGTGTAGTCGAATACCTAATACTGTGTACTCAACTAACTGAGGTTCGTCCGAGTTAAAGACTGATACAAACTCACGTGGGAATGCGTTCAGAAGCAGCACGAACGCCACACCAATCAATACCGAACTCAGCATCGCAATCTTAAGTAACTTACGAATGTTCGCTTGGTTACGCGCACCATGGTTGTAGCTCACCAAAGGTTGCATGCCATTGGCGATACCTTCAGCCGTGAGATAATAAACCGTCACGATGTAGCCCAAAATCGCGTAAGCACCAATCATCAACTGGTCGCCATATTGGGAGAACAACGCATTGTGCAGCGCCACCATCATCGAACCATAAGCGTACATAAAGAAGCTTGATGTACCAATGGCGAAGATCTGTGGGATAACCGATAGCTTCAGTCGTAACTCATTCCAACGTAAGCGTAAATTTGCTCGACGTGAAAAGAAGTAAGCCAGACCTAAGCCCGTTACCACAAATTGTGCGATAGCTGTTGCTAGTGCCGCGCCCATCAACTCCCAACCATACAGAGCGATAAACAGGTAATCGAGTACGATATTAATCACAGCACCAACGATCATCAATATCGTCGCTAAATTAGGGCTGTCATCGTTACGCAGTAGAAACGGCATCGCGATCGAACCTAGCGTGAAGACACTAGCACCAATCAGAATGTGTAAGTACTGCAAGCCAAGTTCATACACTCGCCCTTCAGCGCCCTGCCAAAGCAAGAAGTTATCAGCAAACAAAAACAGCAATGCGGAGACAATAGGCGTTATCGCTAAC
Organism: Vibrio crassostreae; assembly: GCF_024347415.1. Lineage (NCBI taxonomy): Bacteria > Pseudomonadati > Pseudomonadota > Gammaproteobacteria > Vibrionales > Vibrionaceae > Vibrio > Vibrio crassostreae. The sequence continues at coordinate 2,841,553 of NZ_AP025476.1, forward strand.
AACAAGGTTAAGCCCGTTGCTAAGATCTGCTTAGCGCCTTGAGTATCTTTTTCACCTTGGCGAATCGAGACCAGTGCACCGGTACCCACGCCCACCAACATACCAATACCGAGAATCGAACCAATCACAGGCCACGCAACATTGATACCTGCAAGTCCATCAGCCCCCACATAGCGGCCAATGAAAATGCCATCCACCACTTGGTACAGGCCATTAACCAACATGGCTGCCACGGTAGGGATTGTGTATCGCCAAAACTGACGACTAATTGAGTTACTCATTTCTTACTCTACTTTCATTTGTGAGTCGCATATCAACAAGATATGACTCGAAAAATTAGTTAATAAGGCTAACTAAATATCTAAATTATTTACTTCAAAGCTTTATTTAATAATAGGTTTAGCTGCTGAGATTCTTGCTCAGACAAACGACTTTCCAGTATTTGTGCCATGACCTGATAGATCTTACTTTCTTCTTCTAAGCCGACTTCAGCTTTGCTGGTCAGTACAACCAACTTAGACCTCGCATCTTCGAGCGAAGCTTTACGCTCAACAAGCCCCTTTCTCTCTAGTCTCTGAACCATAGTGGTTGCTGAAGGCTTGGTCACCTGCATCTCAATCGCAAGATCAGTCAATCGGATCGGTTCAGGAGAAGATTGAATGACCTTCAAATAGTCATACTCATTGAAGCTCAATTGGCAAATAGGGTCTTCATTTACCTGAGTTCGCCATATCTTTGAAGCGAAGCGCTCAATCTTTTCTAAATTCTGGTTTAGCATACTCACCCAATCAAAGAATAGCATTTAGTTAGCAAGGCTAACTATTTTAGTGTTGTTTAAATAAAAAGCAATCAAAACGAGATGAAGATCATAAAAAAGGAGCATAAAAAAACCGCTGACAGGCAGCGGCTTCTCGGAGTCAAAATGTATTGCTTACTTAGCGCTGGCTTCTTCTTCAGCCTCAGCTAACTTAACTTGTGCTAAGTGCTCGGCTTTAAGCGTGGTGAAGATACGGCTTAGCTCTAAGAAAGAGTAACGGTGCTCTACATATTCATACACGTTGAAAGAGACTGACAACTTGTACAAAGAGATCGCATTCGCGTAGTCACCATTCATATGGTAACGCTTAGCAAGGTAGAAGTACGTCTCTGTTAGACGCTGCGCTAGTAACGTGTTGTCACGAGTACCGGTTAAGATCGCCTTAAAAGCCTGCTCTTCTGTAATGTCATCAAGCATGATGGCAACTAGCACCCAGCCCCACTGCTCATCGCGACTCTCGTAACGTTTTTGTAAATCAAGCTTAGCTTGCTCTGGCGTTAGCTCATGCTGAATAATATACAACCAAAGAGCGCGAAACGGATCGCTAGGATCATCGGCGTAGTGCTTCATCATCTCTTCATTGGCTAAGTCGTAACGTTCGCCATAATAAAGCGCGATAGAACGGTTTCTTTCTGCGTAAGAGTTTGCAGGATCAAGCTCTAACGTAGAATCAAAAGATTCATAAGCCGCATCAAACTCCCCTACCTGCGTAAAGTAAACACCCAAAAGATTGAAGATATCAGGTTGAGCTGGGTTCAATGAAAGAGATTGGTTGAAGTCGAGACGCGCGAGATCACGCAGGCCAACACTATCGTAGTAGTTACCACGTTCAAACAGCATCTTAGCTCGAACTTCATCGTTCAAATCTGGGCGCTGTAATAACTGACTAAGACGTGCAATTTGAACTTCTTGCTGAACGCTTGGTTGCAGTGGCACAGCCATCGGTGGATAAACCCAACGTGAGGCGTTATCTGATGTTGTCGCACAACCTGTTAGTACAAGCAGTAAACACATACTCGCGGTTTGAAACCATTTCACAAATAATTACTCCTGTTATGACCGCAATAAAAAAGGGGAGCGATATGCTCCCCTTTATAACATGCTTTGTTGACGATAGGTTAGAAATCACTAAAAAGCGATATCACCATCGACACACTGAGAATTACTCAGCAGCAGGTGCTTCGCCTTCAGCTGGCGTTTCAACTGCTTCTTTCATGCTTAGACGTACACGGCCTTGACGGTCAATTTCAAGAACCTTAACAGGAACTTCTTGACCTTCAGTTAGGTAGTCAGACACTTTCTCAACGCGCTTGTCAGCGATTTGAGAGATGTGTACTAGACCATCTTTACCTGGAAGGATAGTAACGAATGCACCGAAGTCAGCTAGACGAGCAACTTTACCTTGGTAAATGCGGCCAACTTCAACTTCAGCTGTGATCTCTTCGATACGACGGATAGCTTCTTTAGCAGCTGCGCCTTCAGTAGCAGCAATCTTGATTGTGCCATCGTCTTCGATTTCGATTGTAGTACCAGTTTCTTCACAAAGAGCACGGATAACTGCGCCGCCTTTACCGATAACATCTTTGATCTTATCAGAGCTGATTTTCATTGTGTGGATACGTGGAGCGAATTCAGAGATATCTTCACGAGCACCAGAGATAGCTTCATCCATTACAGAAAGGATGTGCTTACGTGCACCTTGCGCTTGGTTAAGTGCAATTTGCATGATCTCTTTAGTGATACCTTCGATCTTGATGTCCATTTGAAGTGCAGTGATACCAGCGTTAGTACCTGCTACTTTAAAGTCCATGTCACCTAGGTGATCTTCGTCGCCAAGGATGTCAGAAAGAACAACGAAATCGTCGCCTTCTTTAACAAGACCCATTGCGATACCCGCAACAGAAGCTTTGATTGGAACACCAGCATCCATAAGCGCTAGAGATGTACCACATACAGAAGCCATTGAAGAAGAACCGTTAGATTCTGTGATTTCCGATACAACACGAACTGTGTATGGGAATTCTTCAACAGAAGGCATTACTGCTTGGATACCACGTTTAGCAAGCTTACCGTGACCAATTTCACGACGCTTAGGAGAACCAACGAAACCAGTTTCACCTACACAGTATGGAGGGAAGTTGTAGTGTAGAAGGAAGTTGTCTTTCTTCTCACCCATTAGGCTATCGATGATTTGAGCATCACGTTGTGTGCCAAGCGTTGCAGTAACAAGTGCTTGAGTTTCACCACGAGTGAATAGAGAAGAACCGTGTGTACGTGGAAGAACACCAGTACGTACGTCTAGCGCACGAACCATGTCTTTTTCACGGCCATCGATACGTGGGTTGCCAGCGATGATGCGGCTACGTACTACGTTTTTCTCTAGAGAACCAAGCATGCCGCGGATTTCGCGCTCATCTAGGTTTTCGTCTTGTGCGATTAGAGCTTCAACAACGTCGTTCTTGATTGCGCCAACTTGCTCGTAACGAGCCATTTTTTCAGTGATCTGGTACGCGTCAGATAGACGTGTTTCAGCAAGTTCAGCAACTTGAGCTTTAAGCTCTGTGTTAACTGCTGGTGCTTCCCAGTTCCAAGATGGAGTTGCAACTTCAGCAGCAAACTCGTTGATTGCTTTGATTACAACTTGTTGTTGGTCGTGACCGTAAACAACAGCTGAAAGCATTTCTTCTTCAGATAGGTTATCTGCTTCAGATTCAACCATAAGTACTGCGCCTTCTGTACCAGACACAACTAGGTCTAGTTTAGAGTTTTCAAGCTCAGTATTTGATGGGTTAAGAACAAGTTCGCCGTCGATGTGACCAACACGTGCAGCACCGATAGGACCATTGAATGGAGCACCAGAGATAGCAAGTGCAGCAGACGTTGCGATCATAGTGATCATGTCTGGGTTTACGTCAGGGTTGATAGAAACAACCGTAGCGATAACTTGAACTTCGTTTTTAAACGCACTTGGGAAAAGTGGACGAATTGGACGGTCAATCAGACGAGCTGTTAGTGTTTCGCCTTCAGATGGACGACCTTCACGCTTGAAGAAACCACCAGGGATTTTACCCGCAGCGTATGTACGCTCTTGGTAGTTAACTGTTAGAGGGAAGAAGTCTTGACCTGCAACAGCTTCTTTCTTAGCAACAACAGAAACGAATACTGATGTATCATCCATAGTCGCCATTACAGCAGCGGTAGCTTGACGTGCAATTACGCCCGTTTCTAGAGTAACGGTGTGGTTACCGTACTGGAACGATTTTACAACTGGTTTTTCAAACATTGTATATCCTTAGCTCTAAAGTCAAACTTTAGATTAAGTGAATAATGACTCAAGATATTACCAATCGCGACTAGTGAAAAGGGACTTAGGATGGTGACTCTTTGTATGAGTTCATACGCCGAATTAAGACCAAATCCGCCTTTGAATAGTCGCGACCTATTGGCCGACATCTGTGACTGTAATCTCTTGAGAGGTTGATTGCCAAACGCTGAAAACGCTATAGGCGGGCGTAGTATAAACTATTTTTATTAGGAGATATATTTCCTATCAGAAAAAGCCAGATGATATTCTGAGCATCCGGCCTAGCATTTTCTTACAGGCACAAAAAAAGGAGCATAAATGCTCCTTTTCTTCAAACTGTCTTTGCAGACATCGCTATTAGCGACGTAGGCCTAGACGCTTGATTAGGTCTTGGTAACGAGCAAGGTTTTTGCCTTTCAAGTAATCAAGAAGCTTACGACGGCTAGAAACCATACGTAGTAGACCACGACGGCTGTGGTGATCGTGTTTGTGCGCTTTGAAGTGACCTTGTAGGTGGTTGATAGAAGCAGTAAGTAGTGCTACTTGTACTTCTGGTGAACCTGTGTCGCCTTCAGATTGTGCGTATTCTGCAACGATTGCTGCTTTAGTTTCTGCATTCAGAGACATAATTCTCTCCTGATAAGAGTAAGTTTATATTTGTAGCAGCCAATCTCTGATTCAGCCGCTACGCGAGCCGAGGATTATAGGGAAGTTTGTCAGTTGGTGCAATAACAATCGAACCCATTAAAAACGAAAAAAGCGAACCACCTAAATTAGGTGTTCGCTTTCTGTCTCATTTGCTCGAATTTCAAGACGAACCGCTAAGATCTAACTCGATTTAAGCGTTACGCTTGTGGCTCTTCATCTCTGAAAACAACCAAACGCTTCGGTGCAACTCGGCCATCTTCAGCAATCTGAGCAACGCCGACAAACAGCTTCTCTTCGCCACTTGTCATACGAACCGTGCCTTCAGTTGGCGCACCAGCAACCTGAACTGGCATACCGTGCTGAACTAGGTCAGTCAGTTCCGCGTTCAGGTTTACTTCTGGTAAATCTTCAACGGCAGTGTCCATTGGCATCAGCAGAGGATCAAGCAGCTCTTTCGGTGCAATTTCTTGCGCCTGTGCTTGCTCTAGGATCTCGTTTAACTGCTCCAAAGTCACCATACGCTCGTATGGGTACTTTGCTACACCTGTACGACGAAGCATTGTCACGTGAGCACCACAACCAAGCATTTCACCAAGATCGTCGGTAATTGTACGGATGTATGTGCCTTTCGAACAATGCACTTCCATTTCAACTTCATCACCTTCAAAGCGAAGCAGTTCAATAGAGTACACAGTGATTTTACGAGACTCACGAGGAACCTCGATACCTGCACGCGCGTATTCGTACAAAGGCTTACCTTGATACTTCAATGCCGAAAACATTGATGGTATCTGATCGGTTTCACCCTTGAAGCTCGCAATACAACGCTCAAGCTGTTCTTGAGTCACGTTAACATCACGCGTCTCTACCACTTCACCATCAGAGTCTGAGGTATTGGTACGCTCACCAAGCTTAGCAATAACAACGTAGCGCTTATCAGAATCTAGAAGAAACTGAGAAAACTTCGTTGCTTCACCAAGACAAATTGGCAGCATGCCAGTCGCAAGAGGATCCAGAGCACCGGTGTGCCCCGCCTTCTCTGCAAAGTAAATACGCTTTACTTTTTGCAGTGCATCATTAGACGAAATGCCAGTCGGCTTATCTAATAGAATTACCCCGTTGATAGGGCGACCTTTACGACGGCGAGCCATTACTCTTCGCCCTTCGACTGAGTTTCGTCAGTGCGGCCAGCTTCTTCTTGCTTACGCTTGTCGTCGTTCAGAACTTCACTTACTAGGTTAGACATACGCATGCCTTCAACTAGTGTGTTGTCGTAAGTAAAACGAACTTCAGGCGTTAGGCGGTGGCGAATACGTTTACCAAGAGCCATACGAACTGGCACTTCATGCTCTTTAAGAGCTTTAAGACATGATTCAGGTGTTTGCTCACCAACACATAGGAAAGTAACGAACACTTTTGCGTAAGCAAGGTCACGAGACACTTCTACATCTGAGATAGTTACCATACCAATACGTGAGTCACGAACTTCACGTTGGAGGATAAGAGCAAGTTCTTTTTGAAGCTGCTGAGACACACGTTGTGTGCGGCTAAATTCTTTTGACATTTTCTTTTCTCACTTAGAAAGATGGGGGGCTTGGTAATTACCAGCCCCCCATGGTGTATTCAACAACCGATTACTTATTACCTTTATTAGTAATGTTAGTAACCTTAGTCAATATGTCGAGTCGTACAGACTGATTAGTCTAGAGTACGTTTAACCTCAACGATTTCGAATACTTCGATCTGGTCACCAACGCGAACGTCGTTGTAGTTCTTAACGCCGACACCACATTCGTAACCGTTCTTAACTTCTTGAACGTCATCTTTAAAGCGACGAAGTGACTCTAGTTCACCTTCGTAGATAACAACGTTTTCACGAAGTACACGGATTGGGTTGCTACGCTTAATCGTACCTTCAGTAACGATACAACCAGCGATTGCACCAAGTTTAGGCGACTTAAATACGTCACGAACTTGTGCAAGACCAATGATCTCTTGACGGAATTCAGGAGCAAGCATACCGCCCATCGCCTGTTTAACTTCGTCAATCAGTTGGTAAATGATTGAGTAGTAACGTAGATCTAAGTTTTCGTTCTGAACCGTGTTACGCGCAGTTGCGTCAGCACGAACGTTGAAACCAAGGATGATAGCGTTAGAAGCTGCAGCAAGAGTTGCATCAGTTTCAGTAATACCACCAACACCAGAACCTACGATGTTCACTTTAACTTCGTCAGTTGATAGTTTCAGTAGAGAGTCAGCAATCGCTTCTACAGAACCTTGAACGTCAGCTTTAAGTACAACGTTAAGTTCAGCAACTTCACCCGCCGTCATGTTCGCGAACATGTTCTCTAGTTTCGCTTTTTGTTGGCGAGCTAGTTTAACATCACGGAATTTACCTTGACGGTAGTTAGCAACTTCACGTGCTTTACGCTCATCACGTACAACAGTCGCTTCGTCACCTGACGCAGGTACGCCAGAAAGACCTAGAATTTCTACAGGGATAGATGGACCTGCAGTTTCGATGTCTCTGCCGTTCTCATCGCGCATTGCACGAACACGGCCGTACTCTTGACCACAAAGAACGATGTCGCCTTTGTTTAGAGTACCAGACTGTACTAGTACTGTTGCAACTGGACCGCGACCTTTATCAAGACGAGATTCAACAACAACACCAGACGCCATGCCTTCTTTAACCGCTGTAAGCTCAAGAACTTCAGACTGAAGAAGGATTGCTTCTAGAAGACCATCGATGTTTGTACCCTGTTTTGCAGAGATGTGAACGAAGATGTTCTCACCGCCCCACTCTTCAGGGATAACGTCGTATTGAGCTAGCTCATTCTTAACGTTGTCTGGGTTTGCACCTTCTTTATCGATCTTGTTCACAGCAACAATCAGAGGAACGCCTGCCGCTTTCGCGTGCTGGATTGCTTCGATTGTTTGTGGCATTACGCCATCGTCTGCTGCAACTACAAGTACAACGATATCTGTCGCTTGAGCACCACGAGCACGCATAGCGGTAAACGCCGCGTGTCCAGGAGTATCAAGGAAAGTGATCATGCCGTTGTCAGTATCTACGTGGTAAGCACCAATGTGCTGCGTGATACCGCCAGCTTCGCCAGAAGCAACGTGTGCTTTACGAATGTAATCAAGTGTTGAAGTTTTACCGTGGTCAACGTGACCCATGATAGTAACAACAGGAGCACGACCTTCAGCGATAGCATCGCTATCACGGTCAGCTAGTACTGCTTCTTCAAGTTCGTTTTCTTTACGCAGGATTACCTTGTGACCCATTTCTTCAGCAACAAGTTGTGCTGTTTCTTGGTCGATCACTTGGTTGATAGTCGCCATAGCGCCCATCTTCATCATTACTTTGATAACTTCAGTTGCTTTAACTGACATTTTGCTCGCCAGTTCAGAAACAACGATAGTTTCGCCGATAGCAACGTCAGATTTAGCAACAGTCGCTGACTTATCGAAGCCTTGCTGCATTGAAGTTGGTTTAGCAAGCTTACCTTTAGCGCCACGACCACGTTGGTTACGACCACCACGGTTGTTTGCAGGTTGGTTAGCAGGAGCAGCTTTCTTCTTGCGACGACGAGGTGCTTTCTCATCTTTCTTATCTGCCGCATCTTCAGCTTCACGAGCGTAAGTAGAAGTAGTCACATGGTAATCCGCAGATTTCTCTTGCTCTTTCTTCTTCTTCTCTTCTTCAGACCAACGTTCTTGGTTCTCTTCTGCTAACTTACGAGCTTCTTCAACAAGCTTAGCTGCTTCAGCTTCTGCTTTACGAGTTGCTTCTAGCTCTTGACGAGCTTTAAGTTCATCCGCTTCTTTTTTCGCTTGTGCGTTAGCGTCTGCATTTTTTGAATTCATGTCTTTTTTAGCCTTTTCAGCTTGTGCGCGTTGAGCCTTCTCTTCAGCTTCACGTTTTGCATCCGCTTCACGTGTTACTTTTTCTTCGGCTTCGCGCTGTGCTTTCTCTGCAGCATCACGTTTCGCTTGCTCTTCAGCATCGCGTTGTGCTTTCTCTTCCGCTTCACGATTAGCCGCTTCCTCAGCTTCACGTTTCGCTTCATCTTCAATAGTGCTGCGCTTCACGTAAGTACGTTTTTTACGTACCTCTACTTGAACATCCTTACTCTTACCGCCTCCAGCGGCAACACTTAGCGTGCTGCGGGTCTTGCGTTGAAGAGTTAAACGAGTCGGTTCTGTTTCACCAGAAGTATCGCCGTGCTCCTTTTTAAGGTGCGTTAGCAATGTTTGCTTCTCTGAATCAGTCACTTGATCCGACCCTGATTTCTTCATGCCTGCATCAGCAAGTTGTTCAATTAAGCGGTCAACTGGCGTACCAATCTCTTCACTCAGTGCTTTAACTGTTAATTGTGTCATACCGCTTTCTCTCCTTGCTGAATTATTCTTCGTCGCCGAACCAACAGATGTTACGCGCAGCCATAATTAGCTCGCCTGCACGCTCTGCAGTTAGGTCTTCGATGCCTTCTAGTTCATCAACGCCTTGGTCAGCTAGGTCTTCCAATGTCGCAACGCCTTTTGCTGCTAGCTTGTAAGCCATTTCACGCTCAAGACCTTCAAGTGCAAGTAAGTCTTCAGCAGGCTCAACACCATCGAAAGTTTCTTCTTTCGCTAGCGCTAGAGTAGTCAGTGCGTCTTTCGCGCGGTTACGTAGTTCTTCAACGATACCTTCATCTAGACCATCTACTTCAAGAAGCTCGTTCACAGGAACGTATGCTACTTCTTCAAGCGTAGAGAAGCCTTCTTCAACAAGCATTTGAGCAAAGTCTTCTTCAATGTCTAGGTGCTTCATGAAGTTTTCAATAGAAGCAACTGCTTCTTCTTGGTGCTTCTTCTCAAGGTCAGCAACAGTCATTACGTTCAGTTCCCAACCAGTAAGTTGAGAAGCTAGACGTACGTTTTGACCGCTACGACCGATAGCTTGTGCTAGGTTATCCGCTTCAACAGCGATATCCATAGAGTGTGCGTCTTCATCAACGATGATTGAAGCAACATCAGCAGGAGCCATTGCGTTGATTACGAATTGAGCCGGGTTATCATCCCAAAGAACGATATCAATACGCTCACCGCCAAGATCGTTAGAAACAGCTTGTACACGTGCGCCACGCATACCAACACACGCACCAACTGGGTCAATACGTTTGTCGTTTGTTTTCACAGCGATTTTAGCACGAGAACCCGCGTCACGTGCAGCACCTTTAAGTTCAATTAGCTCTTCACCAATCTCAGGCACTTCAACACGGAATAGTTCAGCTAGCATTTCTGGCTTCGAACGAGTAACGAAAAGCTGGAAACCGCGAGCTTCTGGTTTAACTGCGTAAAGAAGACCACGAACACGGTCACCTGGACGGAAGTTTTCACGAGGAAGTTGGTCATCACGAAGGATTACCGCTTCAGCGTTGTTACCTAGGTCTAGGATAATAGTGTCACGGTTAACTTTCTTAACAGCACCAGTTACTAGCTCACCTTCGTTATCAATAAACTGTTCAACGATTTGAGCGCGTTCAGCTTCACGTACTTTCTGTACGATAACTTGCTTAGCCGTTTGAGTGGTAATACGGTCAAACGTTACTGATTCGATGTCATCTTCAATGAAACCGCCAAGTTCGATCTCTGGGTCATCGTACTTTGCAGCTTCAATAGAGATTTCTTTTGTTGGGAATTCAACTTCCTCAACAGCTTCCCAACGACGGAAAGTTTCGAAATCACCCGTTTTACGGTCGATTTCAACACGAACTTCAATTTCTAGTTCGCTTTTCTTTTTTGTTGCCGTTGCAAGCGCGATTTCAAGCGCTTCAAAAATACGCTCACGAGGAACTGCTTTCTCATTAGAAACAGCTTCTACTACCGCCAAAATTTCTTTGTTCATTAATCTAGCCTCTTAAGCTCTTCTCTCTAGGAGAACTAAAATTTAGGGATCAGGTTAGCTTTCGCAATATTGCTCAGGACGAATTCTTCTTCTTGTCCTTCAACCAATACTTTCACTGTCTCGCCTTCGATAGATTGGATATCACCTTTCCATTTACGACGGTTGCCGACAGCCATTTTCAAAACGATGCTTACCTCGTGACCAATAAATTGTTGGTAATGCTCTGCTTTGAACAGTGGTCTCTCTAAACCTGGTGAAGACACTTCAAGGTTATAAGCCACTGAAATTGGATCTTCAACGTCCATTACGGCACTTACTTGGTGACTAACTTCAGCGCAATCATCTACATTGATACCGTTTGGTGAATCGATGTAAATACGTAGCGTTGAGTGCTCACCAGCACGAATAAATTCTAATCCAACTAACTCATAACCTGATGCTGCTACTGGAGCGTCAAGCATTTCAGTAAGTTGTCTTTCTAAACCAGTCATTTAACCACTCCAGAAACAAAAAAAGGGCTCAAAGCCCAATTTAAATTCCAAGCAAACATTATCTAAGCGCATTTATAAATGCTTAGATAACAAAAAACCCCGTATAAGCCGGGGTTTTTGTTGCTGGACCCTTATATGTTAAGTGCCATCACATTCGATATCACACTTAACTCACAGTGAGGTTCACACTGTGCAAACTTGCTACCAATACAAGCTATATAATAGCATTGAAATTGGTTGCGGGAGCCGGATTTGAACCGACGACCTTCGGGTTATGAGCCCGACGAGCTACCAAACTGCTCCATCCCGCGTCCGACTTGCGAGCATTATACGCCCAACAAGATGTTTTACAAGTTTGTAAACATGGTGCCGAGAGAGGGACTCGAACCCTCACACCCTAAGGCACTAGCACCTCATGCTAGCGTGTCTACCAATTTCACCATCTCGGCATCAAATCTTTACAGATTATTGTGGAATTTCGTCGCCTTGCGCCGGAACTTCACTCACTGCATCATCAGCTTGTTGAATTACCTGACCTTGAGTCGGGTCAATCCATTGTGACTCAGTTTTATGTGTAGACATATTACCAAGCACTAAGCTAAGGATAAAAAATGTAGTTGCAAAAATTGCAGTCATTCGGGTAAGGAAATTTCCTGAGCCACCAGCACCAAACACAGTGTTTGAAGCGCCAGCACCGAAAGAGGCTCCCATATCTGCGCCTTTACCTTGTTGAATCAACACTAGGCCAATTACACCAAGCGCTGCCAACAGGTAAATCACAAGTAGAACTGTAAACATTTTTCCACCTATGTTCCTAATTGTTGAGCCAGCGCCGTTCAAAAAACTATTTTTAAGAACAAGGCTAGCGACCTCCTAACTGAAGGCCGAGCAATACTAGCGAATGCGACGATGGCTGACAAGGAGAATTTGCTAAAAAATAAGCCTTTACCAAGTAAATGGTCAAAAAAAGGTCAAAAGCGACACAAAACTCATTTACGTCTCTTTTGACCGTTATATCTTGACCGTTATATAAGTCAATCACTTCTAATCACAGGCGCTATTCATTGCGCCTGTTTAGTAAAAGGTTAAATTAGCAGTTTGCTTTTACTGCATCGGCAATCTTAAGCGCGGATGCTTGAACAAGCTCAGCATCTTCGCCTTCAACCATCACACGCAATAGTGGCTCTGTACCAGACTTACGTAATAGCACACGACCTTTCTCGCCAAGTTCAGCTTCAACTTCAACAACAGCTGCTTTTACTGCTTCTGCTTCTAGTGGGTTTGAGTCTCCACTGAAACGAACGTTTTCTAGAACTTGCGGGTACAACGTCATGCCCTGAGACAGCTCATTCAGAGTCATTTCGCTATCAACAACTGAAGCCAATACTTGCAGCGCAGCAACGATAGCATCACCCGTCGTTACTTTATCTAATAGGATAACGTGACCCGAGTTCTCTGCTCCAATCTTCCAGCCTTTAGCAAGAAGTTGCTCCATTACGTAACGGTCACCAACTGCAGCACGAACAAACGGAATACCTAACTGCTTAAGGCCATTTTCCATACCCAGGTTGGTCATTAGTGTACCAACAACACCACCTTTCAACTCACCACGACGCAGTGCATCGCGTGCAATGATGTAAGCGATTTGGTCACCATCAACTTTGTTGCCTAGCTCGTCAACCATGATGATACGGTCGCCGTCACCATCAAAGCCCAGACCTAATGCCGCTTTTTCTTCAAGCACTTTAGCTTGCAGAGCACGTACATCCGTCGCGCCTACTTCGTGGTTGATGTTAGTACCATTTGGCTCAACACCAATAGCCACAACCTCAGCACCCAGCTCTTTAAATACAGCAGGCGCAATGTGGTAAGTGGCACCATGGGCACAATCGATAACGATCTTCATGCCAGCCAATGTCATTTTATGTGGGAACGTACTTTTACAGAACTCGATGTAACGGCCAGCGGCATCGTTCAAACGTACTGCTTTGCCTAGCTCCGAAGAATCAACGCATTCAATGTCTTTGTCCAGTTCAGCTTCAATCGCCAACTCGATATCGTCCGGTAGCTTTGTTCCCTCAGAAGAGAAGAACTTAATACCGTTATCGTAGTAAGGGTTGTGTGATGCTGAGATAACAATACCAGCTTCAGCGCGGAACGTTTGTGTTAGGTAAGCCACGGCTGGTGTTGGCATTGGGCCAGTAAAAGTAGCCTGAAGACCCGCAGCAGCGAGACCAGCTTCTAGAGCAGACTCCAGCATGTAGCCAGAGATACGGGTGTCTTTACCAATGATGACTTTCTTAGTGCCCTGTTTCGCAAGAACACGACCCGCAGCCCAGCCAAGCTTCAGAACAAAATCAGGTGTAATCGGGTATTGGCCAACTTTGCCACGTACACCATCTGTGCCGAAGTAACGTCTCTTATCAGACATATTGATTTTCCTTAATTATGATTAGTGATTGTTATTCATCACTTCGATTATCTTCATCGCTTCCAATGTATCTTCAACATCGTGAACGCGAATAATTTGTGCACCTTTGATTGCAGCGATGGTAGCGCAAGTGACGCTAGCAACCATGCAATCTGCTGGAGCTTTGTCTAGTAGCTTAAAGATCATCGACTTTCTCGACACCCCCGCTAAGACTGGCAACCCAAGCCTGTGAAATTTTTCAAGGTGCGCTAATAGGTGGTAATTATGCTCAATGGTTTTACCAAAACCAAAACCAGGATCCAAAATCAGCTGATCTTTTGATATGCCAACAGCCTCACACGCTTCTACCCTTTCTTTTAAGAACGCTTCAACATCCGTTAGGACATCATCGTAATTTGGGTTGGCTTGCATGGTTCTTGGCTGACCTTTCATGTGCATCAGGCAAACTGGCACATTAGCATCGGCGGCTGCCTCTAGAGCTCCGGGCTCTTGCAATGCGCGCACATCATTGATCAAATCAGCCCCTGCTTCAACGGCTTGGCGCATCACTTCAGCTTTACTGGTATCAATAGAGATCCACACATCGAACTTGGCGCGAATTGCTTTAATGGCAGGTATAACGCGAGCGAGCTCTTCTTCTAAAGATACGTCAGGTGCTCCCGGGCGAGTTGACTCACCACCAATGTCAATAATGCTAACACCTGCTTGAATCATTCGCTCTGCTTGCAGTAAAGCATTATCTAATGAATTGAATTTCCCGCCATCAGAGAAAGAGTCAGGCGTAACATTGAGGATACCCATCACATGTGGGCGGTCTAAAACGAGCGTTTTATTATGTGCTTTTAATATCATGGAAGGTGGGTCTTAAAGGTAAAAACATCTTGGGCTATAAACAGAAAAACCCTGAGCGTACTCAGGGTTTTAATTTAAAGCCTAGTGATTAAGAATCTTTGTTTTGAGCATCATCTGATTCAGACTTAACTTCTTCAACTTGCGACTCTTCAGCTTTTGGTTCGGCTGCTGCTTCTTCTGATTTCGCTTCAGGTTTAGCTTCTTCCTTTGCAGGTTCTGCTTTCGCCTGATCACCCCAACCAGCTGGCTCCCGAATGTCGTCTTTACGTTCCATCAAGTCATCAATCTGACCTGCATCAATCGTTTCAAACTTCATTAGCGCGTCTTTCATCGAGTGCATGATATCCATGTTCTCTTCAAGAATTTGCTTCGCACGAGCATAGTTGCGGTCGATTAGAATACGAATTTCTTCATCGATCAGCTTAGTCGTATCGTCAGAAACATGTTTCGCTTGGCTCATACCGCGACCTAGGAAAACTTCGCCTTCTTCTTCAGCATATAGAAGAGGACCCAGTTTTTCTGAGAAGCCCCACTGCGTTACCATCTTACGAGCAATATCAGTTGCACGTTCGATATCGTTAGACGCACCAGTCGAAACTTTGTCTTTACCGTAGATAAGTTCTTCAGCAAGACGACCACCGTACAAACTAGAGATCATTGATTCTAGATGTTGGCGAGACATGCTTACGCGGTCTTGCTCAGGTAGGTACATAGTTACACCAAGCGCACGACCACGTGGAATGATTGAAACCTTGTACACTGGATCGTGTTCAGGCACCAAGCGACCAACAATTGCGTGACCCGCTTCGTGGTAAGCCGTTGACTCTTTCACTTCTTCAGACATCACCATTGAACGGCGCTCTGCACCCATCATGATTTTGTCTTTAGCTAGTTCGAACTCAACCATAGATACATTACGCTTGTTACCACGAGCAGCAAACAGCGCCGCTTCGTTCACAAGGTTCGCAAGATCTGCACCAGAGAAACCTGGAGTACCACGAGCAATCAGAGATGGTTCAACATCACCCGATAGTGGCACTTTACGCATGTGTACTTTAAGAATCTGTTCACGACCACGTACATCTGGCAGACCAACCACAACTTGACGGTCAAAACGACCAGGACGAAGTAATGCAGGGTCTAGTACGTCTGGACGGTTAGTCGCAGCGATAACGATAATACCTTCGTTACCTTCGAAACCATCCATCTCAACCAGCATTTGGTTCAGTGTTTGTTCACGTTCATCGTGACCACCACCAACACCAGCGCCACGTTGACGACCTACAGCATCGATTTCATCGATAAAGATGATACAAGGTGCCGCTTTCTTCGCTTGTTCGAACATGTCACGCACACGAGATGCACCAACACCAACAAACATTTCAACGAAGTCAGAACCAGAGATAGTAAAGAACGGTACTTTCGCTTCACCGGCAATCGCTTTTGCAAGCAATGTTTTACCCGTACCAGGAGGACCAACCAACAAGATACCTGTTGGGATCTTACCACCTAGCTTTTGGAAGCGGCTTGGGTCACGAAGGTAATCCACAAGCTCTTTCACGTCTTCTTTTGCTTCGTCACAACCAGCAACATCAGCAAACATCGTTTTGATTTGTTCTTCGCTCATCATTCGAGCTTTACTCTTACCGAAAGACATCGCGCCTTTACCGCCGCCGCCGCCTTGCATTTGACGCATGAAGAAAATCCATACACCAATCAGTAAGATCATAGGGAACCATGAGATGAAGATAGTGCCAAGCAGGCTCTGTTCTTCAGGTGGTGTACCCTGAACTTTTACGTTTTGATTAATTAAGTCATCAAGTAGCTTTTGATCATAAACAGGCATGTAAGTTACATACTTAGAGCCACCACCACGACGTGTGAAAGTGATTTCGCTGTTATTGAACTGTGCGTCTTGAATCTGGCCTTGGCCAACTTCCTGTACAAACGTGGTGTAATCTACTGCTCTGCCGTTACTTTCCCCAGGGCCAAAGCTCTGGAATACCGACATCAACACTACCGCGATAACAAGCCACAGAATTAAATTTTTTGCCATGTCACTCAAGGTGTAAGCCTCTCGATAACTAATTGTAATTAAAGGTAGGGTACTACAGTTTGTAACCTGTAGCCATGTTGTTAACTCTCACTATTGGAAGAGAATCGTTAACCTTTGTAACCAGTGGCTACGATAAACACTTCACGAGATCGAGCTCGAGAAGAGTCGGGTTTTCTAACTTTTACTGTTTTAAACATCTCGCGGACGTCCTTAACGTATTGGTCAAACCCTTCGCCTTGGAATACTTTTACAACAAAACTACCATTGGTAGCTAGAACTTGTCGACACATATCCAAAGCTAATTCAACTAAATACATAGCTCTTGGCTGATCCACAGAATTGTTGCCTGCTATATTAGGTGCCATATCTGACATCACGACATCAACCATGTTTGGTTGTATACGCTCCAACAAGGCATCTAGTACAGCGTCTTCGCGGAAATCGCCTTGTAAAAAGCTAACACCAGCAATCGGGTCCATTGGTAACAAGTCACACGCAATGATTTGTCCGTTGTCTCCAACAATCTTAGCAGCATATTGAGACCAACCGCCAGGTGCTGCACCCAAATCCACAATGGTCATCCCAGGAGACAGCAATTTATCTTTCGTTTGAATCTCTTCCATTTTGAAATAAGCACGTGAACGATAGCCTTTCTTTCTTGCTTCATTTGCGTACTTGTCGTCGAAGTGTTCCTTCAACCAACGGCCTGAACTGGCCGAGTGTTTCTGTTTGCTCATTGGATACCTAAATTGGAGGAAAGTACTAATTGCTGAATAAATTATAGTCTTCAGCTTTAGATGGCGTTAAAATAGGTTTTTTCAACCCTAATAGTAAAGAAAATTGGCCGCGTAATGAACCTAAGTACCAAACAAAAGCAGCATCTAAAGGGCCTAGCTCACAGTTTAAAACCTGTTGTGCTAATGGGCGCAAATGGACTTACTGAAGCTGTTCTAGCGGAAATCGAATTAGCTCTAGACCACCACGAACTGATCAAGATTAAAGTTGCATCAGAAGACCGTGAGACTAAGCAACTGATTATCGATGCAATTGTACGTGAAACTAAAGCTGAGAAAGTACAGACTATCGGTAAAGTTCTAGTACTGTTCCGTCAGTCAGAAGCACGTAAAATCGAGATTCCACGTAAATAAGCGAGCTTAATATAAGCTAACTTCACTAATAGGAAGCCACTGCGCTTATCTTTTAGTGTAGCGTGAGAAACGAAAAAGGTCGCATTTAGCGACCTTTTTACTTATCAGAAACAAAGAAAATTCAATTAGATATATTCTACTTTGTCGATTTCGAAGTCTTTGTCACCACCAGGGGTAGAGATCATGACTTCGTCGCCTTCCATTTTACCGATAAGACCACGAGCAATTGGCGATTTCACAGAAATGCGACCCGTTTTGATGTCTGCTTCGTCTTCTGAAACGATTTGGTAGCGGAACTCATCATCGGTATCCACATCGATCAGTGTCACTGTCGTACCGAAGATAATCTTGCCCGTATTATCCATTTGCGTTACATCGATGATCTGAGCCAGTGATAGCTTATATTCAATATCACGGATCTGAGCTTCACAAATACCCTGCTCTTCACGAGCGGCGTGGTATTCAGCATTCTCTTTCAGGTCACCTAGTTCACGTGCTTCACCAATAGCTGCTGAGATAACAGGGCGTAGCTTAAGTAGGCGATCTAATTCGTCACGTAGCTGCTGAGCGCCACGTACTGTCATTGGAACCTTTTCCATTTTTTACCTCTATGCCAAAGCTTCCTTTGGCCAACATAAATACACCCAACATAGTTATTAGGTGATAGAAACAAAACGATTTGGCTTAGTGTAAACAAACTTTATGGCTAAATCACCTTTATTCCACTTTGCGTTATAAAAGCTTTATCTAGGTCTAAATTACAGACATCACAAAAATGAATAATAACCTCCCCATCAATAAGCCCAGAAACAAATACCTAAAAAAACAAAAAACAAACAAAATAAACACAGATCACACTTTTGTAAAAATCAATTTAAAACATAAACTTAAATAACAAGAGATATAATAAAACAGTGTTCATTTTTTAGTTTTATATCATTTTACTAACTGACTATGGAACTTTAGAGGTAAAAAGTAACCCATGGATTGCACTGGCATTTTTCAGACTTCTGTTCTAATCATGGTTATGAAGCCTGATTAATACAGGCAATACACAAAAGGGTTCAAATCCTTGATAAAACTTCTATGGACAGTAATTAGGAAATAATAACATGAACAAGACTATGATTGCGCTTGCTGTATCTGCTGCAGCTCTTGCTACTAACGCAGTGGCAGCGGACGGTAAACAAGCTGGTGGTATTGACGGTACTTCTGTATACAGCTCAAACGGCACTTCTCTAGAGATCGGTGGTCGTGCTGAAGCTCGTCTATCTCTAAAAGACGGCAAAGCTGAAGATAAAACACGTGTACGTCTTAACTTCCTAGGTAAAGTTGAAATCCAAGACGGCCTATACGGTGTTGGTTTCTACGAAGGCGAATTCACAACTGCTGAAAACGGCGGTTCTACTGATAACAACGACGGTGACATTACTAACCGTTACACGTACGCTGGTATCGGCGGTGCATTCGGTGAAGTGACTTACGGTAAAAACGACGGTGCACTAGGTGTAATCACAGACTTTACCGATATCATGTCTTACCACGGTAACTCTGCGGCGATGAAAATTGCTGTAGCAGATCGTTCAGACAACATGGTTTCTTACAAAGGTCAATTCCAAGACCTAAGCGTTAAAGCAAGCTACCGTTTTGCTGACCGCACAGAAAACAAAGTTGGCGACACTGTAATTTCTTACGATGATAATGATGCAGATGGTTACTCTCTATCTGGTATCTACGCTATCGGTGACTCTGGCTTCAAGCTAGGTGCTGGTTACGCTGATCAAGACGAGCAAAACGAGTACATGCTAGCGGCTTCTTACCGCACTGACGCTCTATACTTTGCTGGTACATTCACAGACGGTGAGCTAGCGAAAGATAACGGTGATTACACTGGTTACGAATTCGCAACAGCATACACACTAGAAAAAACTGCATTCACGCTAACGTACAACAACGCAGAAACAAACGGCGACACATCTGCTGACAACGTTGCTATCGATGCGACTTACTACTTCAAGCCTAACTTCCGTACGTACATCTCGTACAACTTCAACCTAATCTCTGAAGGTGACAAGTTCGGTACAGCAGGCATTCCAGCTAACTTCGGTGCAACTAAAGCACAAGCTGAAGACGAGCTAGCTCTAGGTCTACGTTACGACTTCTAATTCTGATTACCTAATTGATTAATTAGTTGATTGAGAATCAAAACGCCCGCTCTCTAGCGGGCGTTTTTTATATCTGTATACTGAAAACATCAGCCATCCAAGACAATCTTCTATGCGCCTTCTATCCACACTACTGCTATGTAGTTTTTCTATTAGCGCTTTCTCAGTTAACGCTTTCGCTTACCCCCCTCTAAATAAACTGCCTGATGGCAGTAGCACCAGTGTAATTTTGGAATCCCTGAAAGGCGATTCAAACAAAATGAATTCCAACAGTGATGGCTTCTATCCCCCCGCTAGTACTTTAAAGCTGGTGACAGCGTTGGCGGCTAAGTTGGAGTTAGGGGATGACTTTCACTACACGACCAGCATTGCTCGTTCTGGGAATGACTCTATCATTTCATTTAGTGGCGACCCAACCTTGCAACGAGAACAGCTTAAAAGCCTTTTAGCTCAATACGCTAAGTCTCAATCCAGAACCATCAAGGGCAATTTATATCTGGATAACACAGCTTATACCGGCTATCAGCGAGCCGTTGGTTGGCCTTGGGACATTCTAGGCGTTTGTTACAGCGCGCCTTCTAGTGCAATGACCTTAGACAGTAACTGCGCACAAGCCTCTATTTATACAAAAGATAACGGCAGCACTCGCGTCTATATTCCAACCCATTACCCAATCGACGTGACAACCAATGCAGCCACTGTGACGCGCTCAGGACAAAAAGCCACACAGTGCGACTTAGAGCTCATCACCACACCAAACAACTCGTACACGCTATCTGGTTGCTTAGTGGAACGTAAGAAGCCATTACCACTAAAGTTCGCTATTCAAAATCCTGAGCTTTACACCTCTCAAGTGGTGAGTTCACTACTTAAAGAGCTGAAAATACAAGTAAAGGGGGATGTGATCATTGGAACTAAGGAAAGCACAAACAAGACGACGTTAGTGGCTAGCCATCACTCAGAAAAGCTTCCTGAACTGCTCGATATCATGCTCAAGAAGTCAGATAACCTTATCGCAGATAATCTAACTAAAACGCTAGGAGCCACATTTTATGTTCAACCAGGCAGTTTCAATAACGGTACTGAAGCGATAAAGCAGATATTGCTGACCAAGGCTAATATTGACCTCAGTAAAGCGCAGCTCGTCGATGGTTCAGGGTTATCTAGAAATAACCGAATGAGGTCACAGACCATGGCTCAAGTGCTTCGTTATATCTGGGAAAACGATCAACAGCTCAACCTAATTGAGACTATGCCTATATCAGGCACTGATGGAACGCTCAAATACCGTCAAAGCATGAGAAAAGCACCGATTCAAGGCAACATTATCGCCAAAAGTGGTTCTCTATACGGAAGTTACAACATGGCGGGATACGGATTAGATAAGGCGGGAAAACCAAGCTCTCTGTTTGTGCAGTTTGTTCGTGATTACTTCCCTGAAGAACAAGATCCAGACAAACCAGTGGAAGCACCTATCACCCAGTTTGAGCGTGCTTTCTACAAAGATGTGGTCGAGTTCAGTAAAACACAAAGCAAATCTAAGTAATGCTTAGCTCTGTGTAAACTTCTACTTTAATAACAAAAATGGCGCTGAAGACCTTCAATCTTCAGCGCCATTTTTATTTCTCAGATGTATTTAGCTATTTTTATCAGCTTTTAAGCAATTCCTAGGAATGAGTTCACTACAGTGAAGTAGATCCACATTCCTGAGATATCTACTATAGATGCAAGCACTGGACTCACTAACACCGCTGGATCCAGCTTAAATAGCCTAGCAACGATCGGTAACCCTCCGCCGAGCACAGTTGATATGGTCACCTGAATAAACAGCGCTACCGCAATCGCTAACGCAATCATGTTGATGTCATAGCCACCTGTCGATTGGTTTTCGCTAAATAGCAGAATACGTCCAATCATCACCACAGCAATAGCTAAAGCCAAACAAATAGCGACTCTAAACTCTTTCCACAGAACGTTAGCCCATTGGCGTTTTTTTAACTCACCTGTGGCTAAGGCTCTGATAACCAAAGTCGCAGCTTGTGTCCCGGTATTACCACCAGCTGCAGCAATTACCGGCATGTAGATAGCCAAAAGTACCAACTGACTGAGAATGTCTTCATATTGAGCGATGATAAGCCCTGAGACGATGCCCAATAGTGCTAACGCAATAATCCAACCGATACGCTGTCTAACGTGGCTCATGACGCCAGTAGAAAGATAGCCCTGCTGAGGTTCTACCTCTGAGTAAATCAGCCCTAGTTGGTGAGCTAGATGTCGAGAGCGCTTCTCAAAGCCCTGCTCTTCTAGCTCACTAAGTAAAGTCTGAATCGTACTAAGAGAGCATTGCCCCAGCACTAACACCGCATCTTCGAGCGGCATTCGGTTCAAAAGGTTAATTTGTTGTTCACGTCCGTACTGTTGAAATGCATTCGACACAGCTTGGATGTCTTGCTCTGAGTACAGAGCTTCAATAGATAAAAAAGTGTTGTTCATTACCGTCATGGCGAATCTCCCGATTGGCAAAGGTAACGACCATCAAAACAAATAGCATAGATTTATAGATTTATGCGCACCAAGAGCTGAAAGCTACTGGTGTGTCTACTTGTTAGAATCTAGTGTGTGGAAAAGAATGAGGGGGAAAAACAAAGATACCCTACCTGAACGGCAGGACAATAGATCAATACCGAGACAGGTTATTCTTCTCCATTCAAACTAGGAGGATGGTCGGTATTGTTCATAAAAATCTCCAGAATTACTGTCAATTTGACAGCGCGCATAGTGTAGCAATAGGCGTTTCAAAGTTTCGTCAACTTTCGGTCAATAAAAAAGGCATCCGTGGATGCCTTTGGCTCAATCATTGATGTGCATTATTACTTAATAGTAATACGAGCAAACTTACGCTTACCTACTTGGTAAACGGCAGTACCTGCTTCAGGTACGAATTTGCTGTCTTCAATCTTCTCGCCTTCAAGCTTAGCCGCGCCTTGCTTGATCATACGCATCGCATCAGAAGTCGAGTTTACAAGACCTGCTTCTTTTAGAACGTTCGCAATTGGCAGGCCAGCTTCGAATTCGAATTCTGGCATTTCATCAGGAACTTGGTTCTTAGCAAAACGGTTAACGAACTCTTGCTCTGCTGCATCAGCATCTGCTTCGCTATGGAAACGCGCGATGATCTCTTTAGCAAGAAGTACTTTAACGTCACGCGGGTTCTTACCTGCATCAACGCCAGCTTTCAGTTCCGCAACTTCTTCAAGAGGACGGAAAGACAGTAGCTCGTAGTAGCTCCACATTAGATCGTCAGAGATAGACATGATCTTACCAAACATCTCGCTTGGTGCTTCGCTGATACCGATGTAGTTGTGCGCAGACTTAGACATCTTCTTAACGCCGTCTAGACCAACAAGTAGTGGCATCATCAGTACCGCTTGTGGTTTTTGACCTGCTGCTTTTTGCAGTTCACGACCCATTAGAAGGTTAAACTTCTGGTCAGTACCGCCAAGCTCAACGTCGCTCTCTAGTGCAACAGAGTCGTGACCTTGTAGAAGTGGGTACATGAATTCGTGGATTGCGATCGGTTGACCACCAGCGTAACGCTTTTTGAAGTCATCACGCTCAAGCATACGAGCAACAGTTTGGTTAGAAGCAAGACGAATCATGCCTTCAGCACCAAGCTCAGATAGCCATTCAGAGTTGAAACGAATTTGCGTTTTCTCAGGATCTAGAATCTTGAATACTTGCTCTTTGTAAGTTTCAGCATTCTTCAGTACGTCTTCACGGCTTAGTGGTGGACGCGTTGAGTTCTTACCTGATGGGTCACCAACCATTGCAGTGAAATCACCGATAAGGAATGTCACTTCATGACCAAGCTCTTGGAAAGCACGAAGCTTGTTAAAGATAACCGTATGGCCTAGGTGGATATCTGGAGCGGTTGGATCGGCACCCAGCTTAATGCGTAAAGGACGACCTTCTTTTAGTTTTGCAATCAGTTCGTCTTCTGGAATCAGTTCTTCTACGCCACGTTTGATCTCGGCTAGTGCAGCTTCAATACTCGCCATTCTTGTTCACTCCCACAGATTTGGCAAAAATACATTAATTAGACATCTTACTTGAATAGCGATGTATTTTGAAACCAGTTACACTATTCCGTCGTCGATTTTCATAATATTTACAGAACGAACCGGAACATGTTGTCTATTTTTGCACGCCTTCCTATTTTGCACCGGGCTTTTATCGCATTTTTTAGTGCCATAATTTTCGTCGCGATTTTCTTACTCCCCGACGTCAACAGTTTGCGTGACGATTCGGGTGCTTTAGTTGTGGGAAAACATTACCCACTGACAATCAATGCCTCTGCGCTTATTAGCTCAAGTGACGCTCCACCGACGGCAGTACTCAATTGGGAAAAATACACCGTTCGTTCAGGCGAAAGTACCTCTGTTTTATTCGAGCGTATTGGCCTTTCATACCGCCTGCTGATCACGCTACTCAATACCAATAATGATATTAAGAAGCAGTTGTCTAATCTAAGGCCTGGTGATGTCTTGCAATTCGGCTTCGATGAAAACAACGACCTTATTCAGTTAAAACGACAACTTAGTGCGTTTGAAAGCTTCAAGATCACTAAGTCTGGCGATTCTTTCTCCTCTAGCTTCGACAAAAAAGAAGTGGCATACCAATACAACTATGCCGAAGCTAATATCACCTCTAATTTCTGGAACGCTGGTGTAAGCGCAGGTTTAACCGCAAACCAAATTATGGAACTGGCAGGTATCTTTGGTTGGGATATCGATTTTGCGCTAGATATTCGTAAAAACGACAGCTTCAAAATCTTGTATCAAGAGAAAGTGGTTGAAGGCGAAGTGATTGGTCGCGGCAAGATCATGGCGGCAGTGTTCAAAAACCAAGGTGATTCATTTACCGCGGTATTGGACGATAAAACTGGTAACTACTACGACGAAAATGGTCGTGCGATGAAGAAAGCGTTCTTGCGCTCACCAATTGATTTTCGTCGCGTAACATCGAACTTTAATCCTACCAGAAGACACCCAGTAACCGGTAAGGTTCGCGCTCACCGCGGCACTGACTACGCAGCTCCTGTTGGCACACCTATCTGGGCAGCCGGTGACGGTATCGTGCAGAAGTCTGGGTACAACCAATTCAATGGTAACTACGTGTTCATTCGCCACAGCAACACTTATATCACCAAGTACCTACACATGAAGCGACGTATGGTGAAAACTGGTCAGCGCGTAAAACAAGGCCAAACCATTGGTACTTTGGGTGGTACAGGCCGAGTTACTGGCCCGCACTTACACTATGAATTCTTGGTTAATGGCGTACATAAGAATGCGCGTACCGTGAAGTTGCCTCAATCTAAGTCTTTAACGGGTAAAGCAAAAGCAACATTTATTGCGAACTCAGATATTCGACTGAATAATCTAGAGCGATACGGCCAGTTGCTAGCGACTAATTAGGCTACTAGCGACCAATTAGATTGATAGCCATATAAACCAACTAAAAGAGCGCCCATCAAGGCGCTCTTTTTTATGTTCATCGAACCACTGTATCTACTATTTTTCCGGCTTCTTATCTCGACCTAACATTAATAGACAAGGGGTCAGGACCAAGGTCAATACTGTCGCGAATGCCAAACCTCCCGCAATTGCCGTAGCGAGTTGCGACCACCATTGCGTGCTCGGCGCACCAAATTCTATCTTTTGATTAATCAAGTCGATATTCATTTCTAGCACCATCGGCATCAAACCTAAAATGGTGGTGACCGTCGTGAGCATTACTGGCCTTAAACGCTGAACACCGGTTCTCAGAATCGCATCTCGCTTATCCAAGCCTCTTTTAATCAATTGGTTATAAGTATCGATCAGCACGATGTTGTTATTCACCACTATACCAGCCAGCGCAATCACCCCAATACCGGACATCACGATGCCAAACGGGCGCTGGAAGATAAGTAAACCAACGAACACACCAACCGTTGAGAACAACACTGCACTTAGAATCAAGAACGCCTGATAGAAACTATTGAACTGAGTAATCAGAATCAAAGCCATCACCGCTAGTGCCACCAAGAACGCGCTTTGTAAAAAGGCTGACGAGTTCTCTTGTTCTTCGTTTTGACCACGAATACGAAAGTCAACGCTATCCGGAAGCCCTAATTCACCTAGCGCTTGCTCGATCTTTGGTAGTTCTAAAGCAAGGTTATACCCTTCTTCCATATCTGCCATGATGTTGACGACTCGCTTACCATCGAGACGTTTAATCGTATCTTGCTTATGGTCGGGAACAATCTGAGCAAAGTTGGTGATCGGCACCAAGCCAGCTGGCGTTTTCACTCTCAGCTGGTCAAAGCGTCCGATATCCCTTTTATCATTCGGGTAACGCACCAAGATATCGACCTCTTCTGATGAGTCATCAGGCAGGTAATCACCAATCTTTAATCCGTTAGTGACAAATTGAACGGTATTGCCAACCAAGGTCGCGTCTGCTGCAAAACGCGCGGCATCGTCGCGGCGAATATCCACCTTCCAATCAATACCGTCTTTGCTTGCAGTATCACTGATATTAGTCAGTGCTTGATTACCATCCGCCCAACCTCTTACGATCTTAGCCGCCTGATTGAGCTGCTCTGGCGTTTTGGCAGATAGCTCAATCACTAAGTCATTTTCAACCGGAGGTCCTGCATCAGGGAACTTGTATTCAATCTCGACACCAGCGTATTGATCGGTTTGCACCTTTAATTCATCAATGATCGCTTTAACACTGCGGCGGTATTGCCAATCGACGGGCGTTATCGAAATCAAACCAATCTGGTCGTCACCACCGGTTCGCGTATAAACGGTATCGAACTCATCATGATTCAGCATCATCTGTTCAATATCGCGCATGATGTCATCTTTTTCTTGAATAGAAAGATCGCCATGAGAGCGAACTTTGACATTAAAGAATGGCGGATCAACTTCAGGGAAGAACTCAGCACCGAGCCCCGCTTTTGAATACGTGAAACCAACCGCAACCGCGAGCAGTATCGCACTACAAAAAATCTTAAAGGGATGCTTAATCGCAATAGAAAGTGTGTGGTAATACGCCTTGGTTAAGCCTGTCGCCTGTGAGAAATCCCCATTATGCAAAGCCACCATTCGAGCTTGGCTCTGAGACGAGACGTATTGCGGTTTGCCAATCAAACCACCTAACACGGGCACAAACAACAGCGCCATAATCAATGAGGCAGTTAACGTAGCGATCAGAGTTAATGGAAGGAACTTCATGAATTCGCCTGTTACATCAGGCCAAAACAGGAGTGGAGCAAACGCCGCCAAGGTTGTAGCCGTTGATGCGGTTATTGGCCATGCCATTCGCTTAGCCGCATCTCGATAGGCTGCTTTACGCCCTTCCCCTTCTTGCATCCGCCTATCGGCAAATTCAGTTACCACAATCGCACCGTCAACCAACATCCCGACCGCCATAATCAAAGAGAACAGCACCACTATGTTAACGGTTAAGCCAAATACAGACAGAACCAATAGTCCGGTCAAGAATGAACCCGGAATTGAAATGCCGACTAACAAAGCAGTACGCACGCCAAGAATCGCGATGATTACGATCACCACCAGGATGATGGCGGATAGAATATTGTTTTGCAGATCATTTAGCATGATCTTCACATCTTTCGATTCATCCCAGGTGTATTTGACCAACAGGTTATTTGGCCATTCTGCTTGCTGCTGAGCCCCGGCCATTACAGCTTTGACTAACTCAACCGTTTCGATGATGTTCTCGCCTGCACGCTTTTTGATATCCAACACCACCGCAGATTTACCATCTAAACGCGCAAAACTCTCTGGATCTCGAAACGCTCGACGAACAGTAGCCACATCACCAAATGTCACCACTTGCTTACCATCCACTTTGATAGGTAGCTCAAGCACATCCTTTAAGGAATTAAACACCGAAGGGACTTTGACCGAAAAACGACCATAGCCCGTATCAACAAAACCCGCGGCAACCACTCGGTTGTTCAAAGCGATCAGGTTGTAGATATCCGCTTGATCTAGGCTGTAACTCTCCATCAATAGCGGGTCAACGATGATTTCAACGATATCCTCCCTATCACCCGCAATATCGACCTCTAATATCTGGCGATAGCTTTCGAGTTTATCTCCCACTTCTCGGGCAATTTGTACGATAGTACGTTCCGGTACAGTCCCGAACAGCACAACAGAAAGTACTGGCTGCTCAGAAGCGAGTGTGACTTCATTTACGGTCGGTTCATCACTGTCTTCTGGTAGCTTTGGTTTGGCGAGATCAACGGCATCACGCACATCCGCCATTGCCTTTGTTAGATCGACTCCAACGTTAAACTCCAACACCACAGAGGCGTGGCCTTCCGCTGCGGTTGCCGTCATCTCTTTTACGCCCTCAATCGACCTTAATTCTTGCTCGATAGGCCTAACCAATAAACGTTCGGCATCGGTTGGCGAGATCCCTTGGTGCCCGACTGAAACGTAGATAATCGGGATGGTAATGTCAGGGCTCGACTCTTTGGGTATCGTGATATAGGTAATGACACCTGCAACCAAGATGAGCGCCAAAAGAGAGAGCATTGTTCGAGCACGAGACAAGGCTGCATCAATAATTGAATACATCAGTTATCTCCTACTCAGTTGTTACGTTTGAGAGTTCAGCACCTTGCTCAACCGCAATCACCAAATCACCATCACGCACAAACCCTTGTCCGACGGTGATGATATCGACCCGTTGACCTAAACCTGTGAGCCACACACCATCTTGCTCTGCCTTCACTAGTTGAATACCGACAAATTTCACAACTGGTGAGTCATCGACTGAAACCAACGTTTTGACCCCAAGGTTACCCGCCTCATCCAAAGCCAACATCGCAGGTGTGACTTTGATAGCATCCCTTGTTTCGAGGTTGAGCTTCACTTCAGCGCTGACACCTGCAGGCAGTAGGCCTTCAGAGTTATCGATTTCAATTTCGATTGGAAAAGTATTAGTTGAGGCCGAAGAAATTCGAGACACATAACGCAAGCGCCCTTCCGCCTCTTCTCTTCCTAGCAAGCGAACCAAGGCAGACTGGTTAACTAACAAATGCTGGATATGACGTTCACTGACATCGGCCTCAATAACCAAAGGATCAAGGTCAATCACGCCCGCAACCGGATCGCCAACCCCAACAAAGTCACCCAACTCGACCATCAAATCTTGAACCACACCCGAAAAAGGCGAGCTAATAACGGTATTCTTTAAAGCCAATTCCGCATTGCGCATCATGGCTTTTGCTTCCGTTAACGAAGCCTCTGCTGTGGTGTAGGCGATCTCACCTTGCAGACCTCTTTTCTTCAGTGATTGCGCTGCTTTGAACTCTTTCTGCTTTAAACGATACAGAGCCGTTGCACGCTCTAACTGTATTTCCAAGTCACCTTTATCAATCTGAGCAATAGCCTGCCCTGCTTTAACCGCATCGCCTTTCACAACGTTCAATCGAACAATCTTTCCCGCGACTTCCGCGCCTAATCGAGCATGCCTATCGGGTGCCGTTCGACCGTATAAATCAATGGTTTTAAAGGTGGGTGATGAGGTGAAGGTTTGAAAGGAAACTTTGGCTAACGGGATTTCTGTCGCTTTTTTCTCTGGCGACTCTTCTGCCTGCCCCCCCCCTAAACCAAGCCAGATAGACAACAACATCACTAAAATCAGAGACACCAGCCACGGCTGTTTCAGTTTCTGAAAAAGTGGTGAGTTAGAAGATAGAGTGGGCATAACAAATCCTTTTGTCCGATGTGATTAAGGCGCGCTAAATGGCTTAACACTGTCATGTGCAACTTCCTGATACACATAGGTAACCTTAACAGACCAAAATCAAACGAAGTTGGACGCTATCGACAGTTTAAAAAATATGCCGTGTACTAAAAATGTCAAAATAGAGGGTTGGAATGGTTTTAAAAGCAATGACTTAATGTGTCTTATCAATTTTGAAGCTGCGTGAAAAACAAGTGCCTTGTTCAGAACCGAGCTTTGTTATGAAGAGAAATTTGGGGATATAAAAACAAAAACGCCGAACATAAGTTCGGCGTTTACAACCTTCTGGTGTAGCTTTCAGCTAAAGCTGTCTTTTAACTCTAGCTATCTTTCAAGCTATACGCTGAATGATGCGCCACAACCACATGTTGTTGTAGCGTTCGGGTTGTTCACAAAGAAGCGTGCGCCTTCTAGGCCTTCTGTGTAATCAACCATGCCGCCCATAAGGTATTGTAGGCTCATTGGGTCAACAACCAGCGTTACACCGCTATTTACAATCGTAGTGTCGCCATCATTTACTTTTTCATCAAATGTGAAGCCGTATTGGAAACCACTACAACCACCACCTGTAATGTATACACGTAGTTTTAGTTCTGGGTTTTCTTCTTCAGCGATTAGCGTTTGTACGCGGGTAGCTGCTGCATCAGAAAAAGACAATGGGATATTTACTTCGCTCACGACAACCTCTCTTACCTGTGTCAAAAACAACATGATACAAATCTAATTCGAGACCATAGTTGTTGAGTATTTTCTTATATTCGGGTGATTATCTAATACCTGACTGAAACGTTCAAGTATTCACCACCGGATCCTTCCTTTTACTGTTGTAAACTCGTCAATATCTGGCAATTAAAACGTGTAACCACACAAAACAACCAGATTCGGGTGATTATCTGGGCGAAAGCATTCCTAGTTGGATTAGGGATAGGTACAATGCGTGCCAATTGGTCCGACAGTCAAAAGAGGATATATCAATGACCAAATCAGCAGAGCTGTACGAAAAAGCACAGCAAACTATTCCTGGTGGCGTAAACTCTCCAGTTCGTGCATTCAATGGCGTAGGTGGTTCTCCAATCTTCGTTGAACGCGCTGATGGCCCACTTATTTTTGATGCTGATGGTAAAGCATATATCGATTACGTTGGCTCTTGGGGTCCAATGATCCTTGGTCACAACCACGTTGTTATCCGTGATGCGGTTATTGAAGCAGCTCAACGCGGCCTTAGCTTCGGTGCTCCAACCGAAACTGAAATCAAAATGGCTGAGCTTGTATCTGAGATGGTTCCATCAATGGAACAGCTACGTATGGTGAGCTCAGGCACAGAAGCAACAATGAGTGCGATTCGTCTTGCTCGTGGCTTCACTGGTCGTGACAAAATTCTTAAGTTTGAAGGCTGCTACCACGGCCACGCAGACAGCCTACTTGTAAAAGCCGGTTCTGGTGCACTGACTTTAGGTCAGCCAAGCTCACCAGGCGTTCCAGCTGATTTTGCTAAGCACACGCTGACTGCAACCTTCAACAACCTAGATTCAGTACGTGAGCTGTTCGCAGCAAACAAAGGCGAGATCTCGTGCATCATCGTTGAACCAGTTGCGGGCAACATGAACTGTATCCCACCAGTAGAGGGCTTCCACGAAGGTCTACGTGAAATCTGTGACCAAGAAGGTGCATTGCTAATCTTTGATGAAGTAATGACAGGTTTCCGCGTTGCTGAAGGCTGTGCGCAGGCTTACTACAACATCAAGCCAGACCTAACGTGTCTTGGTAAAGTGATCGGCGGCGGTATGCCTGTGGGTGCTTTTGGTGGTCGTAAAGAAGTAATGCAATACATCGCTCCTACAGGCCCAGTTTACCAAGCAGGTACGCTTTCAGGTAACCCTGTTGCAATGGCTGCTGGCTACGCATGTTTGAACCTTCTACGTGAAGAAGGCAACGAAAAGCGTCTAGCTTCAAAAACTAAGCAGCTAGCGAATGGCTTCAAGCAACTTGCTGACAAGCACGGCATCCCAATGCTAGTACACCAAGTTGGTGGTATGTTTGGTTTCTTCTTCACAGACCAAGAAACGGTGACGTGCTACGAAGATGTAACTAAGTGTGATGTAGAACGCTTCAAGCGCTTCTTCCACCTAATGCTGGATCACGGTGTTTACCTTGCTCCTTCAGCATTCGAAGCAAGCTTTACTTCTCTTGCTCATGGTTCAAAAGAGCTGGATGCGACACTAGAAGCCGCTGACCGTTCTCTTGCTATCATTGCTGCTGAAAGCAAATAATCGAAAGCACTTTATAAGTCGCTAACCGATTGAATTTAGGGCTGCATTAACGCAGCCCTTTTTAATGCATCGACTTAATTAAACTCGAATATTTCCGCTTAGATTACGCGTCAATTTGTTCGAAAACTTGACGAAAAACGTCTAACGTTCCCAGAAAAGAAAAACCAACAACATCAGCGTACCCAGGAACATTCTGAACCAAGGGATCTCTTTTTTTGTTTGCTGTTGTTCGTCTTGGCATTTCTTATCTTTATCACAGCATCCCATAATCAAAACTCCTCATTGCTAACTCTCTGTTTTGCAGCCATTATAAACTCAGAACGCAAATATAGAGACCATTACCGTGTCAGAAAAAATTAAAATCAATTCCAGCCACTGGGTGATCATCATCGCCCTACTTGCGGCGGCTTATGCTTGTTACTTGCTTATTGAGCCGTACGTTAACTCAATTGTGATGGCCTTTATCATTTCACTATTGATGTTCCCAATCCATGAGTGGCTTGAAAAAAAGATACCTAATAAAGAAAACATCGTCTCTTTGCTGTCTTGTATCATCCTGACTTTCATTATTGTTATCCCTTTATTGGCAGTATTCGCAGCAATTGTTCAGCAAGGTTCCCTGTTCTCTCAGAACACCTACCAATGGGTAACACACGGCGGCATTCAAACTCTGTTCGCACACCCATTGGTGGTCAAAGCGCTGTCATTCGTGAACAACTACCTGCCTTTCGACAATATTGAACCACAAGCCATCGCACAGAAGGTGGGTGAGTTCGCGACAAGCTTCGGCTCTAAACTGGTTGGCATTAGTGCGAAAATCTTAGGTGATGCAACCAATTTCTTGATGGACTTCTTCTTGATGTTGTTTGTTCTGTTCTTCTTATTAAGAGATCACGACAAAATCATCAGTGTGGTTCGTCATATTCTTCCGCTATCTCGTAGCCAAGAAGACAAGCTTCTAACAGAGATAGAACAAGTATCGAAATCAGCAGTAATGGGCTCATTCTTAACAGCAATCGCGCAAGGTTTTGCCGGCGGTTTAGGTATGTGGATTGCAGGTTTCCCAGGCCTATTCTGGGGCACTATGATGGGCTTTGCCTCATTCATCCCTGTTGTGGGAACAGCACTAATCTGGATCCCAGCGGCGACCTACTTGTTCCTAACTGGTGATACTACGTGGGCAATTTTCCTAACGGTTTACTGCGTGGCAATTGTTGGATCAATTGACAACCTTCTGCGTCCGCTTCTAATGCAAGGCAGCGCAGGCATGAACACCCTAATGATTTTCTTCTCACTACTGGGGGGTATTCAACTGTTTGGCCTAATTGGTCTTATCTACGGCCCGCTGATTTTTGCGATTACTATCGTCCTATTCAACATCTACGATGAAGAGTTTAAGGACTTTTTAAACCAGCAAGACAAGAGTTAAACCGTTCTTCAATCACTTACTTGCCGAACGAGTATTAAACACTTCAAGCTTTGGGCGGATTATGCGAAAATCCGCCCTCATTTTTTGCTAACGATTCAATAGAGTGTCCTATGTCAGCTTATATTGCCCCAAGCCAGATTGCTGAGCGCCAACTTGCCTACTTTGAAGGCAAACATGTTTTAGTTGCCGGTGAGGCTGAAGACTTATTCCCTGTTGAATTAGCCAAGCATTGTGAATCTGTCTCTGTGTTCACCTCTAATTACAGCTACTACCGTCAGCTTGAAGGTTATAGCAGCATCCAACGTTTTTACGGTGCTGAGTTTACCGAAGAGACCAAAGCTGACTTAGTGATGCTCTACTGGCCGAAAGCCAAAGCGGAAGCGGAATTTCTGTTGGCGATGTTATTTGCTAAGCTAGGCAAAGATACCGAAATCGTCGTGGTTGGTGAGAACCGCTCAGGCGTGAAAAGCATCGAGAAGATGTTTGCGCCTTACGGCAAAGTCGTTAAATACGATTCAGCACGTCGCTGCTCTTTCTACTGGGGTCAGTGCTTCGAGCAACCACAAGCGTTCAACTTACAAGACTGGTTTAAGACCTACACGGTTAACATTGATGAGCAACCTCTCACGGTAAAAAGCCTTCCAGGCGTCTTCAGTCACGGAGAGTTCGATGTTGGTAGCCAACTTCTATTGGATACCCTGCCAAGACTAAAAGGCAAGGTACTGGATTTTGGCTGTGGTGCAGGCGTGTTAGGCGCAGTAATGGCATCTCGTAACCCAGATATTGAGCTAGAAATGTGCGACATCAGTGCATTTGCCGTAGCATCAAGCCAAGCCACACTGAAAGCAAATAGTTTAACAGGTAAAGTCTTCGCGTCAGATGTCTATTCTGATACAGCACAAGACTACCAATTCATCATCAGTAACCCACCATTCCATTCTGGTTTAGACACTAGCTACAGCGCGACTGAGACCTTACTTGCTCAGGCCCCTAAGCATTTGAAGCGCTCTGGTGAGATGATTATTGTTGCGAACAGTTTCTTAAAATACATCCCAATTATTGAGCAAGCGTTTGGAAAATGCGCGACTCTAAATAAGACCACCAAATTCGCGATCTACCACGCAAGTAAGTAGCATCTCTAGCACAGCGCAGTGTCATTATCTGCGCTGTCTGTTCATATTTTTATCAAAACTCTATAAAAGTGAGCTTTTGCACACGCTTTAAATACCACTTACTTGTCAAAGTAAAAAAACTCGTTAATTTCGTTAAATTGGAAACCATTAATTCTATTCTCTGTACTTGTTTTCGCCCCTTTTAGCAGTACATCAAAGGAAAGTAGTACCCAATTTATGTTTAGATTTTATCGTAAGCAGAAGTTTAAGCGCCTTCAAAATACCCTAATGCTGGCATTTCTTGTCCTCAGTATTACCCCAGTGACACTTATCGCGATCTTTTTCCTTCAATCGCACAGTCAGGACCTTCAGGAACAAAGCACCTCACACCTTGTTTCAGTCCGTGATACTAAGCAGCAACAGATTGTCGACTACCTACAAGCTCAAGAATCCCAAGTGATGGGCTTTGTTCGCTCTGAACTAGCCAATGCCAGTGGCGGCCGATTCTATGGTTTGATCAATGCATTCCAACGTCTAGGGTTAGATATTGACGAAGCACGCAGTAATGCGCAGCAACGCTACATTCAAGGATCGGGCGATCAAATCAAAACATCGATTCTTCCTGAATCCAGTAGCTTCATTGGCAGTGAGCGTTACCGCCTACTGCACAAGCGCTACCATAACGCTTACCTAGAGTTGCTTAAACGCTCCGATTTTGACGATATTCTATTGGTTGATATCAACGGTAACGTTGCTTACTCCGTCTTTAAAAATGACGATTACGGCACTAACTTGCTGACAGGTAAATACAAAGATTCAAACCTAGGCGTTACCTTTCAACGGCTCGCTAAAGATGTCACCGATCACCGTAAGTCTAATGAGGATTACACGCCTGTTATTGTGTCGGACTTTAAAGACGAGAACGGTAAACAGACCGCATGGCTAGGTGCACCTATCGTTCAACAGGGCTACCTACACAGTTACGCGATGTTTAGATTACCTATCAACGGCATTACTAAGCTGATTGCGGATCTCAACAAGAGTTCGAATATTCAAACTCTGCTTGTAGGTGATGATCACCTGCCGCGTAGCCTTGCTCATTCACAAGAATCTATCAACTTGAGCTTAGATGTTGTCGATAAAGCATTGGCTGGCGAAACAGCGGTTGGCACCTTCGACAACACCCTAGATCAAGCGATCATCGCAGCATATACACCAATTGAGCTGAAATACGCAACATGGGCTCTTGTCGTAGAGCTGCCAGAAAAAGAGGCGTTTGCTCGTATTCATCAGTTAGAAAAGATCTTCGTGATCGTGATGCTAACGGCGATCATTCTGGTAGTCGTTGCATCGCACTATCTGTCTAACTTCATCACATCCCCACTACTCAAACTGACGTGGGCTGCCGAGAAAGTATCTGCGGGTGATCTCGATGAAACCATGATCAATACCGAACGCAAAGATGAAATAGGCCGACTCGCGGTGAGCTTCGAGAGAATGCAGCGCTCGATTCGTGAAAAAATGCAGCTCATCAAAAACCAAAACGATGAACTTGAAGACAACCTTAAGACAATCCAGAAGCAAAACGAAGAGTTGCAACTGGCGAACAAACTCAAAGATGAGTTCCTAGCTACTACTTCACACGAATTGAGAACACCACTACATGGCATGGTGGGTATTGCTGAAGCGCTGATATCCGGTGCGAACGGCCCCATCCCTGCTAACCAGAAGTATCAATTGGATATCATCATCAATAGCGGTCAGCGATTAGCAACCTTGGTTGATGATCTACTTGATTACCACAAAATGCGCTATGGCAGCTTAGACATTAAGAAGTCAGCTGTTGATTTGTCTGCTGCCACCAGCTTGGTATTAGAGCTATCTCATCACCTGTTAGGTAACAAGCCAATCCGCATCATTAACCAAGTCCCAAGTGATTTAGGGCTGGTTTCATCGGATCCTCAACGACTTGAGCAAGTGATGTATAACTTGGTCGGCAATGCCATCAAGTACACCTCAGAAGGTAAGATCGTTATCTCTGCCAGCGTTATCGATGACAACATTCGTGTACAAGTTGTCGATACAGGCCAAGGTATACCGGCCGAGTACCTTGAGCACATCTTTGAACCATTGATTCAAGCAGGCCAAGATGCGAGTAACTACCGCCAAGGTGCAGGGCTTGGATTATCGATCAGTCGTCAGTTGATCGAGCTAATGGGCGGTTCACTGTACGTAAGTAGCCAACCAATGCTTGGCACTACGTTTAGCTTTACCCTGCCCCTAGCTACTCAAGATGAGCTGGACAGTTACAACGAATCTGGTCATTACTCGCACTTCCAAGCGCCCGATTTAATAGATAACAGCCAACAAGAAAACAGTGTTATCAGTGAAAACCCAGATGGCCCGTTACTGGTTATCGCCGATGATGAGCCGGTTAACCTGCGAGTATTAGACAGCTTCTTGAAGTTAGAAGGTTATCGAGTACGTACTGCATGTGACGGTCCGGAAACCATTGAACTGATTGAAAAAGAGAAGCCAGAGCTGCTTCTGCTCGATATCATGATGCCAGGTATGAGCGGCTATCAGGTTTGTGAAGCTCTGAGAAAGCAATATGACCATGCTCAATTGCCAATAATCATGCTAACGGCACTCAACCAGGCAGAAGACCGTGTTCGAGGTTTCGAAGCAGGTGCCAATGACTACTTGTCTAAACCGTTCAACAAACAAGAACTGGCGGCTCGAATTACAGCGCATCTATCAGCAAGTAAAGCTGAACAGAGACGCCTTGAAAATGACCAACTGCAACTCGAGCTCAAACACAGAGCTATGGTTGAAGCTAACTTGTTAGAAACTCAAGGGCGCTTATTAGAGCAACTAGAATCGGCACCTGAAGCCATCATCTGTATTCGTGATGACCAACGTATTCGCTTTGCCAACGAAGCGGCGGCAAAACTATTCAGACGCGGACAGGAACAACTTAAGCGCTCTATGGCCGACGAGATCATTGCACCTAAATACCTTAAGGTGGAACAGGCGCACTATTGTGGTGATATCGACATCTATATTGACGATACCCGTCAGCGCATACCAAGTGACATCCTTAAGCTGCCAGAGGGTTCTGGGCTCGACACCATGTATATCTTCAATGTCGGTGGTGGTGTTAACTCCAACCGAATCAATAACCTTGAAACAGCGGTTGAAGCGCTTTCTAGTTATGCCTTTGAAGGTGATAAGGACAAACTGCAACAATTGAAAGAGCTTGGTGGTGAGTTTACGCGTCTTGCTGATAAGGCAACCGGAGAAGGGAAAAACAAACAAGAGTTGATGCGTGAAGTACTGGTCGATGCGATGACAAATGCCATCATCTACTGGGAATCGGTGACTGGTGAAACCAAATTTGCTTTCGCAGAGAAAAGTGGTTTGTGGCGGGTCTACTTAGACCGCAGTACGCTACAAACGCGAACGCTAGACAAATATCTACGCGTAGAAACGCTACCGAAAACGCCTCGCTGGCGAACGGTACTGAGCTCAATCGAATTCATACTGGAACACTGTAAAGAACAGACGCCAGAAAGGACGCATATTGAGATGCTAAGAGATAAGCTACAGAAACTACTGACCAGTTAATCCCTGAACCAACATCACAATACTTTGAGTAATCGAGCCCACCTAGCGTGGGCTTTTTTGTACGTACTTTTCTCACTCAAAGCACAATATCGTCAATCCAAATACACTTTTTTCACTGCTTTAAACAAGCAAAATGACACGTTACTCAAGCTTAAACAATCACGAATCCAATCGCTATTTTGAGCCCTATTCTTGGCTGAATTTCACATTCCTCCGACTCTTTGTTGCAGTTTGAGAAGCGAGTCACAACAGAACGGCAGATTTAATTTTCTAGGGAAATTTAACGTAAAACTGGGAAGTGACCGAGATCTACAATTATACCAACGAATGGTAAAGCATTATAATAAAAAGCCTTTAAAGTTAGTGATCACTTACAATCAACAATTACCACAAAACCAAATGCGAGTCACATCACCTTAACAATTACGCACAAAAAACCACCAAAGCAACCCATTTTGACGTTAATGACGTGGGATTATCTAATTTTAACGTTTTTGACGGGAAACGAGTTTGATTAATTCATCGATAAGGTGTTTTCTTACTCCTGCCAAAGGCCTACAGGCCACTCTTACCACTTCTCAGAATCAACGATGAATCTGGAGCAACGAAGAAGAGGTAGGCCTTTAACCAGAGTGTGTATCTACTAAACAATTTAGCGACAGATAACATTCAATCCATTAGTGAAATGAAAGCAAATAGTAAGGAACAGCTATGCTTGCCAATATAAAAAAAACAGCAATAGCAACAGCAATTATTGCAACTGCTACAACAGGTTTTGCATCAGTAGCAACAGCTGCAGAACGCAGTGAACTGACAGTTCACCCGAAAGAGTACACTACATTCGTACGTAACTTTAACCCGTACCTTGGTGCTACTAACCTACATACTACAACTGACTTCATGTATGAGCCGCTAGTAGTATTTAACGAAATGCACGGTAACACTCCAGTGTTCCGTCTAGCTGAAAACTTCAAGATGTCAGATGATCTGATGAGCGTTGTTTTCGACATTCGTAAGGGTGTTAAATGGTCTGACGGAGAAACTTTCTCTGCTGATGATGTTGTTTTTTCTTTCAACCTTGTAAAAGAGAAGCCAGAGCTTGACCAATCTGGTATCAACTCTTGGGTAACTTCTGTAGAAAAACTGAACGACAACCAAGTTAAGTTCACCCTAACAGAAGCAAACTCAAACGTACCTTATGAGATTGCTAAAGTACCTGTAGTACCTAAGCACATCTGGAAAGACGTTAAAGATCCATCAACGTTTACCAATGAGAATCCGGTAGGTTCTGGTCCATTTACAGAAATCGATACGTTTACAGCGCAACTATACATCCAGTGTGCAAACCCGAACTACTGGGATGCAGACAACCTAGATGTTGACTGTCTACGTGTTCCACAAATTGCGAACAACGACCAATTCCTAGGTAAAGTTGTAAACAGTGAAATGGACTGGACGTCTTCTTTCGTTCCTGATATCGACCGTACATACGCAGCAGCTAGCCCTAAACACCACTACTGGTACCCGCCAGCAGGCACACAAGCATTCATCGTTAACTTCAAGCACCCTGATGCTGCGAAGCATGAAGCATTGAGCAACGTTGATTTCCGTCGTGCTTTCTCTATGGCTCTTGACCGTCAAACTATCATCGACATCGCATTCTACGGCGGCGGTACTGTGAACGATTTCGCATCGGGTCTTGGCTACGCGTTTGAAGCTTGGTCTGATGAAAAAACTCACGATAAGTACAAAGGCTTCAACACATACAACGCTGAAGGCGCGAAGAAGCTTCTTGCTGACGCTGGCTTCAAAGATGTAAACAAAGATGGTTTTGTTGACACTCCATCAGGCAAGTCTTTTGAACTAATGATTCAATCGCCAAACGGCTGGACTGACTTCAACAACACAGTTCAACTAGCGGTAGAACAGCTGAACGAAATCGGTATTAAAGCGAAAGCTCGTACACCTGACTTCTCTGTTTACAACCAAGCAATGCTTGAAGGTACATACGATGTAGCATACACAAACTACTTCCACGGTGCGGATCCATACACGTACTGGAATAGTGCTTACAACTCATCACTACAATCTGGTGATGGTATGCCTCGTTTCGCTATGCACTTCTACAAAAACGACAAGCTAGATGGTCTTCTAAACAGCTTCTACAAAACAGCTGATAAGAACGAACAGCTAGACATTGCACACGGTATTCAGCAAATCATCGCTGCAGACCAAGTGAC
This sequence comes from Vibrio crassostreae, assembly GCF_024347415.1. Classification (NCBI taxonomy): domain Bacteria; kingdom Pseudomonadati; phylum Pseudomonadota; class Gammaproteobacteria; order Vibrionales; family Vibrionaceae; genus Vibrio; species Vibrio crassostreae. The sequence goes on from NZ_AP025476.1 coordinate 2,881,879, forward strand.
AATCCCTGTGATGTCTGGTGCTTACATGTACCAATACAACACAACTCGCTTCACTGGTTGGTGGAACGAAGAAAATCCAAAAGGCCGTCCAAACATTTGGGCTGGTATTCCAGAGCGTCTACTTCATGTACTGGACCTAAAACCAGTTAAATAAGTAATCGTTCAATCCTTGCGGCGTAACCTCTTACGCCGCTTATAAAAATCCCCACACTCTCAATTGAAAGTATGGCGCTAGTCGTCAGGGGATTTTTCGTTCCAAATTTCGCTAGGAGCGACCTGAATCCAGAAACAGGGAAACAATCTGGGTGAGTAAGGTGTGAGTTATGGGTTATTTTTTAAGACGTTTGTCATTTTATTTTGTCGCGCTATTAGTTGCTGCGACGTTAAACTTTATTATTCCAAGAGCAATGCCTGGTGACCCCGTTACCATGATGTTTGCGAACGCTTCTGTACAAGTTACTCCAGAGCGTATTGCTGCAATGAAAGAACTATTAGGCTTCGTTGATGGTGGCCTACTGGTTCAATACGTAGCGTACATGAAGAACATTCTTAGCTGGGAACTTGGTACATCAATTCAATTCTACCCACTTTCTGTAAACACACTGTTGGGTGGAGCATTCGGTTGGTCGCTTTTCTTAGCCGGCACCGCAGTTATTCTTTCTTTCTCGATTGGTTCGATCCTAGGTATTTTCGCAGCGTGGAAACGCGGCAGTAAATACGATGCCTTCGTAACGCCAGGGATGCTGATTCTACAAGCTGTTCCTCAAGTTGTTATCGCGATGATTGCACTATTTACCTTTGCAATTGGCTTGAAGTGGTTCCCAACCGGTTATGCCTACACCGCAGGTACCATGCCTGATTGGACAAGCTGGGCATTCATCAAAGATGTCGCTTACCACGCCTTCTTACCATTGTTCTGTGCTTCTGTTGTTCAAATTGGTGGCTTCCTAGTAAACATGCGTAACAACATGATCAACCTATTAGCCGAAGACTACATCACCATGGCGAAAGGCAAAGGCCTGAGCGAAAACCGAGTAGTATTCAACTACGCAGCTCGTAACGCGATGCTACCAAGTGTGACAGCCCTTTCAATGTCGCTAGGTATGGCAATCGGTGGTCAGTTAATTATCGAAATCATCTTTAACTATCCAGGTCTTGGCAGCGTACTTTTCAACGCAATTAACGCTCGTGACTACCAAGTACTGCAAGGTCAGCTGCTTATCATGACGCTATTCATGCTGTTCTTTAACCTAGTTGCAGACATGCTTTACGTTGTTCTTGACCCTCGTCTTCGTAAGGGTGGTAAATAATCATGAAAGACTTTCTAAAACTCATTTGGCGTAACCCGATGGCCCTAACAGGCGTCATCATCCTAAGTATTTTTATTCTTGGCGCGATTGCAGCTCCATTAATCACCAAACATGTACCAGACAAGCGTACAGGCAACCCACACGAATACCCTGGTTTCGTGGTGAAGTCTGCCCAAACTAACCCTGATGGCTGGGTTGCTCAAAACCTAGCAGACGACCGTCGTACATTGATCATGTCTAAAAAGGCAGACCACGTACTAGGCACAACTCGTATGGGTCGTGACGTTTGGTCTCAAGTGGTATACGGCGCACGCGTATCTCTTGCTGTAGGTTTTGGTGCGGGTCTAACCGTATGTTTACTCGCCACTGTTATTGGTGTTTCTGCGGGCTACTTCGGAGGCCGTGTCGATGACGTTCTAACAGCCGCAATGAACATCATGCTGGTAATCCCTCAATACCCATTACTGTTCGTAGTAGCAGCCTTTATCGGTGAGGCAGGGCCACTCACCATAACCTTGGTTATCGGCTTTATGTCCTGGGCTTGGGGCGCTCGTGTTGTTCGCTCCCAGACCTTGGCACTGCGTGAAAAAGAGTTTGTAAAAGCCGCTGAAGTTTTGGGTGAATCTTCATTCCGCATCATCTTCGTAGAGATTCTGCCAAACCTTATCTCTATCGTTGGCGCAAGCTTCATCGGTTCGGTGATGTACGCAATCATGATGGAAGCAACGATCTCGTTCCTAGGTCTTGGTGACCCGAACACAATCAGCTGGGGCATCATGCTTTACAACGTTCAAACCTCTTCATCAATGCTGATTGGCGCTTGGTGGGAACTGTTGGCTCCGTGTATCGCACTGACACTACTTGTAACTGGTCTTGCTCTACTTAACTTCGCTGTCGATGAAATTGCTAACCCGCAACTGCGTTCTCACAAAGGCATGAAGCGTTGGAAGAAACTAGCAGCACAAGACAAAGAAGAACGTGAACCAGAACTACCACCACAAAATGCACTTTGGAGCGGAGATAAATAATCATGTCTGAACCACTAATTTCTATCCGCAACTTATGCGTGGATTACATCACAGAGTCTGGCGATGTTCGTGCGTGTAACAACGTAAGCTTCGACATCGCTCCAGGTGAAGTATTCGGCCTAGCTGGTGAATCTGGCTGTGGTAAATCAACGGTCGCTTTCTCTCTGATGCGTCTTCATAAGCCGCCCGCTTACATCAGTGGTGGTGAGGTTATCTTCAACGGTGAGAACATCCTTGAATACAGTGATGACCGTATGCAAGCGTTCCGTTGGAGCGAAATGTCGATGGTATTCCAGAGTGCGATGAACGCACTCAACCCAGTACTACCGATGGAAGAGCAGTTTTGTGACGTAATTATGCGTCACACCAACATGACTCGTGAGCAAGCTAAACAACGTGCTGAAGGTCTACTTGAAATTGTAGATATTCACCCGAGCCGATTGAGTGACTACCCTCACCAATTCTCTGGCGGCATGCGTCAGCGCTTGGTTATTGCTATCGCGTTAGCACTGAATCCAAAGCTAATCATTATGGATGAACCGACAACCGCACTTGATGTGGTTGTGCAACGCGAAATCCTACAAAAGATCTATGCACTGAAAGAAGAGTTTGGCTTCTCTATTCTGTTCATCACCCATGACTTGTCATTGATGGTCGAGTTCTCTGACCGCATCGGCATCATGTACTCAGGTGAGCTAATCGAGGTGGCTAACTCTCAAGATATCCTAGAAAACCCTTACCACCCTTACACCAAAGGGCTGGGAAGTTCTTTCCCTCCACTGACAGGGCCAAAGACAAAGTTAGCAGGTATTCCAGGTAACCCTCTGAACCTATTAGAGATTCCTGAAGGATGTCGTTTCCAAGCTCGTTGTGACCGTGTACATGAAACCTGTACCAAGGTACCAACCAAGCTGCGTTCTATCGAGCCGGGACATTTGTCTAACTGCCACCTGTACGGCGACCCAATAGTACAAAGGAAGCTATAGCTTGCACGCTTTTCGGCGTGAATAACTAAACAGGCGGCTCGACCGCCTAAAAACAAGCAAAGCGAACAAGGATTCTGGAGACAATTATGAGCAAAGATTTCGGTCAATTATTGGTAGAAGGTAAGAATGTCGTAAAAGACTTCCCAATAAGCAGTACCACCATTCAAACCCCAATGATGCGTGCGATTAACGACGTGTCATTCAAGATGTACAAAAGCCGTGGCTTAGCGGTCGTTGGTGAATCTGGTTCAGGTAAATCAACAACAGCAAAAATGATCGCAAAGATGTACGCGCCTTCAGGCGGCACCATTGAATACAAAGGCCGCGATATCCAAGAGATCTCAAGCAGAAAAGATCTTATGCACTACCGTGAGGGTGTGCAGATGGTATGGCAAGACCCGTTTGGTTCACTCAACCCAACACACAATATCTTCCACCACATTGCTCGACCACTGCTGATCCACAAGAAGGTAACTCCGGGCAATAAGAGAGAACTAGAAGAACGCGTTTACGATCTTTTAGAGCAAGTGGGCCTGATCCCACCAAAAGAGACAGCGAAGAAGTACCCTCACCAGCTGTCTGGCGGCCAACGTCAACGTGTCAACCTAGCACGTAACATCGCGGTTGGTGCTGAGGTTGTTCTAGCGGATGAGCCAACTTCAATGCTGGACGTTTCAATTCGTGCTGGTGTTTTGAACCTGATGGAAGAGATGAAGTTTGAGAAGCAAATGTCTCTGCTTTACATCACTCACGACATCGCTACGGCTCGTTATATTGCTGAGGATCTTTCAGTGATGTACGTAGGCCATATGGTGGAATGGGGCGATACCGATGACGTTATTGCTAACCCTCAACACCCTTACACTCAACTATTGGTTTCTGCGGTTCCAGATCCTAAGAAATCGATTCACGAACAATTGGCAGGTAACAAAGGTGAGATTCCACTTTGGACTCCAGTATCCGCAGGTTGCCCTTTTGCAGGTCGTTGTACTCACGCAATGGACAAGTGTAAAGAGCAACTGCCAGGTGTGACTCAATTAGCGGATAACCACTTTGTTCGTTGTTACCTACACGAAAGCTAAACATTAAGACTGAGTTAGGGTCTGCGGACCCTAACTATTCATATCCAAACCAATTCAGGTACCTAGCCAAAAGAAACTAGGACCTTTGGAGAACATTGATGCTGTTATTGACCAACCATATTGGCTACGAATCTTCGGCTCCCAAGCAGGCGATCTTACAAACTAAAAAGGCTCGTTTATCGAGTACGACTGCACTTTTGGTGTGTGCCGACAACCATATTACTGTGGGCAACTTTGATGTTGTAAAACAAGGCCGCGTAGCAAACTGGCATCAAGGACAATTCTTCACAATCGATTTCAGTTCATTTACCGAATCCGGTCGCTACTACCTGCGCTTTGATAACCTACGCTCAGAAGTTTTCGAGATTGGCAGCAACCTATTAATGAACCACACATTTTCTGATGTGCTTCATTACTTTAAGTCTCAACGTTGTGGCGGCACTTTTGACAAGAAAGATCGACAAGCACAAATTCTCGGCACCGACAGATACGTCGATGTTCATGGTGGTTGGTACGATGCATCTGGTGATGTGAGCAAGTACTTTAGCCACTTGTCTTACGGCAACTACCTCAACCCACAACAGATTCCTATGGTTGTTTGGAACATGCTCAAAAGCGTGCGCTTAACCAGCGATAATCCAGACTTCCCTAAATTCTCCATGACTCGCCTAACAGAAGAAGCGCTATTCGGTGCTGATTTCTTGGTTCGTATGCAAGACGCGGCTGGATACTTCTACATGACAGTATTCGACAAGTGGAGCAAAGACATCAACCAACGCGACATCTGCGCGTACGCCACTCAAGAAGGCCATAAATCAACAGACTTACAAGCAGGCTATCGACAAGGTGCAGGTGTTGCTATTGCAGCATTAGCCGCAGCTTCTGAGCTCGAGGTTTCAGGTAGCTACTCTAGCCAAACCTATCTTGATACCGCAACCAAAGGTTACTGGCATCTCAAAGAGTACAACCTGCAATACCTAAACGATGGTGAAGAGAACATCATTGATGAGTATTGCGCCCTACTCGCAGCCAATGAGCTGTACCGAGTCACACAAGACGAACAATACCTCTCAGAAGCAAGAACTTGGGCGACTCGTTTAACCTCTCGCCAACAGTCAGATGACTCATTTGAGTACTTCTGGTCAGCTAATACTGATGGCTCTCGCCCATACTTTCATGCAGCTGAATCTGGCCTTCCAGTAATTGCTCTATGTGAGTACATCAACAATGAAACTGATACAGAGCTGAGAGAACAAGCTCGCACAGTTGTTGAACAAGCATGTCAGTTCGAAATCAACATCACCGATAAAGTCACCAACCCATTTGGCTACCCACGACAGTACGTTAAAAATGTTGATGGTGATAAGCGCGATGCTTTCTTCGTCGCTCAGAAGAACGAAACTGGCTACTGGTGGCAAGGCGAGAACGCACGTCTTGGTTCAATCGCAACCATGGCGTACTTAGTTCAGCCACACATTCAAGACAGCGAACTGCAAAAGCGTTTAATCCAACTTTCACAGAACAGCCTAGATTGGATTTTAGGTCTCAATCCATACCACATGTGCATGCTTGATGGTCATGGTCATAACAACCCTGACTACCTACCCCAGCTTGGTTTTTTCAATGCCAAAGGCGGTATCTGTAACGGCATCACCGCTGGCTTTGAAGATGATCAAGACATTGCGTTCAATCCACCAGCGCAAAAAGATGACATGCTCCAAAACTGGCGCTGGGGCGAGCAATGGATCCCTCACGGCGCTTGGTTCCTATTGGCAACCGCTGCGCAATTCAATTTCCTAGCACAGCGTAAGGAGCAATAATCATGACTCTTTACTACGTAGGTATTGATGGTGGCGGCACATCTTGTCGTGCTCGTATTCGCGATGACCAAGGCACACTCATTGGTGAAGCGAAAAGCGGCAGTGCCAACATCCTTTTGGGTGTTGATGTTGCGATGAGCTCAATTGTTGATGCGATTACTCAAGCGGCGCAACAAGGGCAACTCGACTCCAATCATTTTTCCAATATGCATGTCGGCCTTGCACTGGCTGGCGCTGAGCAAAAGTCGGCATGGTTCGACTTCATGGCTCAACCACACCCTTTCGCAAGTATGACGCTCAACACTGACGCTTATGGTGCTTGTATTGGCGCTCACAATGGTCAAAACGGCGCGATCATGATTGGTGGAACTGGCTCATGCGGCATCTACCTACAAGATGGTGATCAGCACGTCGTTGGCGGTCGTGAATTCCCAATTTCCGACCAAGGTGGTGGCGCGGTTATGGGCCTTCGCTTGATTCAACAGGTTTTGCTTGCGGAAGATGGTATTCGCAACAAGACACCGCTGACTCAACACGTGATGAACCACTTTGGTAATGATGTTGATGCCATCGTCGAATGGTCCAAAGGCGCTATTCCAAAAGACTACGGTCAATTCTCGCCAGTGATTTTTCAACTCGCTAATGAAGGCGATGAGCTAGCTATCGAGATGCTCAAGCAAACCGCAGCGGATATCGAAATGTTTGTGCTAGCACTTCATCGCCAAGGTGCGGACAAGGTATGCCTGATGGGCAGTATCGCTGAACGCATTCTCAACTGGCTATCACCACCAGTACAACAATGGATCGTTGAACCTCAATTTGACGCTATTGAAGGCGCATTGATGTTTGCCGGAAAACCACAACACAACTTGTATCAACAGGCTTAGCAGGGAAGTTATATGAACTATCGCATCGACTTAGCTGTTCTTTCTGAACAAAAAAATAACTGCCGATTCGGCCTTACGGTACATAACTTAAGTGATCTTGACGTAACAGATTGGTCACTGCATTTTGCGTTTGACCGATTCATCCTTCAAGAGAGTTTATCGCAGGGCGAGCTAACTCAAGTTGGCAGCTTTTGTTCGTTCAAACCAAGTTCGTCAGTGTTAAAAGCGAACAATCATTATTACCTTGAATTCAGCATTCAAAGCGCCCCATTCCGTTTCTATTCTGACGGTCTAAACGATGCCTTTATCCAAACGCATCACCAAGGTGAAACCTCAGTACTGCCTGTTGCTATATCACCCATTGTTCTGGCGTCACCATACCGTGAACGCAATCAGATACCTGAAGTGAATGCTGCTGAGGTTGCATTGATTCCTCAGCCAAACCAGATCGAATTCAAGCAAGGTAGCTTCGCCCTAAACAGCGAATGTAAGATTGAGGTTCAATCTCACCTTGCAGATAAAGCCGTCTCTTGGCTGCAACATGAATTACTTTCTACCTTTGAACTGTCGATTTCGAATCAGCTTCCAACAAAAGAAAGCGACAATATTCTATTCCGCAGTAACCCGACTTTAGACGAAGCCGAATACAAACTCCGCATTACTGAACAGCAGATAATTGTTGAATCAGGCAGCCAATCTGGTTTTACACACGCAGTGGCAAGTCTGATTCAATTGGTTCAACAACAGGATGCCGAAAGTTTCTCTGTGCCATGTTGCAAAATCGCTGACCAACCACGCTTCAAATACCGTGGCATGATGTTGGACTGCGCTCGTCACTTCCATTCAGTGAAACAAGTGAAGCGCTTAATCAACCAATTGGCGCACTACAAGTTCAACGTTTTTCATTGGCACCTAACTGATGATGAAGGTTGGAGAATCGAGATAAAGAGCCTACCTCAACTCACTGAAATCGGTGCTTGGCGTGGTCCTGACCATGCACTGGAAGCGCAATATACCCATATTGCGGAAAACTACGGCGGCTTCTACACGCAGCAACAGGTTCGCGAAGTTATTGAATACGCAGAGCAGCGTAGCATCACTGTTATCCCTGAGATCGATATCCCAGGACACTGTCGCGCCGCGATCAAATCACTGCCTGATATGTTGGTAGAGCAAGCTGACACTACTCAATACAAGAGTATCCAGCACTACAACGACAACGTGCTAAACCCAGGCTTGCCGGGTACTTACCAGTTCCTAGATGCGGTTATTGAAGAAGTCGCAGAGCTATTCCCTAGCGAATTGATTCACATGGGCGCTGACGAAGTACCACCGGGCGTGTGGACTAACAGCCCTGCTGCTCAAGCGCTGATGAAAGAGCACCAGTACCAAGACAGCAAAGACTTGCAAGGTCACCTTTTCCGCTATGCCGAGAACAAACTTAAGCAACTCGGCAAGCGCATGGTCGGCTGGGAAGAAGCACAGCACGGCGACAAGGTGAGCAAAGAGACCATCATCTACTCGTGGCTCAGCGAAGAGGCCGCGGTGAACTGCGCTCGCCAAGGCTTTGATGTGGTTCTGCAACCTGCACAATTTACCTATCTCGACATGACCCAAGATTATGCACCGGAAGAGCCGGGCGTAGATTGGGCTGCCGTTATCCCATTAGAACAAGCTTATACCTACGAAGCGCTTGCTGAGATATCCGACACCGACCCAATTCGTAAGCGGATCCGCGGAATTCAGTGTGCTCTATGGTGTGAGATAGTCACCAACCAAAAGCGTATGGATTACATGGTATTCCCAAGAATTAGCGCTTTAGCTGAAGGATGTTGGACACATAAAAACAACCGAAACTGGCTAGATTACCTGTCTCGCCTAAAGGGTCACTTGCCGCTGCTCGACAGACTCAATGTTGATTACCGCAACCCTTGGAAAACTGAATAAAACAAAACCACAGCACACTCATACCGAGTGATAGCTGACTCAAATTAAGGTGCTCAGTCTAATAAAACTCAGCATCACTATTTAAAAAATTAGCTGCATAGATGCAGTTTGTTAAAAAGGAAATGACAATGAAATACGGCTATTTCGATAACGACAATCGCGAATACGTCATCACTCGCCCTGATGTACCAGCACCTTGGACCAACTACCTAGGTACTGAAAAGTTTTGTACCGTAATTTCGCACAATGCAGGCGGTTACTCGTTCTACAATTCTCCGGAATACAACCGTGTTACTAAATTCCGTCCAAACGGCACTTTTGACCGTCCTGGACACTATGTTTACCTGCGTGATGATGAGACAGGTGACTACTGGTCTATCTCTTGGCAGCCTGTGGCAAAGAGTCTAGATGAAGCGAATTACGAAGTTCGTCACGGCCTGTCATACTCGAAGTTCAAATGTGAATACAGCGGTATTACAGCGACCAAAACGCTATTCGTACCGAAAGGCGAAGATGCAGAAGTTTGGGACGTAGTCCTAAAGAACAACACAGATAAGCCACGTACTATCAGCACATTCTCATTTGTTGAGTTCTCGTTCAGCCACATCCAATCGGACAACCAGAACCACCAGATGTCTTTGTACTCTGCTGGCACGTCTTACCAAGAAGGTGTGTTGGAATACGACCTGTACTACAACACTAACGACTTTGAAGGCTTCTACTACCTAGCGTCAACCTTCTCACCAGACAGCTACGACGGACAACGTGACAACTTCCTTGGCATGTACCGTGACGAAGCAAACCCAATAGCAGTTGAAAATGGTAAATGTTCTAACAGCGCTCAAACCTGTTACAACCACTGTGGCTCTCTACACAAGCAATTTACGATTCAACCGGGTGAAGAAGTTCGCTTTGCTTACGTACTAGGTATCGGCAAAGGCAACGGTGAGCGCCTACGTGAGAAGTACCAAGACACAGCAAACGTAGATGCGGCTTTCCAAGGCATCAAAGATCACTGGGACGAGCGTTGCAACAAGTTCCAAGTTAAGTCTCCAAACGAAGGCTTAGACACCATGATCAACACTTGGACACTGTACCAAGCAGAAACCTGTGTAGTTTGGTCACGCTTTGCATCATTCATTGAAGTTGGGGGTCGTACTGGTCTTGGCTACCGCGATACTGCGCAAGATGCGATTTCAGTACCTCATGCCAACCCAAAAATGACCAAGAAACGTATTATCGACCTGCTTCGTGGCCAAGTAAAAGCGGGCTACGGTCTACACCTATTCGATCCAGACTGGTTCGATCCAGAGAAAGCAGACGTTGAGCCTTCAAAATCACCAACGGTTGTTCCAACACCGTCAGATGACGACAAGATCCACGGTATTGAAGATACTTGTTCTGATGATCACTTGTGGATCGTTCCGACCATCATCAAATACGTGATGGAAACCGGTGAACATGACTTCTTTGATGAAGTAATTCCATACGCAGACGGCGGTGAAGCGACTGTCTACGAACACATGAAAGCGGCACTGAACTTCTCTGCTGAATACGTGGGTCAAACTGGTATTTGTAAAGGTCTACGTGCTGACTGGAATGACTGTTTGAACCTAGGTGGCGGTGAATCTTCAATGGTGTCATTCCTACACTTCTGGGCTCTGCAAGAATTCTTAGACTTAGCTAAGTTCCGTAATAACAACGCTGATGTTGCGAAATACACAGAAATGGCAGCGAACGTACGCGAAGCGTGTGAAACTCACCTTTGGGATGACGAGGGTGGTTGGTACATCCGTGGCCTGACTAAAAATGGCGACAAGATCGGTACTGCACAACAAGCTGAAGGCCGTGTACACCTTGAGTCAAACACGCTCGCAGTTCTGTCTGGTGCCGTTTCTCAAGAGCGCGGTGAGAAAGCGATGGACGCAGTGGATGAGAACCTATTCTCTGAATACGGCTTGCACCTAAACTCTCCATCGTTCGCGACACCAAATGATGATATCGGCTTCGTCACTCGCGTTTACCAAGGCGTAAAAGAGAATGGCGCAATATTCTCTCACCCGAATCCATGGGCTTGGGTAGCAGAAGCAAAACTTGGCCGTGGTGACCGTGCGATGAAGTTCTACGACGCACTTAACCCGTATAACCAAAACGACATGATTGAAACACGTTACGCAGAACCATACTCGTACGTGCAGTTCATCATGGGTAAAGACCACCAAGACCACGGCCGCGCAAACCACCCTTGGTTAACGGGTACCTCTGGTTGGGCTTACTTTGCGGTAACTAACTTCATTCTTGGTGTTCGTACCGGCTTTGAAGGCTTAACGGTTGATCCTTGTATCCCAACAGATTGGCCAGAGTTTGAAGTGACTCGTCAATGGCGTGGTGCGACATACAACATCACTGTACAGAACCCGAATGCAGTAAGCAAAGGCGTTGCTTCTATCACTATCAATGGTGAGTCAGTTGAAGGTGCAATCCCAGTACAAGCAGAAGGCAGCGTGAACGATGTTGTCGTTGTTCTAGGCTAGCCACTCAATTTAACGAACAGCTCTTGTCTCAAGTCTTTACAGGCTTGAGACAATGAGACTAAAAGGATTTTCTAATGATTAAATTTGGTACAGGTGGCTGGCGCGCTTTCATTGGTGAAGAGTTCACTAGAGAAAACGTACGTTTGGTAGCGCAAGCGCTCGCTAACATCATCAACAACGAAGATGCTGCAAAGAACGGATTTGTGATCGGCTATGACCGTCGCTTCCTTTCAGATAAAGCGGCATGCTGGTTTGCAGAAGTACTTGCAGCGAACAACATCAAAGTAAGCTTCATTGATAAATTCGTTCCGACACCTATCGTGATGTTCCAAGCAAAAGAGATGGGCTGCACCTACTCGGCATGTATTACCGCATCTCACAACCCTGCGGATTACAACGGTATCAAGGTGTTCATTGAAGGTGGTCGTGATGCTGACGAGATCATCACAGAGAAGATCGAACAGCAAATCGCAACACTAACCAACGAAGACGTTATCCGAGTTGATTTCGAACAAGCGTTGAATGACAAAGAAATCGAGATCATCAACCCGATGAACGACTTTGTTGATTCAATCATCAACTTTATCGATATCGAGTCGATCAAGAAAGCGAATCTGCGCGTACTGATTGACCCTATGTTTGGTGTAGCAAAGAACGCTCTGCAAACTGTTCTTATCAATGGTCGTTGTGATGTCGACGTGATCAACGATGGCAAAAACCCAGATTTTGGTGGATTAATGCCATCACCAAATGCCGCAACGCTGTATCGCTTAAAGCACTTAGTAGCCGCTGAAGGTTATGACATTGGTATTGGTACTGATGGTGATGCTGACCGTTTGGGTATCATCGATGAGAAGGGTCACTTCATCCACCCTAACGAAGTGCTATTGCTGCTTTACTACTATTTATTGGAATACAAAGGCTGGAAAGGTTCTGTCGTACGCAACATCGCAACCACACACCTACTCGACAAAGTGGCGGCGGATCACGGCGAGAAGAGCTTTGAGGTTCCGGTAGGCTTTAAACATATTAGCTCGCAAATGGAAGCCGATGACTCACTGATTGGTGGCGAAAGCTCAGGTGGTTTAACCATTCGTGGTCACATCAAAGGTAAAGATGGCGTATTCGCATCAAGCCTATTGGTTGAGATGATCAGTGTGACAGGTAAGAAATTGTCTGAACTGCTTGATGAAATCTACTCTAAGTATGGCTACGCCTACACCGCTGAAGGCGATTGTAAGTTTAAGCCTTCGGAGAAAGAGGCACTCTACACTAAGATCTACGTAGAGAAACAACTGCCTGAATTTGAGTACGAAATTGAAAAAGTCAGCTATGAAGATGGTGCTAAGGTGTACTTCAAGAATGGCGGCTGGGTGATTGCTCGCTTCTCAGGAACAGAGCCGTTACTACGAATCTTCGCAGAAATGGAAGACAAAGACACTGCAGAACGTGTTCTTCAAAAAATGAAAGACTTCCTCTCTCTATAGGCTTATAGAGTGCAGCAGTTTTGGATGGGACTTAACAAATCACTGCCTTGTTAAAGCCTATAGATGAAGAACTCTTGCCCAGTACTTTGATTAAAGTGCTGGGCTTTTTTATGGCGAACTTCTATTGCTTAGCCGAGTAGGATTTACTGAGTTTAGCTAGCGACTAAACTGAGTCAGAACGCAAGCACGCCTTTGGTGTCTACTTTCACCGTTACTGGCATACCGACTTCAAGCGCTTCAGAAGAGGTCGATAATAACTTCTGACCATTGGCTTCAATCACATAGCGACAGTGATCGCCCATAAATTGCTGCTCCAATACAGACAGATTACTGTCGACATCATGGCTTGCCACAATATGTTGAGGTCTTAACAACAACGCGCAATCCGCACCCACTTCAATCTCTGTTTGTGCTTTCGCTTCAATCAGACCTAGGCTGGTTTCAAACTCATTGTCTGAAATACGCTGTGCCTTTAAGTAGCTACCGCCACCCAAGAAATCAGCAACGAACTTACTCGAAGGGTGGAAATACAACTCAGATGCCGAACCATACTGTTCAATCACACCATGGTTCATTACAGCCATCTTATCTGCGAAAGCAAATGCCTCTTCGCGACTGTGAGTCACAAAAATAGCGGTCACACCCTGCTTCTTAAAGATCTTACGAATTTGAGAAATCAGCTCATGACGAACCTGAGTGTCAATGTTCGAGAATGGTTCATCTAACAGCAGTAAGTCAGGCTTGTATGCCAAAGATCGGGCAATCGCAACACGCTGCTGTTGACCACCAGAAAGTTGATGCGGGTATCGGTCACCATACTCATCTAAGTGAACCAACTCTAACATCTCTTGAACTTTCTCTTTCTTTTGCTGCTCTGAGAGTTCTTTTAGTCCAAAGCCAACATTCTGGTTGACCGTCAGGTGCGGGAACAGAGCGTAGTCTTGGAAAATCATACCGATATTTCGTTGCTCCGGTGGCAACCAATTATCGCCATCATCGATGGTTTGGCAGTTTAAACTCATTACGCCACTACTCAATGGAAGCAGGCCAGCAATCGCCTTAAGTAAGGTGGTTTTCCCGCAACCACTTGCACCAAGAAGACAAACAATTTCACCATGCTCAACTTCTAACGAGAGCGCTTCCAAGATGGTTTGCGACTCATACTTACAAGTCAGATCTTTAATTGATAATGCACAACTCATTAGTGTTTCTGCTCCAAAGAACGGTTTACGATGATCAGAGGAATTAAACCTACTAACACCAGTAATACAGCAGGCATCGCCGCCAATTCGAGGTGCTCATCTGAGGCATAGTTATAAACATAGGTCGCTAATGTTTCGAAGTTGAAAGGACGCAGCAGCAATGCCGCATTTAGCTCTTTCATTGATTCGATAAACACCAGTAAACCGGCGATCAGCGCGCCGCGTTTAATCAAAGGTAAATGAACACGACGTAACATCTGGTTGGTATTGCAACCCATGGTTTTAGAAGCCATATCCAATGAAGGAGATACTTTACTCAAGCTACTTTCAATACTGCCAATCGCCACTGCAGAAAAACGCACCACCATTGCAAAGATCAGCGCAAACATGGAACCAGAGAAAATCAGCCCCGGGCGTCCCCACTCCATCACTTTGGCAATATCATTGACTAAGTGATCCATAAACAGCACAGGCACCATCACACCAATCGCCAACACAGTGCCTGGAACAGCATAGCCCATCGAAGCAATACGCATGTAAGCCTGATTTTTCTTACTCGGGCTGACACGTTGATTAAAGTTCACAATCATCGCAATGATAACGCCAATAATCGCCGCGACTACTGACACATAAAGACTGTTAACAGCATACTCTCTGAATTCAGGCGTCCAACTTTGTGCAAAGTATTTGTAGGCATAGATCATCAACTGACCCAGAGGGAATAAGAATGCAACGCACACTAATCCCCAGCACCAAAACAGTGCCAACCACTTCTTCCAACCGGATAGGTCGTAACGAAAGTCTTCACGGCTGCTGAATTGATTCTGGAACAATTTCTGTTTACGACGACTGTAGCGCTCTGAACTCAACAGCAGGATCACGATAACCAGCATAATTGCCGATATTTTCGCAGCAGCCGTTAAACTTGAATAACCTAACCAGGTATCGTAAACCGCTGTCGTTAAAGTGTTGACTGCAAAGTAACTCACGGTACCAAAATCACCGATAGTTTCCATCGCAACAAGCGATAGACCTACCGCCATTGATGGGCGAACAAGTGGCAACGAGATACGACGAAAGCTTTCCCAAGGTGAGCATTTTAGCAACCGAGCGGATTGCAGTAAGGAGACGTTTTGCTCCATAAATGCGGCGCGGCACAGCAAGTAAACATAAGGATAGAGAACGAGAGACAGAACAATAATAGCACCAGATAAGGTTCTAATATCCGGGAACCAATACTCACCGGGTCCCCACCCAGTAAGATCTCGCAGTAGAACTTGAACAGGCCCAGCAAAGTCGAACCAATCGGTGAATATATACCCAACAATATAGCCTGGCATTGCTAATGGCAGTACTAGCGCCCATTGCAAAACCCGCTCTCCCGGAACACGGCACATTGCCATAATCCAAGCAGACGGAATACCAAAAACCAAAGACAGGAATAAGGTTCCCATGACTAAAACCACCGTATTGTAAGCATAGGTGGGCATTACTGTGGACATCAGATGAGAAAATAGCTCATCTGTTTCTCCAACAGCCGTCGTAAAAATCGCTAAGATCGGTAAAACCAGTAATACAGCAATAATGCCGCTACTGGTGTTCCATAAATAATTCTTTTCTTTCATCGCCTAACTACAAAGAGGCTTAATGAAACACAAATGAATTTGCAAATACATCTCATGTCCTTTTAATGGTGGGGTTATTTATACCCATATACTGTAATGACTTCAAGGTGAGATGCTAATAACTCAAGGGATCAACGGCGAGCTTTGTATCAAAAAGTGATTTTCCAAAACAAACAACCCCAAGTGACCGAAAATGGCGACTTGAGGTTGTCATTTTACTGGGGCCGAAGCCTACAGTAATAAATTAAAGATCGAACTTAACTTCGTCTAATAGTTTAATTGCTGCTGCGTGGTGGTCAGCAATTTGGTCTAGAGAAATTGTATCTGCTTTGAATTCACCCCATGAAGCAACAAGCTCAGAAGGTTTAACATCAGCTTTCACTGGGTATTCATAGTTCACTTCTGCATACATGCTTTGTGCTGTGTTACCCGATAGGAATTCCATTAGCTTAACGGCATTCTCTTCGTTTGGAGAGTATTTAGCCATTGCCATACCAGAGATATTCACGTGAGTACCCGTTGTCTCTTGGTTAGGGAAGTTAATGTAAACAGCGTCAGCCCAAGCTTTTTGCTCTTTATCGTTAACCATCTTGCCTAGGTAGTAGCTGTTACCAAGAGCAACATCACATAGGCCTTCTTTAATCGCTTTAACTTGTGCGCGATCGTTACCTTGAGGCTTGCGTGCTAGGTTAGCTTTTACGCCTTCTAGCCACTCTTTCGTTTCAGCTTCACCTTTGTGAGCGATCATTGAAGATACTAGAGAAACATTGTATGGGTGCTTACCGCTACGCGTACAGATCTTGCCTTTAAATTCAGGCTTAGTTAGATCTTCGTAAGTAAACTCCTCACCTAGACGACCAACACGGTCACGAGAAGAGTAAACGCTACGTGTACGTGTTGTTAGAGCGAACCACTCATTGTTTGTATCTTGGTATTGAGCAGGAATATTCTTTTCAAGAACTTCGCTTTCAACAGACTGAACTAAACCTTGTTTAGTTAGCTCAGATAGACGACTGATGTCTACAGTTAACACTACGTCTGCAGGGCTGTATTCGCCTTCTTGAGCTAACTTTTCTGCTAAACCTTTTTTAGCAAACTTAACGTTTACTTTAATGCCAGTCTCTTTTGTGAATTCCTTGAACATTGGTTCAACTAGGAAAGGTTGACGGTAAGAGTATACGTTCACTTCTTCCGCAGCCATTGCAGCAGGGGCAATGACACTACACGCTAGAGCTGAAAGTGTTAGCAGTTTTTTCATGGTAAAATCCTTTATATCGAAATGATAATCTATATCAGTTGTGTTATTATATTCATCAGTAACACAATTACAATGATGTCCGACAAAAAAATTGTTCGCTCTGCGCCATCAGTCTCGCACTTTTGTAACAATTCATTTCAAAGCGACCACTTATGCTTGCGAAGCGTTGCCGGCTAGCTCGGTTTATCTACATCAATCAAAACTACTCGACCATTAATAACAAAACCCCACAACCAATGGCTATGGGGTTTTCTTTGTCCTGCCTAACCCATTCAGATTAAACAAATACTATCGATTATTTTACTGATACAAACTCTGGGTAAGCGCCGACACCACAATCGTGCATGTCCATACCTTCTAGCTCTTCATCTTCACTAACACGAATACCGATTGTTGCTTTAAGCACTGCCCATACCGCTAGGCTAGCACCGAATACCCATGCAAAGATTACTGCTGCACCCATTAGTTGAGCACCAAACGTTGCGTCAGCATTGCTTAGTGGCACAGCCATTAGACCGAAGAAACCACACACACCGTGTACAGAGATTGCACCTACTGGATCATCAATCTTAGCTTTATCTAGAGCGATGATGCTGAATACAACCAATGCACCAGATACCGAACCAATCGCTACAGCAAATAGAGGTGATGGTGATAGAGGGTCCGCAGTGATTGCTACTAGGCCAGCTAACGCACCGTTAAGAATCATTGTTAGGTCTGCTTTACCCCAAGTCGTTTTACATACTAGTAGTGCTGCGATTGCGCCAGCTGCCGCTGCTGCGTTGGTGTTAAGGAAGATTTGACCAACTGCTGTCGCGTTCTCGAAATCTGAAACCATCAATTGAGAACCGCCGTTGAAACCGAACCAACCAAACCAAAGAATAAATGTACCTAGTGTTGCAAGCGGCATGTTTGAACCAGGAATCGGGTAGATTTCACCGTTCTTACCGTATTTACCTTTACGAGCACCAAGTAGTAGAACACCTGCTAATGCAGCTGCTGCACCGGCCATATGTACGATACCCGAACCTGCAAAGTCACTGAAACCCGCTTCTGATAGGAAACCACCGCCCCAAGTCCAGTAACCTTCAACTGGGTAAATGAATGCTGTTAGTACTACCGAGAAGATAAGGAACGACCAAAGTTTCATACGCTCAGCAACTGCACCAGATACCACAGACATTGCAGTTGCAACGAATACTACCTGAAAGAAGAAGTCTGATTCTAGAGAGTGGTCTGCGCCTTCACCTTGAGTACCAATCAGAGTACCGAATGATGGCAACCAACCGCCTTCGCCGTTGTCGACATACATAATGTTGTAACCAACCACTAAGAACGCTGTACAAGCAATCGCGTACAAGCAGATGTTCTTAGTTAAAATTTCTGTGGTGTTCTTTGAACGAACTAGGCCAGCTTCAAGCATCGCGAAGCCTGCTGCCATCCACATTACCAACGCACCTGAAATGAGGAAGAAAAAAGTGTCTAGTGCGTAACGTAGTTCCGTTACTGTTGTTGTAAGTTCCATATTAAAGTCTCCAGTCCTTGTAATTCTTTAAAGTGCTTCAGCATCCATTTCACCAGTACGGATTCGTACGGCTTGGCTTAGGTCATACACAAAAATCTTACCGTCACCGATTTTACCTGTGTGTGCCGCTTGACTGATTGCTTCAACAACTCGGTCAACGTTTTCAGCTTGAGTAGCAATCTCTAGCTTCACTTTTGGTAGGAAGTCGACTTGGTACTCTGCACCACGGTACAATTCTGTGTGTCCTTTCTGACGACCAAAGCCCTTCACTTCAGAGACCGTCATACCTTCAATACCCACATCAGAGAGCGCTTCGCGTACATCGTCTAATTTGAATGGCTTAACAATGGCATTTATTAATTTCATATTCGTTCCTTAAATTCTTACTTAATCCGTTAATTCTCTTATAACAATCCAAGTAGCGTGCCAAAAAGTTAAGTGTTTGATTTTCAATCAAATACACATGATAGGACTATAAAAACAAAAAAGGCCGCACCAATATGGTGCGGCCTTTTCACTATCTTAATGCGTATTGCTCTTATTGCTCCAGATTTGGGCAACGGAGCCTTCAAAGCTCTGAATGACCAACAAATAGGTGTTAGAAACTAGTAACCTAAAAAATCCATCCAGCGTTCGATGAGTAGTTCAAAATCATCGATTCCACAGCTTGCTTGGCTTTCACAGTTATAGAAGTCGAACTCACTGCCCTCTTCCATTTCTTGCTCATGCGCTAACACGTTTTCTTGAATCGTGACTTCATCTTCATTGATGGCAAGGCTAATCTCTTTGCCAAGTAGCGTCACTTCATTGCTCAGGTCTTGTCGAGATTGCTCAATAAGCGCCATCACATGATCTAGTTTCTGCTTATCTTTGCCGATCTCTTCTTGTAACCAGCGGCCAACGATCTCGTGCCCCATACTGCACTTTACATAGTACTCGCCCATTAAAGTGTTTCTTGTAAATTCAAATTCCATAAAGGCTCCGCGCACTAATGACAGATAGGGTTAAAAATGAGGCGAGAGTATATAGCGAAGTCATCAAGAGATCGAGTCGCTCGTCTTCTAACATTCAGACATAAAAAAACGCCTACCGAAGTAGACGCTCTATCATTTGGGTTCCTCTAAATAGTTGGAGTGGCAGCTAGGCGACAAGTACGTTCATCCCTATGAGCATAGAAGCTCTATGTGACTAGGGCGGCCGGCGCTCCGGTGAACGTACGCAGTCAACAACGCTGCCGCTACAAATATGACGAGGAACTAGGCTGGTTCTTGGAAAATAACCGTGTCCGCTTTTTCCGTGTACTGACCCATTTTATGGAAGTTCAGGTAACGGTATGTATCAGCAGCCGTTGCATTGATCTTATCAGCGTACTCTAGGTACTCTTCTTTCGTTGGAATACGACCTAGAATCGCACCAACCGCAGAAAGTTCAGCTGACGCTAGGTAAACATTCGCGCCTGTACCCAAACGGTTCGGGAAGTTACGAGTAGAGGTAGACATTACCGTCGCAGCATCAGCAACACGAGCTTGGTTACCCATACACAGTGAACAACCCGGAGTTTCAATACGAACCCCAGCACGACCGAAGATGCCGTAGTAGCCTTCTTCTGTCAGCTGATCTTTATCCATCTTGGTTGGCGGAGCCACCCATAGGCGAGTATTTAGCGAGCCGTTAAACTCTTCTAGCATCTTACCAGCAGCACGGAAGTGACCGATGTTCGTCATACAAGAACCGATAAACACTTCTTGAATCTCAGTACCTTGAACGTCAGAAAGAAGACGAGCATCATCTGGATCGTTTGGTGCACAAAGGATTGGTTGATCGATGTCAGCAAGATCAATCTCGATAACGTGCGCGTATTCCGCATCTGAATCAGCAGATAGCAACTCAGGGTTCGCTAACCACTCTTCCATTGCAGTGATACGACGCTCAATCGTACGAACATCACCGTAACCTTCCGCGATCATCCACTTAAGCATAACGATATTCGAGTTCAGGTACTCATCGATCGACTCTTGAGATAGCTTAACCGTACAACCTGCAGCAGAACGCTCAGCAGATGCATCAGAAAGCTCAAATGCTTGCTCAACAGATAGGTGCTCAACACCTTCAATTTCTAGTACACGACCAGAGAATTCGTTGATCTTACCTGCTTTCTCTACGGTTAGTAGGCCTTGCTTGATACCATAAAGAGGAATGGCATGTACTAGGTCACGTAGCGTGATACCCGGTTGCATTTCGCCTTTAAAGCGAACCAAGATAGATTCAGGCATATCAAGAGGCATAACGCCTGTTGCGGCAGCAAATGCTACCAAGCCAGAACCCGCAGGGAATGAAATACCTAGAGGGAAACGAGTATGCGAGTCACCACCTGTACCTACAGTATCAGGAAGAAGCATACGGTTTAGCCATGAGTGGATAACGCCATCACCCGGACGAAGTGAAACACCCGCACGGTTCATGATGAAATCAGGTAGCGTATGGTGAGTGTTTACATCAACAGGTTTCGGGTATGCAGATGTGTGACAGAAAGACTGCATTACAAGGTCTGCTGAGAAACCAAGACACGCCAGATCTTTAAGCTCATCACGAGTCATAGGACCGGTCGTATCTTGAGAACCGACTGTCGTCATTTTAGGTTCACAGTACTGACCAGCACGCACACCTTCAACACCACATGCTTTACCTACCATCTTCTGAGCTAGCGTGTAGCCTTTATCAGATGCAGATGGATCGATTGGTTTAGCAAACAGATCAGTTTCAGCTAGACCTAAAGAGTCACGAGCACGACCTGTTAGGCCACGACCAATGATCAGTGGAATACGGCCACCAGCACGCACTTCATCGAGAAGAACTTTACTTAGCTCAAAGTTTGAAATCACAGAACCGTTCTTGTGAACAACACCTTCGTACGGGTAGATATCAATGATATCGCCCATGTTCATGTCTTGTACGTTCAGTTCAATTGGTAGTGCGCCTGAATCTTCCATTGTGTTGTAGAAGATTGGTGCAATTTTACCACCAAGACAAACACCGCCAGTACGCTTGTTTGGTACGAATGGGATATCTTCACCCATGAACCAAAGTACTGAGTTTGTTGCCGATTTACGTGAAGAACCTGTACCAACAACATCACCAACGTAAGCCAGTGGAATGCCATCTTTTTGCATTTCTTCAATTTGATTGATTGGACCAACGCTACCCTGCTCATCAGGAGTAATGCCTTCACGTTCCATTTTCAGCATCGCTTTTGCGTGTACTGGGATATCAGGACGTGACCATGCATCTGGCGCTGGAGATAGGTCATCGGTGTTCGTTTCACCAGTGACTTTGAATACTTTTACTGTGATTTTTTCTGCTACTTTATCTTTCGCTGTAAACCATTCAGCATCAGCCCAAGATTGAAGTACTTGTTGTGCAGCAGCATTGCCAGCTTTCGCTTTCTCTTCTACGTCGTAGAATGCATCGAACATTAGGAGAGTGTGAGACAGTGCTTTAACAGCGATAGGAGCAAGCTCAGCATCATCAAGTAGAGATACTAGAGATTCGATGTTGTAACCACCTTGCATAGTACCAAGCAATTCTGCAGCTTTTGCTTTGCTTACTAGCGGAGATGATACTTCACCTTTAGTGATAGCCGTAAGGAAGCCAGCTTTTACATAAGCAGCTTCATCTACACCCGGTGGAATGCGGTTTTCTAGTAGGTCAAGAATGATTTCTTCTTCACCTTGAGGTGGATTCTTCAGAAGTTCAACTAGGCCAGCTACCTGCTCAGCATCTAGTGGTTTTGGAACAACTCCTTCGGCAGCACGTTCTTCGACGTGTTTACGGTAGGCTTCAAGCACGACTTTTTTCCTCTCATTGCGGTTCACTTCTTCCCTTCATAATTGTTAGTAAAATAAAGAAGTGAACATCCTTGGAAACTTGGCTCTCCATTGCCATTTTTGTCATTCAATTTGTATTGATGAGCGGCGTCATAGAGGCCAAACTGTGGGCGGTAGAATAGCAAATTTAACGTTAAATTAAAATCTTATCATTTTGACCAACATAGCAAGTTAAGACGAAAGTCCCACTATTTTTGCCTATTTACGCACTTAAATGACGACTCTGCGCATGATTATTTGTAAGAGGTTCCTACAATCAAGTAAACCGAGTCGAAGTTATCTTCAGTTCGTCCATAAGCTAATATGATTGGTCCAATTGGCGAATCCACACCCGCGAACACAGACCCTGCCGTGTACATTGGTGCTTCATCAAGCCTTAAATCATTGTTCGACCAGACACCACCATGTTCAATGGATGCCCCCACGTAGAATGGTGATTTAAAGAGACCGAAGTCATTTTCAAACCACTTATAGCGATAAATCAAACTGGTGTATGCTAAGTTTTGACCGATCAAGCTATTCCTTGGAATACCGGATAGATTGAGGAACCCTCCTAGCTCTTTCGGATCAATTGGAAAGACTGAATTTTTACTTTCTACAATGCCGTAATCGAGCTTTGCGACTAAAGTATGCTTCTCAATACTTTGTGCAGCCATGAAATTGGCTGAAAACTCATAAACCGTATCACTCTCAGACGTTAAATCCGATTCACCAACAGAGCTGTCATTATCAAAATCATCATGGGAGACAAGGTACTCCAAATCGACAAAGAAGCCCTTAGTCGGCAAGCTGAAGTTATCCAAAGTATCCAGTCGATAGCCCATAAAGCCACCAATACGTTTATAGCCACCACTGCCCAATGAAGGTAAAGAAGCCACCTCAACATCCCCATCAGTATAGCGAAGGCCGAATTTCAGCTCTTGCCACAAGGTAGGTTGATAGCCTAATGCTAACTCTCCGACATACTCGCTATAAGTCATTGGAAAGTAGTCGTTCGTTACGTCTAGTGTTGGCTCTTCAATTTCGTCAATATCGACCGGGAGGTTTCTGTTCTGCTTACTGTAAACAATCGAAGCTGAAGTGAACAACTTTTGACTAGAGAAGAAAGGCGAGAAGAGTTCCGCCTCAATTCGCTTGTCGGTACCCATCTCGATATTGGTTCTTAACTCCGCACCGTGCGAGTTAATATCGGTGAAGTTAGCCGAAAGACCGATCGAGTATTGGCTTGTGGTAGAAAAATCGTCTTCAAGAAAGAATCGGAAATTGAGGTAATTCGGGCCCCACGACTTCTCATCTACATCCACATGAAGTTGCTCTTCACCATCAACCGTATCAAATTCATAAGTCACGAGTTCAAATCTATCTAATGCATAAAGATCTTGCACTTTAGATTCGATTTCACTGGTTTTCAGAACCTCACCAGCATCGAGATTTAAGCGGTTTTCAAGCAGCTTGTCTGAATAGTGGGTGTTGTTATTGATAACCACCTTGTCGATCTTGGTTTTATCACCGTGCTTCAGCTGTCTGCGAGCCTTCTGCTTGTCATCAATATAGTGTTGGTAGTCTGCATTCGAGAGCGACAACTTAGAAAGCTGCTCTGTGTACTGCCTAGTCGCTTCATACCCAGCATGATAAGCCGTCGGCATTTTATCGAACTCTGTGGTTTCCATTTCCCCAACATCAGGGCGTAGGAAAAAATCATGGTCTGTTAATGTAGCGGCTTGCTCTTGGGTACTGCGTTGAACTAGGTAATTAGAGAGTTGGTCTGCGGCAGCAAGAAAGTTAGTGAAATCTTCTTTGCTTTTGTAATTTGTACTGATATCAACAGCAATAACGATGTCTGCCCCCATCGCCCGGGCAACATCCACAGGCATGTTATTGGTGACGCCACCATCGACTAGCATTCGCCCATCGACTTCATAAGGTGGAAGCGCTCCGGGTACTGACATACTCGCCATCATGGCATCAACGAGGTGACCGTGGTCAATGACCACTTCTTCGAGTTCAATGATATCAGTAGCTACTGAACGGTATGGGATAGCAAGGTTGTCGAAAGAGTCGAATGAAGATAGATTGCCGGTGGTCTCACGCAGGATACGCAACATATTCTGACCTTGAACCACACCTTTTCTCGCTTTGATTTCACCCCAGCCTAAACCGAGGTCGGTGTTCAATTGATAACGATCTTCATACTCTTTATCACGCACACGGCGATCACTACGGTTAACGCGGTCGCGATAGCCGCGATTCCAATCCACCGTGTAAATAAAACTTTCAATCTCGTCAGCACTCATCCCTGTCGCATAAAGACCACCAACGTAGGCGCCCATACTGGTACCGGTAATATAATCCACCGGGATTTGCATCTCTTCTAAGGCTTTAAGTACACCAATGTGAGCTGCACCTTTGGCACCACCACCAGCAAGAACGACAGCAACGGTTGGCCTTTTATGAGCTTGTTCAGCTTGCTGAGATTGATCAACCTGTGTCGCGGTAGATGCAAACAGCTGAAAACTGATTACAGTGCCCACAATACCTAAGCCGCTCACTATCCAACGAGAAATCATTCTTTAAACTATCCTTGTCATTCTTTTCTGTTATGACTTTACCACTGAAAAAGCTTCTTTAGCCACTGTTTTGGTTGACTTTCACAGCCCTTTTTAATGTTTCCATTCTCATCCCAAACAGGCAGTTTCACCGCACCATCACAGTCAAACTCTAAAGCCCCTTCAGAAGTTCGAGTAAAACTGGCCGTCGTAATCCCATTCGGCCAAGGCAGTAATAATTGCTCCGGAGTTCTATGTTTAAGATAATCGGCATAGACACGTAACGCACCACTTGAGCCCGTTAGTTTAGTTGGCTTATTATCATCGCGCCCTAGCCAGATAGTGGTGACTTCACGGCCATCAACACCCACGAACCAACTGTCTCGACTGTCATTACTGGTGCCCGTTTTACCGGCTAACCCTGCCCAAGCAAACTGACCTTGTAGGAAACGACCCGTACCTTCCGATACACCACGCTTCATCGCATAAGTTGTTAACCAAGCAGCTTGCTGATCAACACTTTGCGATACGCGAGGGATTGATTGATATAAAACCTCGCCATCATTATCAACCACAGAACGAAGAGCAGACAAAGGTGCGATACGACCAGAGTTGGTAATGGTTTGGTACATCTGCGCTACTTGGAACGGAGTCAGTGAGAACGAACCCAAAAACATCGACGGCACTGGGCGTATCTCATTTTTATCGACACCCAGCTTTTCAATCGTATCCGAGACGCTATCAATGCCTAACTGCATGCCCAAACGAACGGTAGGTACGTTGTAAGACTTAGAAAGCGCTACATACAAGGGCACCTCTCCACGGAACTTACGATCGAAGTTTCTCGGGCTCCAGACGCTGCCTTTACTGCCTTTCAGACTGAGAGGTGTATCCATCAAGGTCGTCGCCAACGTGTACTTTTGGGGTTGTTCTAAGGCGGTTAAGTAGATTGCAGGCTTAACCAAAGAACCAATAGGACGACTCGCATTCAAGGCACGGTTAAAACCATCGTAGCCAGTACGTTTACCACCGACCATAGCTCGGATTTCACCGGTATTTCTATCCACGGCAATAGCTGCAGCTTCCAGTTTGTTACCTGCGGTTTTCGATAAATCAGGCACCTTACGTGCAATCGACTTCTCTAACTTGTCTTGGGAAACCGGATCCAAAGAGGTAAAAACTCGAATGCCTTTTTTCGCTTCAAATCGATCGCCGACATACTTCTTAAGCTCAATATTGACTTGCTGGAAGTAAGCGGGCTGACGGCTAGCAATACGTGGGTTGTCTTGAATATCCAAATCACGACCCGCCGCTTCTTCGTATTGTCGCGGAGTTAATATGTCTTGCTGCATCAACAAGCGAAGCACCAGATCGCGTCGAGTCTTAGCACGCTCAGGATAACGAACCGGATTGTAATACGAAGGTCCCTTTACCATACCGACAAGCAGTGCTAGCTGATCAATACGGAGCTCTTGAATAGGTTGACCGAAGTACAAGCGAGACGCCAAACCGAAACCATGAATCGCTTGCCCGCCATTTTGCCCAAGGTAAACCTCGTTTAAGTAAGCCTCTAGAATACGATCTTTGCTGTAACGATGGTCTAAGATAAGCGCAATGTAGGCTTCACGAACCTTACGCCACAATGTACGTTCACTGGACAAGAACAGGTTTTTTGCCAACTGTTGCGTCAGCGTACTACCACCTTGTACCGTTCGCCCGGCTTTGACGTTAACGACCATTGCACGAGCGATAGCCAGTGGCGACACACCGTCATGTTGATAGAAATTTCTGTCTTCGGTTGCCAGTAAGGCATCAACCATCACTTCTGGGAACTGATTACGTTTTAAGAACAATCGCTGTTCATCGTTACTTTTCTCAAGCATGCCCAGCATTTTCGGCTCAACACGCAAATACCCCATGTCGCCTTTCTTCTCTAACGACTGAATTCGAGTTAACTCGTTACCGTTGAAATGCAGCATCACATGACGATCCGCTTCGGGTCCATCGACAAACTCGAACGGACGACGAATCATTTCAATCTTGGTTGAAGAAGAGGAGTATTCGCCCGGGTGACGAGGCGCGTTCACCTTACGATAATTAAGCACATCGAGCTCATTCTTAACCTGCACCAAACTCACTGGAGTTCCAGGAGACAGGTCTAGTACTCGCGCATAAACCACGGTTGGCAAATCAAACAGCTGACCTTCAAAACGCTGCTTGACCACAGAATCAAGATAAATACCGACAAACAACAGCAATGCCGCGAGCGCTATGCCCGCTTTCCAAGAAATACCCCACAAGATCTTCAACCAACCTCTTTGACCTGACTTCTTAGCCTTAGGTTTGGTCTTTTTCGCAGCCGCTCTTGGTTTTCTTGGCTTGGCTTTGGTCGCGGGTGACTTCTTTGTTGGCGCTTTTTTAGGTGGTGCCTTTTTTGGCGTTAACATTTTGGTCATCATCGATTCAACTGTCGTTTGGTTTTAGTGGTTGCTACATGGTTAGCAGGGTCATCCGGCCAAGGATGTTTTGGGTAACGGCCTTTCATCTCTTTTTGTACTTCTTTGTACGCGCCAGCCCAAAAGCCAGCTAAATCTTGAGTAATTTGCAGTGGTCGCTGTGCTGGAGAAAGTAGCTCAAGCACGACTTTTTTACCCCCTTGCGCGATCAATGGCGAGTCTTGTTCACCAAAGACTTCCTGCATTCGCACTGAGATCACGGGTTCAGACTGATATTGATAACGAATGGTCTTCTTGCTGCCTGTCGGCATCACATAGTGCGTTGGTAACCATTGGTCTATCTCTTGATTCAAAGGCCAACCAAGATAAGCAGACAATGCCTGTTCAACCGAAACACTAGCGAGCCCTTTTGCCGACTTAACGCCATTCAAATATGGAGATAGCCACTCATCAATATGTTCGACCAAACTCGCGTTATCCATCGCTGGCCAATCATGTTCAGGCATCCAAAGACCAGCACAGCGCACACGCTCAACCAGCTGTTTAGCCGAAGGTGTCCAATGTAATCGATCCAGCCCGCATCGAGCGACATAGTTGAGCAGCGCTTGGCTCGCCTGATTCGAATCGGGCTCAGGTAAAGCTTTGGTGCTGATAATCAGTTTGCCCAGAGACACTCGCTGCTCGGCAACTAAACGGCCACGCTTTTCATCCCAATCCGCATAATCTGAACAGACAAAGAGATTTGGAAACGCTTCTTCTAGCAGCGCAATATCAACCGCGGTGGCCAAGAAAATCTGACTGGCTCGCCCTGTGCTGCGCATCAAATCAATCACTACGATATAGTCATTGTTCGCCAATGGATCATCGTCACGAACCTCGGCGCCGTGGCCATTAGCAAGACGGAAAGCACTGCTGGTCGCGCTTCTCACTTGTGCAATCCGGTCCGGGAAGGCAAAACAAAGCACTAATGGTAGCAATGACTCGTCAGCTTGTGACAAATCTAAGTGATGATTGAGTTTGCTGGCGAGACTTTTCGCTCGCTGCATCACCACGTTATTTTTCGAATGTTTTCTTTGCTTAAGTCGGTGCAACGAATGCTGAATATCTGTGACGTTGCGTTCAGGCTCTTCAAGTAAAGCGGCTGCGACAATCGCAGCATTCAGCAATGCTTGGCCGTTCTGTTGCGCTTTTATCAGCATGCTGGCGATACGTGGTTCAAGGCCTAAACGTTGAGCCAGTTTACCTAACGCCGTAAATTGACCATTGCTGTCTAATATATCAAGGCTTTGCAGCAGTTGCTTGGCTTGCTCCACTGAAGCTTGGGGCGGAATGTCTAACCATTGCAACTCGTCTGCACTCGCAGCGCCCCATTGCGTCAATTCAGACACCAACGAAGACAAATCAGAATGAAGAATCTCAGGCTCTGGTACAGCAGGTTGCTGCATTAGTTGCGTTTCGCTGTACAAACGAACGCACAAGCCCTCTTCAATTCGTCCTGCACGACCCGCTCGTTGTTCAGCAGAAGATTGTGAGATTTTCACTTGCTCGAGCTTGGTGATACCAGTTTTCAAATCAAACTTAGCAACTCTTTCAAGCCCGGAATCCACCACTAATCGAATACCTTCGATAGTCAAAGAGGTTTCCGCGATATTGGTGGCCAATACCACCTTTCGACGCCCTTTCTCTGATGACGCGATCGCTTTCTGTTGTTGAGGAAAGCTAAGTTGCCCATAAAGAGGACACACATCGATATCACCAGCAAGCTGTTCAAGTTGAGATTCCACCTGCTTAATCGCAGAAACGCCTGGTAAAAAAGCTAGAAGTGAGCCTGACTCTTTCTCCATCAGAGAGCGAATCACGCTAGCCATTTTAGGGGCTAGATATTCATTTGCGCTAAGAGGCTGATAACGGAAATCGACCGGAAAGGTGCGACCTTGTGATTCTACGTATTTGGCATTAGGCAATAAAGACTGCAGCGCGTGTTGATCTAAGGTTGCCGACATCACAACCACCTTTAGATCGTCACGCAATGCCTCTTGGATCTCTAAGCTAAACGCCAATGCGGTATCGGCGTGAATGCTGCGCTCATGAAATTCATCGAAGATCACCATATCAACCCCAGTCAATTCAGGGTCGGTTTGGATCATTCTTGTCATGATCCCTTCAGTGACGATTTCCAAGCGAGTTGAACTGCTGGTTTTAGATTCACCACGAACTCTAAAGCCAATGCTCTCCCCGACCTTCTCTCCCAATTGGCTCGCCAAGTAAGTCGCAATATTTCTTGCCGCCAAACGCCTAGGTTCAAGCATGATAATTTTGCCTTGAACGGCATTGATCTTAACCAGTTGTAAAGGGAAGAATGTTGACTTACCCGCACCGGGAGCGGCCTTTAGAATAAGTTGAGTGTGTGTTTCTACGCCAGCGAGCAGATCTGGCATCACAGCTTCTATGGGCAGTTGTGGCAATGGGAGAACCTTGTGGTGTAATGTTGGCAACATTGTACATAAAAACCTACCTGTCTAAATAAGTAATATGCAGTTCAATCCCCCATTAGAGCCAGCGACTCTTATTAAACGCTATAAACGCTTTCTCACTGATATCCAACTTCCCGACGGCAGCGAGCGTACTATCCACTGTGCTAACACTGGAGCGATGACAGGATGTGCGACTCCTGGCAATACGGTGTGGTACTCAACCTCCGATAATGCAAAAAGAAAGTACCCAAACAGCTGGGAGATCTCAGAAACAGACAAAGGTCATCGTATTTGTGTAAATACTGCGCGAGCAAACCAGTTGGCAGTGGAAGCAATTGAAAATAATACTATAGTTGAACTCTTAGGCTATAACGCGTTACGAACCGAAGTGAAATATGGCAGTGAGAATAGTCGCATTGATATTCTGCTTGAAGATAACGAAAAGCCGCCTTGTTATATCGAAGTAAAAAGCGTCACTTTGCTCGACGAGCAAGAAACGTCAACTAAAGGGCAAGGCTTTTTCCCTGATGCGGTCACCACCAGAGGCCAAAAACATCTGCGTGAACTCACAGAAATGGTCGAATCTGGAAATAGAGCCGTACTTTTATTCACTGTTTTACATTCAGGTATTGAAAAAGTGTCTGCGGCACACCATATAGACGCCAAATATTCGTTATTACTAAAACAAGCACAAGACGCTGGAGTTGAAGTGCTTTGCTATAAAGCAGAGCTCAGCAATACTCAAATACAACTAAAACAAGCTGTTGAATTTATCAATAGCTAAGCAAAGATGCTGAACTAATCACATTGATTGCAAGTTTGAATAAGAGTATTTGCCACCATTCGTTCTTTCTGCTATAGATACCCGCCTTAAAATTAGCTGCTTTGCAGTTGACTAGGTGTAAATAGGAGATGCTGTATGCCAGAATCTAAGAAAAAAGCGCTAGGCATCCTAGCCATCGCAGGTGTTGAACCGTACCAAGAAAAGCCAGGTGAAGAGTACATGTCACCTGAGCAAACGGAACATTTTACAAAAATTTTAGCAGCTTGGCGCAACCAGCTCAGGGAAGAAGTTGATCGTACTGTGCACCACATGCAGGACGAAGCAGCGAATTTCCCAGACCCAGTTGACCGTGCTTCTCAAGAAGAAGAATTCAGCCTAGAGTTACGTAACCGTGACCGTGAGCGTCGTCTTATCAAAAAAATTGAGAAGACATTAGACAAGATCGAAGAAGACGATTTCGGCTTCTGTGATTCTTGCGGTATCGAGATTGGCATTCGTCGCCTTGAAGCTCGTCCAACTGCTGACCTTTGTATTGACTGTAAAACACTTGCAGAAATCAAAGAGAAACAGATGCAAGGTTAATTCTTGCAGATGTAAAGAAAGGGAGCCTTGGCTCCCTTTTTTGTTGGTGAACTCAGCGTTAAAGCGCGAGTTAGAAACAATAATACGACAGTTAAACGTCTTAAGAATCGGCTACTGCGGTACCATCCAGATTAGGTTGTTCACACATGAATTATATCGGGCGCTTTGCACCATCACCGTCAGGTCCTCTTCATTTTGGCTCACTTGTTGCTGCTCTTGGTAGTTACTTCCAAGCAAAATCTAACCAAGGAAAATGGTTGGTTCGTATGGAAGACTTAGATCCACCAAGAGAAATGGCCGGCGCTGCAGACCTGATTCTTAAGACGCTTGAGGCTTACCATCTATTTTGGGATGGTGAAGTCGTTTATCAAAGCCAGCGTCACGACATGTATCAAGCTCAAATTGATCAATGGGTCGCTGATAAACAAGCCTACTACTGCCAATGTACTCGTAAGCAGATAAAGGCTTTGGGTGGCTTTTACAATGGTCACTGTCGAGATGCAGGCTTAATCGATTCAGGTGAACAAGCGGTGCGCTTACGCATGGATTTTCCTGTAGAGTCCTTTGATGATGTGCGCCACGGCACGATTCAAATCCCTAAAGCATTAGCTGAAGAAGATTTTATTATTAAACGCAGAGATGGATTGTTTGCCTATAACTTGGCCGTTGTCCTTGATGACATCGAACAAGGAGTAACGGAAGTCGTAAGAGGCGCAGACCTGATAGAACCAACAGGTCGACAAATCAGTTTGTACAAGACGCTCAAGCAAAAAACAGTGAGCTACTTGCACTTACCATTGGCAACCGATGACTTGGGGAATAAACTGTCAAAACAGAACCATGCCACCGCAATCAATCTCGACAATCCAAAACCAACGTTACTCAACGCGATGCGATTCTTAGGTTTTGATATCCCGACAGCCCTTTGTGAGGCTTCAATGGATGAGATTTTATTGTGGGGCTGCCAACAATGGAACGTCAGTCAGTTACCTGATAGTTTACAAAAAGAGCACTGTAATTAGCTCGAAACTCACGGCAAATAGCAAAAACGACACATAAAAATGCCATAACCAACCACTGTGGTTAAGCAGACGATGTTCTCAAATGGCTCGCGCTAAGCTATTATTAGCCGCAATTAAACTCTGCACTACCACTTTGGACTAAGAGAAAAACAAAGTTGGCGATACCTACTTTGTTCTAAACTAATGAATACAAACGACAATACCCCAAGCGAACAACGCGGATTCCACGAATTAGCTCTGAATATTTATACTCGTCAAGAGCACAATATTTCACGCAAGCAGATCAGCGACAACGCACTAAAAGTGCTATATCGCCTGAATGGTGCGGGTTTTGACGCATTTCTAGTCGGTGGTGGTGTACGCGATATCTTATTAGGCTCTCAGCCAAAAGATTTTGATATTGCGACCAACGCAACGCCAGAGCAAATCAAACACCTCTTCAGAAACTGTCGCCTTATCGGTCGCCGTTTCCGCTTGGCACATATCATGTTTGGTCGTGACATCATTGAAGTGGCAACTTTCCGTGGCCACCACCAAGAACCATCGAAAAACGTGTCTGCACAATCGAAAGAAGGCATGCTATTGCGCGATAACGTGTATGGCAGTGTTGATGAAGATGCAGAGCGTCGTGATTTCACAATCAATGCGATGTACTACAACATTGCTGACTACAGCATCCACGATTACGCGGGTGGTGTAGAAGATTTAGAAGATAAACTGATCCGCCTGATTGGCGATCCAGAAACGCGTTATCGTGAAGACCCAGTACGTATGCTACGTGCAATGCGCTTCGCCGCTAAACTGGATTTCGATATTGAAGAAGACACAGCTGACCCGATTGAAGAGTTAGCGCACCTTCTAAGAGATATCCCAGCAGCGCGTCTTTACGAAGAGTCTCTGAAATTGCTGCAATCAGGTCACGGTTTAGAAACCTACCACCTAATGCGCGAGTACAACCTCTTTCAACAGATGTTCCCAGCTGTAGCGGAATACTTCACAGAAGATTACGACTCTCACACAGAGCAGATGCTTGATTTGGTTCTCGATTCAACCGATCTTCGCATCGAAGATGGTAAGCGAGTAAACCCAGCATTCATGTTCGCAGCGATGCTTTGGTACCCAATGAACAAGCTGGCAGACAAACTTGTCGCTGAACAGGGTATGGCGCACTACGACGCGATCATGGAAGCGAGTAACATCATTCTTGATCAGCAAGTAAAGTCTATTGCGATTCCTCGTCGTCACACCGCAACCATTCGCGAAGTTTGGCAACTGCAACTTCGACTGCCTCGTCGTAACGGTAAACGCGCGGTTCGTCTTATGGAGCTCAACAAGTTCCGAGCAGGCTACGATTTCCTAGAAATGCGTGGTGAGATTGAGGGTGGCGAAACTAAAGATCTTGCGAAATGGTGGGAGCGTTATCAAACAGCCGGTCGCAATATGCGCCAAGCCATGGCGAATGATGTAGCAGCACCAGCAAAGTCGGGTAATCGTCGCCGTAAGACTTACCGAAACAAAAAGAGTAAGCAATCAGAATGATCACTGCTTACATTGCGGTCGGCAGCAACCTTGCCGACCCAGTTAGCCAAGCAAATTTGGCTATCGAAACGCTAAAAAACCTACCGCGATCAACGTTTGTTGCGACCTCACAGCTATATAGTAGCACTCCTATGGGGCCACAAAATCAACCAGACTACATCAACGCGGTAGTGGCAATCCAAACCGAATTAACGCCAATTGAACTGCTTGATTGCACTCAAAAAATCGAGCTAGAGCAAGGGCGCGTCCGTAAAGACGAGCGTTGGGGTCCAAGAACCTTGGATCTCGACATTGTGTTATACGGCAATGAGGTGATCGATTCAGAGCGCTTAATCGTTCCTCATTACGGAATGAAAGAACGAGAGTTTGTACTCTACCCGCTTGCTGAAATCGCACCAAGTTTACAACTCCCTGATGGGACTGAGCTGACAGAACTACTCAAAATAGTAGATAAGAACGGGCTCAATGTTTGGCAGCAATAGCCAAACGCATTAAGGAAAACCAATGAAAAAAGTAACCATTAACGACCTGATCAAATGCAAACGTGAAGGCCGTAAATTCGCGACGTCGACAGCTTATGATGCGAGCTTTGCTCAATTATTCGAAAGCCAAGAGATGCCTGTACTGCTTGTCGGTGATTCACTAGGTATGGTTCTACAAGGCCATAACGATACATTACCTGTCACCGTTGAAGACATTGCTTACCATACTCGCTCAGTGCGTGCTGGTAGCCCTAATTGCCTTCTTATGGCTGACATGCCTTTCATGAGCTACGCGACTCCAGAGCAAGCTTGTGAAAGCGCAGCTACCTTGATGCGTGCTGGCGCGAATATGGTAAAAATCGAAGGCGGAAGCTGGTTGGTTGATACTGTAAAGATGCTAACAGAACGTGCAGTACCAGTATGCGCACACTTAGGCTTAACACCTCAGTCTGTAAACATTTTTGGTGGTTACAAAATTCAAGGTCGTGATGGCGAGCAAGCCGACAAAATGGTTGCTGACGCGCTAGCTCTGCAAAACGCAGGCGCTCAAATCGTTCTACTTGAATGTGTGCCAGCTTCATTGGCAAAACGAATTACAGAAGCTTGTGACGTACCGGTTATCGGTATCGGCGCCGGCAATGTTACCGATGGTCAGATCTTGGTTATGCATGACATGTTCGGTATTTCTGCGAACTACATGCCGAAGTTCTCTAAGAATTTCCTAGCAGAAACCGGTGATATGCGTAAGGCAGTAGCTCTATACAAAGAAGAAGTAGAGAGCGCGCGCTTCCCTGATGAAGCTCATACAATCGCTTAGGAGTAAGTATGCAAACTTTTGCTGAAATAGCGGCTCTTCGTGAGCAGATTAAACAGTTTAAGCGTGATGGACGTACGGTTGCTTTTGTACCGACAATGGGAAACCTACATGAAGGCCACCTAACTCTAGTAAAGAAAGCTCGAGAACTGGCAGACATCGTTGTGGTAAGCATCTTTGTAAACCCAATGCAGTTTGACCGCGCCGACGACCTAAACAACTACCCTCGCACGTTAGAAGCAGATTTAAGCAAACTAACTGGCGAAGGCGTTGAGCTGGTATTTACACCAACGCCAGAGGTGATGTATCCAGATGGATTAGACAAACAGACGTTTGTTGAGGTCCCTGGCATATCTCACATGCTTGAAGGTGCATCTCGTCCAGGTCATTTCCGTGGCGTAGCGACGATTGTCACCAAGCTGTTTAACATTGTTCAGCCAGACTTTGCATGCTTCGGCAAAAAAGACTTCCAGCAGCTTGCTGTTATTCGCCAGATGACCACTGACTTAGCGTTAGACATTAAAGTTGTGGGCGTTGCGACCGTTCGTGAAATGGACGGCTTGGCAATGAGCTCTCGCAATAGCAATCTAACGATTGACGAACGCCAACGAGCACCAGTTCTAGCGCGTACCATGCGCTGGATCAGCAGTGCTATTCGTGGTGGTCGCGATGACTACGCATCAGTAATTGAAGATGCAACCGACCAGCTACGCGCTGCAGACCTTCAACCTGATGAGATATTCATTTGTGATGCAAAAACGCTACAAGCGATCACTCCAGAATCCACTCAAGCTGTGATTCTTATGTCAGCTTTCCTAGGTAAGACTCGTCTTATCGACAACCAAGTTCTCGACTTGGTAACGGAAACCAAAGAAGAAGTGAAAGAAGAAACCGCTGAGTAATCGCTTTCTTCTCTTTGCGTAAACAAGCTCCTAACGCAAAGCAAAAGCACAAACGCAGAACACAAAAAAGGTCGATGTAATATCGACCTTTTCTTTGCCTCGATTCAGGGACGTCGGAGTTAGCTACGTAAGCCAATACCCTTTGTCACTAGGTAGTGTGCAATGCCATACAACAGCACGATAAACACGCCTAGTACGCCAAACGACGTCACGATACCCACATCAGACACACCCAGAAAGCCATATCTGAACGCGTTTACCATGTAGACAATCGGGTTCAGCTTCGACACACCCTGCCAAAACTCAGGCAACAGGCTAATTGAGTAGAACACACCACCCAGATACGTCAGCGGCGTTAAGATGAAGGTTGGGATAATAGATATATCATCAAACGTGCGTGCGAATACCGCGTTAATCAAGCCACCCAGAGCGAACACTACCGACGTTAAAAATACTGTCGCAATGATCACACCCCAATGGTCAACTTGTAAGTCGACAAAGAACAAGGATACGAAGGTTACGATAGTGCCCACTAACAAGCCACGCACCACACCACCCATTACAAAACCGGCGATAATCACGTAGTTAGGAACCGGAGCTACAAGCAACTCTTCAATGTTCTTTTGGAACTTAGCACTAAAGAATGAAGAAGCAACGTTGGAATACGAGTTAGTGATCACCGACATCATGATCAGGCCAGGAACAATGTATTCCATATAACTGAAGCCGTTCATTTCACCAATACGAGCACCAATCAGGTTACCGAAAATAATGAAATAAAGCGTCATGGTAATCGCTGGCGGCACCAGAGTTTGCACCCAGATACGCGTGAAGCGATTGATCTCTTTGGTCAACAAACTGCAGAAAGCTGTCCAATATAGGCTGTACATATTATTTACTCCCCTCACGGACAATACTCACGAATAGCTCTTCTAAACGGTTTGCTTTGTTACGCATAGAGAGGACTTTCACCTGTTGCTCGCTCAACTGAGCGAAGATGGTATTCAAACCTAGGTTTTTATCGATTTCGATTTCTAGCGAGCCATTGAGCATGACTTGGCTATTCACACCTTCAAGCTTAGGTTCTGTCGTGCCTTCTTCCAGATCCAGAATAAAGGTCTCAGCACTCAATTTGCCCAACAGCGCTTTCATGGTTGTGTTCTCAATCAACTCACCGCGATTAATGATGCCGATGTTGCGACACAACATTTCCGCTTCTTCTAGGTAGTGCGTGGTCAAGATAATGGTAATGCCCTGCTTCTCATTGATCTCTTTTAGGAATTCCCACATTGAACGACGCAGTTCAATATCAACACCCGCCGTTGGTTCATCAAGGATCAACAAATGAGGTTCATGCATCAATGCACGCGCGATCATCAAACGACGCTTCATACCACCAGACAAGTTACGTGCACGTTCGCTACGTTTTTCCCATAAATCGAGTTGAGATAGGTACTTTTTCGCACGCTCTTTCGCCAGTGCTTTTGGCACACCGTAGTAACCAGCCTGCTGCAAAACGATCTGCTCAACAGTTTCAAACGGGTTGAAGTTAAACTCTTGAGGCACTAAGCCTAGGTTTTGTTTCGCCAGTTCTAGATCGGTATCAATGTCGTAGCCGAACACCTTAACCTTGCCTGAAGTCTTGTTAACCAGTGAAGAGATAACACCGATGGTGGTCGACTTACCCGCGCCATTTGGACCAAGTAGTGCGTAAAAATCGCCTTTTTCTACTTGTAAACTAATGCCTTTAAGAGCTTCAAAGCCCCCAGCATAAGTTTTTCTTAATTGCTCAATTTCTAATGCATACATAGAGATGGACTGCCATTTGCTATAGATAGATGTTGATGACCGAGCATGAGGAAGAGAGTGAAACGTAAAACGAACTAGCTGAAAGCTAACCCAAGATTTGTTTACTCGGCCATTTTGCGAACAAGTTTATCGTTGATTGACGATGAATACAAATGTCGATTCGTGCTTTCTTTTTAAAACAGTGGAAGATCTCCGCGAACTAAAGAGAAGAAACATGTTTGGTAAACAAAAAAATGCCGCCAAGTCATTCGCTTAACTGCATTTTTGTCAGAGTTAAATGAAGGACCGATTAATCAAATAAGTTCAT
This sequence comes from Vibrio crassostreae, assembly GCF_024347415.1. Taxonomy (NCBI): domain Bacteria; kingdom Pseudomonadati; phylum Pseudomonadota; class Gammaproteobacteria; order Vibrionales; family Vibrionaceae; genus Vibrio; species Vibrio crassostreae. The sequence continues at coordinate 2,920,171 of NZ_AP025476.1, forward strand.
CGTTGAAGCTTAGACTGACTCAAATTGGTGCTCATCTCTCTCAACATAGCTGGTTGCAGCTGTCAGCGCTTCGTATCTGAATCGGTAAGTATTGGATTCAGGAACCAAGTCAATCACATGGAATTTCTCAAGCTGCTGACGTGTATTCTCGTTAGGACACAACAAGTACACCTCACATTGCGCATCTAGCGCATCCTTGATGGCATTCTCCAGCGCTAGACCAACGGTTACATCGATCATCGGAACGTCCGTTAAATCTAGAATCATCGCTTCATAGTCAGAGATACTCGAGTGCTGACGAGAAATCGCCTTAGAAACACTGAATATCATCGGCCCTGAAAGATAGAAGAAAAGAACCTTACCATTCGCGCTATCGAGTAGCTGACGTTCACTATCAGTGAGTGGAATATCGTCTTCATCATCACCATCACTGATCGCCTTAACTTGCCTCGCGTGCTCTCGACTCAATCTTTCAATGATGAGGATGTTCGAGATAAAGACACCAAGCCCAACAGCAATAATCAGGTCAACGAACACGGTTAGTAGCATTACGCCATACATAACGCCCATGCCTGCATAACTCACCTTGTGTGCGCGCTGAATGAAACTCCAATCAAGAATGTTGAAGCCCACATACATGGCGATACCTGCCAACACCGCCATAGGAATGGGCTCGGTTAAACCACCAGCAACCAAAACGACTAACGCTAATACTAAGGCACGAATTACACCAGAGAGTGGAGAGCGCGCACCAACCTGAATATTGGTTACGGTGCCCATAGTCGCGCCCGCACCAGGCAGTGCGCCGAACAGGCCTGAAAGCATATTGGCGATGCCCTGCCCTCGAAGCTCTTTATCAGAATCATGCTCTTTACGAGTCAGTGAGTCACCAATAACCGCAGTCAAAAGCGTATCAATACAACCCAACGTACCAAGCACTAAGGCATCGATAACCATGGTAGTAAACTGCTCAGCGCTGATAGTCGGAATAACAAGAGAAGGTAGGCCTGCAGGGATTTCACCAATGCGGCGAATAGAGTCGGTATCGAAGAAGATAACAGACAGCAGAGTTACAGCCACTAACGCGACCAGTTGTGCGGGCACATACTTACGGTACTTAGCTGGGAAGCCAAAGAGAATACCGAGCGTCAGTGCACCCAAAAACAGTTCGCTCACTTTCAAATTTGTTAGCGTATCAGGAAGCGCAGAGAGCGTGCCCATCACTCCACCAGAAGGGGCGGCGTGTCCTAATAGGGGTGAGAGCTGTAAGATAATCAGAATAACGCCAATACCCGACATAAAGCCGGAGATCACGCTATATGGCATCAAAGTGACGTATTTTCCGAGCTTTAACGTGCCAAGTAATATTTGAAACGCACCCGCCATCATCACGACGGTAAAGGTCATTGCCATTCCGGTTTCAGGATATTTAGCGACCATGCTCGTCATTACTGCTGTCATGATCACTGTCATCGGGCCGGTTGGCTCAGATATCAAACTGCTTGAACCGCCAAACAAAGCGGCAAACAAGCCGACCATGATGGCGCCCCAGAGGCCTGCTTCAGCACCCGCCCCAGAAGCAACACCAAATGCCAACGCTAAAGGCAATGAGATGATGGCTGTAGTCACACCGCCAAACATATCCCCTTTGAGATTGATATCCGTAAAACGACTTCCAAACAAAACACACCTTCCTGATGATGAAATGACAAACCTTATCACTTTAACAAATGTATCAAGTGTTCAGAAAGTGTTAATTCAATCACATTATTCATGTCTTATAACCGGATCATAGCTTCTACGCTAAGTTAATGATTTTAACGACGAGTACACGTCAGATGAGTACTATTTGACACAGTTTTTACGAGATTGAATTTGTAACATTGTGTATAGTTGAGATTCTTAATTAAGGGATGTAAGACGCAAAATGCCAGAGATTAAACAGCTTTTTGAAAACAACTCTAAATGGTCAGAAGAAATTCGCTCTCAACGACCTGAGTATTTTACAACGCTTGAAGAGGGTCAAAGCCCTGGTTTTCTATGGATTGGCTGCTCAGATAGCCGTGTTCCGGCCGAGCGTCTCACTGGTTTATATTCTGGCGAACTGTTTGTTCACCGAAATGTGGCGAACCAAGTGGTTCATACCGACTTAAACTGCCTCTCAGTTGTGCAGTACGCCGTCGATGTACTCAAAGTTAAACACATCATTGTCTGCGGTCACTACGGTTGTGGCGGTGTTAATGCGGCGATTGATAACCCTAAACTTGGCCTTATCAACAACTGGTTACTTCATATCCGTGATAACTACCTAAAATACCGTAAGCAAATCGAAGGGCTACCTCGTGAGCAATGGGGTGACAAGTTGTGCGAAATTAACGTCGCAGAACAGGTTTATAACCTAGGCAACTCAACCATTATGCAGAATGCGTGGGAGCGTGGCCAAGAAGTTGAAATCCACGGTGTGGTTTATGGTATTGGCGATGGCAAGCTGCAAGACCTTGGCGTACGTTGCTCAAGTAACGATACCCTAGAGAACAGTCACTTAGATGCATTAAACAAGATCTTAACGACGCCTCTTCTTAGTCAACAAAGCTAACCCCCTTCTGTAATAAATACAAAAAGCCCGCATCAAGCGGGCTTTTTAATGACTTCTAAACCACAAGCGCAATGATTACTCTTGAGGTACTACCTTACCGATGTACGGTAGGTGACGATATTTTTGTGCGTAGTCGATACCAACACCAACAACGAACTCATCTGGGATTTCAAAACCAATCCACTTTGTATCTACAGTCACTTCACGGCGAGAAGGCTTGTCTAGTAGCGTGCAAATTTCGATAGACTTAGGGCCACGTAGGCTTAGAATCTCTTTCACTTTAGTCAGCGTGTTACCCGTATCGATAATATCTTCTACGAGTAGAACGTCTTTACCTTGAATATCATCATCAAGGTCTTTCAAAATACGAACATCACGTGAGCTTTCCATGCCGTTGCCGTAGCTAGACGCGGTCATGAAATCAACTTGGTGCGTTAAATCGATAGCACGAGCAAGATCTGCCATAAAGACAAAAGATCCACGCAATAAGCCAACTAAAACTAGATCTTCACTACCTTTGTAGTGTTCCGTGATCTGTTTGCCTAGTTCGTTCACTCGATCCTGAACTTCTTGCTCAGAGATCATGACTTCAACTGTATGCTTCATACTGCTCTCATTCTATTTGGTGATTGCGACGAATGTTGACAGTTTCGTCAGTTGTGTCGCTCAATTTTGTGCGTAAGTCTAGCACTGCTCAAATACCCACACCACCTTATGGCTCGAATTTACTGTCAGATTCTCAACGAAATGTGCGCTGGTGCCTTATCCAATACTCGTCTCCTTTCACATCAATGCTGATCACGCTTTATGTATCAAGTTTGATGTAACTGTCTATAAAACAAGCTGAAAGGATTGACCATTCGCATATGCACCATTACACTCATCTTGGCTTAAATAATAATAAAATCATTAATATAAAAATTTCGTTGGCAAGGAAAACAAAATGGACTCAATATCTAAGAGACCTAGAACTAGGCTTTCACCTTTAAAAAGAAAACTTCAATTGATGGAAATCGCTCTTGAGGTATTCTCTCGCCGCGGTATCGGTCGTGGTGGACACGCTGATATTGCAGACATCGCTCAGGTGTCTGTCGCAACTGTATTTAATTACTTCCCTACCCGTGAAGATCTGGTTGATGAAGTACTAAATCACGTTGTACGCCAATTCTCTAACTTCCTTTCAGACAATATCGACTTAGATATTCACGCAAAAGAAAACCTACATAATATTGCGACTGAAATGGTGACGTTAGTAGCTCAAGACAGCCATTGGTTGAACGTATGGTTCGAATGGAGCGCATCAACTCGTGATGAAGTATGGCCTCTATTCGTAACCACTAACCGCACTAACCAAATGTTAGTTCAGAACATGTTTAGCAAAGCGATTGAACGCGGCGAAGTTTGCGACGATCACGACCCTAAACATCTAGCGAACCTATTCCACGGCATCTGCTACTCGCTATTCATTCAAGCGAAACGTGTAGAAACGCCAGAAGAGCTTTCAAGCTTGACAGATAGCTACTTAAACATGCTGTGCATTTATAAATAGATTCGAGATTCGAGTAAATAATTTAAGGGTTGGCCTAAGCGGTCAACCCTTTTTTGTAGAATGGAATGGCTCTTCGCATCCCGAAGCGCAGCGTACTCGCATCTCGGAGTGAAACGTTCCTGCGCCTTACTTCAGACATAAAAAAACCGCTGACGAATCAGCGGTTTTTAAAAACATTAGCGAGTGGCTAAGAAAGAATTACTTCTTCTTTTTTACTGCTTTTTTGTTTGGAAGGTCAGTGATTGAACCTTCGAATACTTCCGCAGCTAGACCAACAGACTCGTGTAGAGTTGGGTGAGCGTGGATAGTAAGAGCGATATCTTCTGCATCACAACCCATTTCGATTGCTAGGCCGATTTCGCCAAGAAGTTCACCACCGTTAGTACCAACAACAGCACCACCGATTACACGATGAGTCTCTTTATCAAAGATCATCTTAGTCATACCGTCTGCACAGTCAGAAGCGATTGCACGACCAGAAGCAGCCCAAGGGAAAGTAGCAACTTCGTAGTTGATGCCTTCAGCTTTCGCTTCTTTCTCAGTCTTACCTACCCAAGCAACTTCTGGCTCAGTGTACGCAATTGATGGGATTACTTTAGGATCGAAGTAGTGCTTCTTACCAGAGATAACTTCAGCAGCTACGTGACCTTCATGCACACCTTTGTGAGCAAGCATTGGTTGACCAACAACGTCACCGATCGCATGGATGTGAGGAACGTTTGTACGCATTTGCTTATCAACATTGATGAAACCACGCTCATCAACTTCGATACCCGCTTTTTCAGCGTCGATAAGTGCACCGTTTGGAACACGACCGATAGCAACAAGAACAGCATCGTAGCGCTCAGCTTCAGCTGGTGCTTTTTTGCCTTCCATTGAAACGTAGATACCATCTTCTTTCGCTTCAACTGCTGTTACTTTAGTTTCAAGCATTAGCTTGAACTTGTTCTTAATACGTTTTGTGAAGACTTTAACGATGTCTTTATCCGCAGCAGGGATAACTTGATCGAACATCTCTACAACTTCAACTTTAGAACCTAGAGAGTGGTAAACCGTACCCATCTCAAGACCGATGATACCGCCGCCCATGATAAGCAGTTTTTCAGGTACTTCGTTTAGTTCTAGTGCATCCGTAGAATCCCAAATACGTGGGTCTTCATGTGGGATGAAAGGAAGTTTGATTGGGCGAGAACCCGCAGCAATGATTGCGTTGTCGAAGTTAACAGTTGTTGCTTCGCCTTCGCCTTCAACAAGAATGCTGTTAGGACCAGTGAACTTACCGAAACCGTTAACAACAGTAACGTTACGCATCTTAGCCATACCGCCAAGACCGCCAGTTAGTTGATCAACTACTTTTTCTTTCCAAATACGGATCTTGTTGATGTCCGTTTGTGGCTCGCCGAATACAACGCCGTGCTCTGCCATCGCTTTAGCTTCTTCAATTACTTTAGAAACGTGAAGAAGTGCTTTTGATGGAATACAACCAACGTTTAGACATACACCACCAAGAGTGCTGTAACGTTCAACTAGTACTGTTTCTAGACCTAAATCCGCACAACGGAATGCCGCTGAGTAACCAGCAGGACCTGAACCAAGTACAACAACTTGGGCTTTAATTTCTTTGCTCATTGTGACCTCTTGTAGTCATTATCCCTAACAGGCTGAGTAGATGTTCTTAAAATTATTGGGCTTTCAAACAGGAAACATTTTACAGAGATGTTAACAGTGTGAAAGTAGCTTTAAGTTAGCCTGTGAGCTAGACAACAATTCCCTATCAGATTATGAGAAATGCAGGAAACTGTTCTCTAAAAATAGTCTTTATATAAAGAATTAAGGTGACCCGAAAGTCACCTTAATAATTACTTTCTCAATTACAGTACTAGACGACGAATGTCAGATAGTGCGCTGTTTAGGAAAGTAATGAAGCGTGCACCTTCAGCACCATCGATCACACGGTGGTCGTATGATAGAGACAGTGGAAGCTGTAGACGTGGTTGGAACTCTTTACCATTCCAAACTGGCTTAATTTCAGACTTAGATACACCTAGGATACCTACTTCTGGAGCATTTACGATTGGAGTAAATGCAGTACCGCCAATACCACCAAGGCTAGAGATTGTGAAACAACCGCCTTGCATGTCTGCCGCTGTTAGCTTACCAGAACGTGCTTTCTTAGAAACAGCCATTAGCTCTTCTGATAGCTCGTAAATACCTTTCTTGTTCACGTCTTTGAAGACAGGAACAACTAGACCGTTTGGTGTATCAACAGCGATACCCACGTTTACGTACTTCTTAAGAATGATGCTTTCGCCATCTTCAGAAAGAGAAGAGTTAAACGCTGGGAATGCTTCTAGCGCTTTAGCGACAGCTTTCATGATGAACACAAGTGGAGTGATCTTCATGCCAGTGTCTTTCTTCGCTTCGATTGCGTTCTGTTCTTTACGGAATGCTTCTAGCTCAGTGATGTCTGCGTTGTCCCACTGTGTAACGTGAGGGATCATTACCCAGTTACGGTGCAGGTTAGCGCCAGAGATCTTCTTAATCTTAGAAAGCTTCTGAACTTCAGTTTCGCCGAACTTGCTGAAGTCAACTTTTGGCCATGGTAGTAGACCAAGAGCAGAACCGTCGCCGCCTTTGCCAGCTGCAGCTGCACCAGACTCAAGACGCTTAAGTGCATCTTTAACGTAAGACTGAACGTCTTCTTTAAGGATACGGCTCTTACGACCAGTACCTTTAACCTTAGAAAGGTTAACGCCAAATTCACGAGCTAGACGACGAACTACTGGAGAAGCGTGCGCGTAGTCACCGTTCTCTTGGAAGTCGCCAGCTGCTGCTGGAGCCGCTGCAGGTGCTTCTGCTTTAGGAGCAGGTGCCGCCGCTGGAGCTGCTGCTTGTGCAGGTGCTGCAACAGGAGCAGGAGCTGCGCCTTCAACTACGAAAGTCATAATTAGAGAGCCAGTTGACACTTTGTCGCCAGCTACAATCTTGATTTCTTTTACTGTACCAGCGAATGGTGCAGGAACTTCCATTGAAGCTTTGTCGCCTTCAACAGTAATTAGAGATTGCTCTTCTTCTACTGTATCGCCAACCGCTACCATGATTTCAGTAACTTCTACTTCGTCACCACCGATATCAGGAACGTTTACTTCTTTCTCAGCAGATGCTGCTGGAGCCGCTGCAACTGGTGCCGCCGCCGCAGGAGCCGGAGCTGCTGCAGGTGCTGAACCAGCCACTTCGAATACCATTACTAGAGAACCAGTAGAAACTGAATCACCAGAAGCGATCTTGATTTCTTTAACGATACCAGCGAATGGTGCAGGAACTTCCATAGAAGCCTTGTCGCCTTCAACAGTAAGAAGAGATTGCTCTTCTTCTACTGCATCACCGATTGCAACCATGATTTCAGTTACTTCAACTTCATCACCGCCGATGTCTGGTACGTGAACTTCTTTAAGCTCAGCCGCCGCTGCAGGAGCTGCAGCAACTGGTGCCGCCGCTTCAACTGCTGGCGCAGCCGGTGCTGCAGCAGCACCTTCCGCTTCGAAGATCATGATAAGAGAACCAGTAGAAACTGAATCGCCTTCAGCTACTTTGATTTCTTTAACGATACCCGCTTGAGACGCTGGAACTTCCATTGAAGCTTTGTCGCCTTCAACAGTGATCAGTGACTGCTCTTCTTCAACCTTGTCACCAACGTTTACAAGAATCTCAGTTACTTCAACCTCGTCAGCACCGATGTCTGGTACATTAATTTCGATTGTCATTGTATTTACCTACCTTAATGCCAGTCTTATGCGTATTGCGGGTTAGTTTTTTCAGTGTCGATATCGAACTTAGCAATTGCTTCAACAACTACTGATTTCTCGATGTCACCACGTTTAGCCAGTTCAGTTAGAGCTGCAACTACGATGTAGCCAGCGTTAACTTCGAAGTGACGACGTAGGTTTGCACGGCTGTCAGAGCGGCCGAAACCATCTGTACCAAGTACTTTGTAAGACTCAGTTGGCATGTACGCACGTACTTGCTCAGCGTAGTTCTTCATGTAGTCAGTCACTGCGATTGCAGGTTCCTTACCAAGAACAGTCGTGATGTACGGTACTTTCTCTTCAGCTTCTGGGTGAAGCATGTTGTCACGCTCTACCGCTTGGCCGTCACGAGTTAGTTCGTTGAACGACGTTACAGAGAATACGTCAGATGCTACGCCGTACTCTTCGCTTAGAATTTCAGCTGCTTTACGCGCTTCGTTCATGATAGTACCAGAGCTCATTAGTTGAACTTTGCCCTTAGCACCAGCGTGAGATTCAAGCTTGTAGATACCCTTACGGATGCCTTCTTCAGCGCCTTCTGGCATTGCTGGCATTGCGTAGTTCTCGTTCATTACTGTTAGGTAGTAGTAAACGTTCTCTTGCTCAGGACCGTACATGCGACGGATACCGTCTTGCATGATTACCGCTAGCTCGTAAGCAAACGTTGGGTCGTAAGAGATACAGTTCGGGATAGTGTTCGCTTGGATGTGCGAGTGACCATCTTCGTGCTGTAGACCTTCACCGTTCAGTGTTGTACGACCTGCAGTAGCACCTAGTAGGAAGCCACGAGCTTGTTGGTCGCCTGCTAGCCATGCCATGTCACCAATACGTTGGAAACCGAACATTGAGTAGTAGATGTAGAACGGGATCATCGGTAGATCGTTTGTGCTGTATGAAGTTGCAGCAGCAACCCATGAAGCCATAGAACCTAGTTCGTTGATACCTTCTTGAAGTACTTGACCAGACGTTGCTTCTTTGTAGTAAGAAACGATGCCTTTATCTTCAGGTGTGTATTCTTGACCGTGTGGGTTGTAGATACCAACCTGACGGAATAGACCTTCCATACCGAATGTACGAGCTTCATCACAGATGATAGGAACGATGTTCTTACCAATGTTCTTATCTTTAAGAAGGATGTTTAGCGTACGTACATAAGCCATAGTTGTAGAGATATCACGCTTCTGTTCACCTAGTAGAGGTGCGAATGCGTCTAGCTCAGGAACTTTGAATTCTTGAGTAAATTTAGGCAGACGTGCTGGCGTGTAACCTTGTAGGGCTTTACGACGAGCATGCAGGTATTCGTACTCAGCAGAACCTTCTTCAAGAGTCAGGTAAGGAAGCTCAGACACTTTCTCATCAGAAAGGATGTCTTGTAGGCCTAGACGGTCACGTAGGTATTGTACGTGAGTCATATCCATCTTCTTAACACCGTGAGCGATGTTCTTACCTTCTGCAGCTTCACCCATGCCGTAACCTTTAACTGTCTTAGCTAGGATTACTGTTGGCTTGCCACCTGTCTCTTTTGCATTGTTGAATGCAGCGAACAGTTTAGAAGAGTCGTGACCACCACGCTTCAGTTCGAAGATTTGGTCGTCAGTCATGTCTGCAACTAGTGCAGCTGTTTCTGGGTACTTACCAAAGAAGTGCTCACGTACGTATGCGCCATCTTTAGATTTGAATGTCTGGTAGTCACCATCGATAGTTTCGTTCATTAGTTGAAGAAGCTTACCAGTAGTGTCTTTAGCTAGTAGAGAATCCCAGTTGCTACCCCAGATAACTTTAACAACGTTCCAACCTGCACCTTTGAATAGGCCTTCAAGTTCTTGGATGATGCTACCGTTACCCATTACAGGGCCGTCTAGACGCTGTAGGTTACAGTTGATTAGGAAACATAGGTTGTCTAGCTTCTCACGCGCAGCGAAAGAGATAGCACCACGTGATTCTGGCTCATCCATCTCACCGTCACCTAGGAAAGCGTATACACGTTGAGCAGAAGTATCTTTAAGACCACGGCCGTCAAGGTACTTAAGGAAGCGCGCTTGGTAGATCGCAGAGATCGGACCTAGACCCATAGATACTGTAGGGAACTGCCAGAACTCAGGCATCAGTTTAGGGTGCGGGTAAGAAGGAATACCTTTACCATCAACTTCTTGACGGAAGTTATCTAGCTGCTCTTCAGTTAGACGACCTTCAACGAATGCACGAGAGTAGATACCTGGAGAGATGTGACCTTGGTAATAAACTAGATCGCCACCGTCCGTCTCGTTTGGAGCACGGAAGAAGTGGTTGAAACATACTTCGTAGAACGCTGCTGCTGACTGGTAAGAAGCCATGTGACCACCAAGGTCTAGGTCTTTCTTAGAAGCACGCAATACAATCATGATTGCGTTCCAGCGAATAATCGAACGAATACGACGCTCAAGAGTTACGTCACCAGGGTAAGCTGGCTCTTGTGCTGCTGGAATTGTGTTGATGTAGTTTGTGTTGATGCCTGTAGCCATATCAACACCATCTAAACGCGCTTTATCTAGAACTTGTTCTAGTAAAAACTGTGCACGTTCTACACCTTCTTCACGTACTACTGACTCAAGAGCTTCTAACCAATCTTGAGTTTCCAGAGCATCAACGTCATGCTTCATGTCAGACATGGCGATCTATCCTTTTTGTTAGTTGGATTCTACTAAACACGTAAAAAGCCGAAGTATTACGGCTATTTACCCTGTTGAATTCGACGTAAAGAACGTTCGCGACGCGATTCTTCTTTGGTCAAATCCAGCAATGTTTCTTCGATGTAAGCTAAATGAGAGTGTGACATTTCACGTGCCTGTTCTGGCTGTCCTGAAACGATCGCATCTACAATGTTAGCTCGATGTATACTCACTTTCTCCACAACGTCTTTACGACGATGCAACAGCTTTAAATTTTCTAAGACGTTTTGTTCAAGTAACGGAGCCAAGCTACGAACTATGTGCAATAACACCACATTGTGCGCTGCCTCTGTTAAAGCAATAAGAAAAGCCATCACCGCTGCAGATTCGGCTTCAATATCACCCTTATCTTGCGCACCACGAATTTTCTCTTGGCATGCTTGAATTCGAGCAAAGTCTTCATCAGTGCCACGCAATGCCGCGAAGTAAGCCGAAATCCCTTCCATCGCATGACGCGATTCCAACAAGTCTAGTTGGGTTTCAGAATGGGAGGACAACAAATTAAGCAAAGGATCTGAAAAGCTTTTCCAGATATTTTCACTAACAAACGTACCTCCACCTTGACGGCGAGTAAGCAGGCGTTTTGCTTCTAAACGTTGTATCGCTTCTCGGATTGAAGGACGAGACACATCGAACTGTTTCGCCAGTTCACGCTCAGGCGGCAGCTGCTGCCCTGGAGCCAGTGTTCCTTCCACTATCAACCTTTCTAACTCTTGCTCGATAACATCGGAGAGTTTTGGCTGACGAATCCTTTGATAAGCCATAGTTTGTTGTTCTTCTTTTTCTTCGCTGACAATTGGTAATACCAATTTTAAGTTGGGCAGAAATTAACATAATTAAAACGCCACTGTCCAGTGTAAAATTGACCTGCATCATAGAACGCAGTGTGAATTAACCATGATTTAACAAATGAAATTTAAAACAGCAACCAAATTGGTCTTACCATTTACAGGGGTAATACTTTTGGGGAGGTTTCGTGCTAGAAAGTTTCAGGATAAAAATGAATTGTTTCAGAAAGATTAGTGCCACTTGTTTAAAAATCGAACCAAGCGCACATTTAGGGTCGAATTTCTGTTAATAAGTTTTAATAAATGAGTGTTTGATAAGCTCGTCACACTCTCTATTTATTGATGCTCTTCTCTCCACCACTTTCTTTACATCGCAACAACAAAAATTCACAAGTCATTATGCTAGGCGTTGACTATTCAACGCCCAAAAGCGGTAAGGTCATAACCAAAAAATAAGACTTAAGCTTTTAGCTTTCCTTTAAACTTCTTCCAATCGAACACCAAGCCAGGGTCAGTTTTACGCAGAGGCGCTATATATTGATGACCCGTAATGCGTTCGGTGGTGATTTGAGGAAAAGTGGATACAATCGTTTCTGTTAATTGGGCAAGCGCTTGATACTGCTGCTCGCTATACGCCACAAAGTCACTGCCTTCTAGTTCAATACCAATCGAATAATCATTACACCTGTCACGCCCTGCAAAGCTCGAATGGCCGGCATGCCAAGCTCGGTCTAAGAACGAAACGAACTGCACCACTTCGCCATCACGACGAATCAAGCAGTGCGCCGATACGCCCATTTGGTGAATCACCTTAAAAAATGGGTGTTCCGACGGGTCTAGCTTGCCTGTAAAAAACTGTTCGATGTAAGGCCCACCAAATTGCCCCGGAGGCAAACTAATGTTGTGGACCACCAGCAGAGAGATATCCTCGACACTAGGTCTAGCATCAAAATACGGGGAAGGAACATGCCGAGCGTTGTCGTACCATCCGTTGGAGCTGATCGTCATCTTGGTCTCACTTTCTTTTCTGCTAGCACAATAAGATGTGACCTTGCCCATAGAGCAGTCGCGCTAGCCTCTTTAATTTGAAGTTAAGCAAGAGTATCATTCCATTCCCACTCCCTTTCAAGATTAGATTTGCGATGAAAAACACACATAACAGCCACCAACGCCTTGACTACTTAAAAGAGCAACTGCCTCTAGAGATCACTCGTGCAGTCGCTGAGACCATCAAAGAAGATCTAGGTGGCACGTTAGATCCAGCGGCTGACATCACAGCAAGTCTAATCCCTGCAGACGCAATCAACAGCGCAACCATCATTACCCGTGAGCACGGTGTGTTCTGTGGTAAAGCGTGGGCTGATGAAGTGTTTAAGCAACTGGGCGGTGAAGTGACTATCGAGTGGAATGTAGAAGATGGCGACAAAGTTGAACCAAACCAAACGCTTTGCACGCTAACAGGCCCAGCACGCGCGCTATTAACGGGTGAGCGTAACGCAATGAACTTCATTCAAACGCTATCTGGCTGTGCGACGACTACGGCTATCTACGCAGACAAAATCAAACATACAGAGTGCCGCCTATTAGACACTCGTAAAACGATTCCTGGCCTGCGCAGCGCACTAAAATACGCAGTCGCTTGTGGTGGTGGCTTCAATCACCGTATTGGCGTTTTCGATGCGTACCTAATCAAAGAAAACCACATCATCGCATGTGGTGGTATTGAGAAAGCTATCTCTACGGCAAAAGAGCTGAACCCAGGTAAGCCTGTAGAAGTTGAAACAGAGAGCCTAGAAGAGCTAGAGCAAGCAATCAACGCGGGTGCAGACATCATCATGCTAGACAACTTCACCACAGACATGATGCGTGAAGCCGTTAAAATTAACGCGGGTCGTGCTGCACTAGAGAACTCAGGCAACGTGACGCTAGATACGATTGCAGAATTTGCTGAAACGGGTGTTGATTACATCTCGGTAGGTGCATTAACTAAGCACCTAAAAGCAATGGATCTATCAATGAGATTCAAAGCGTAATTTACTGAATAATAAATAAGTTATCGCTAAAGGCACTGTTAATGACAGTGCCTTTTTTATTGCCTTAATTGTCAGTATTTCAAGCAGTTATTTAAGTTGATCGCATAAATTTGCGCACTATATGAAACACCACACTAATAAATACAAAACCACTCGCGACCACACCTGAACACCATTCCACTTCCCCATCTCGACTTCTATTCTCTCAATCAACCAGTGCTTGCGCTGAAACAAACTAAAGAATGGAATTAGACATGAATAACAAGAACAAAAGAACGAACCAGAAAGGTTTTACGCTGATTGAATTGATGATTGTAGTGGCGGTAATAGGGGTACTTTCAGCCATTGCGATTCCTCAATATCAAAAATATGTAGCTAAGGCTGAAGTTGCAGCAGCTCTCGCAACCATGACAGGTGTAAAAACAAATGTTGAAGCTTATGCTGTCGAGTATGGAGCTTTCCCTTCAGCAGCTCAATCAGCAGCTTTAGGTGTCCCAGCTAACATTCCTCAAGGAACAATTGCCTTTGCACCAGCGCAATCATCTGCTGGCAGTATTGATTTTACGTTTTCATCTTCGGACGTTAGCTCTCTTTTAATTGCTAGTGAATTTCAACTAGACAGAGATAGCGATGGTTCATGGTCATGTGTAGCTTCCGGTGCTCAAGCAGTATCAAGCGATTTGTTACCAAAAAGCTGTAGACCTTAAACAAATGCTAACCAACCTCCCAACAGTTCTCCGTCAGGCTGATTTACTTAGCCTGACTCAGGAACAAACCGTTGCGGAACATATACATGCTTCAGGTGTTTCTACGCCTGAAGCTTTGCTCGTTCTTGATTTATTCACTAGCGAGAGTCTCGCACATAATATTCAAGCCATCTTTGGTCTGCCACCAGTGCAACTCGCCAATACTGACTATGAAGTCTTGTGCGACCAATTAGGGCTTCGTGAACTGATTACCAAATATCACGCGATCCCAATTTCAGTCTCTAGCTCGACACTTACTCTCGCCTCTGCCGACCCAACCGATTTACAAGCAGAAGATGATTTCCGATTCGCGACTGGATTACAGATAGAACTCGTTGTTGCTAACTATTCTGAATTAGAAGGCGCAATACGAAAGTTGTATGGCCGTTCTATTTCAGGGCAAGACTCTAAACGCAAAGAGATCACCCAAGACGAACTCGCTAACCTAGTTGAAGTCTCCGACGATGAGATGACTTCGATTGAAGACCTCAGCCAAGACGACTCCCCCGTTAGCCGTTTTATCAATCAGATATTGGTCGATGCAGTACGTAAAGGTGCATCAGATATCCATTTTGAGCCCTACGAAGAACACTACCGTGTACGCCTTCGTTGTGATGGCATCCTTGTTGAAATACAGCAACCTGCCTCTCACTTAAGTCGTCGTCTATCAGCTCGCTTAAAGATCCTCGCCAAGCTTGATATTGCCGAACGTCGCTTACCTCAAGATGGACGAATAAAACTGCGCCTGAATGATGAGCTCGCGATTGATATGCGCGTCTCAACATTGCCTACCTTGTGGGGTGAGAAGATTGTACTTCGACTGCTTGATAGCAGCGCTGCTAATTTAGATATCGATAAATTAGGTTATAGCGAAGATCAAAAAGCCCTCTACCTCAATGCACTGAAACGCCCACAAGGGATGATCTTAATGACAGGGCCCACTGGCAGCGGAAAAACCGTCTCCCTATATACTGGCCTTCGAGTGCTCAACACCACTGAACGCAATATCTCGACAGCTGAAGACCCAGTGGAAATTAACCTATGTGGTATCAATCAGGTACAAGTGACGCCTAAGATCGGCTTTGGGTTTGCTGAGGCGCTGCGATCATTTTTACGACAAGATCCCGATGTCGTAATGGTTGGTGAGATCCGCGACTTGGAAACCGCAGAGATCGCGATCAAAGCATCGCAAACTGGTCACTTAGTGCTTTCGACACTGCACACAAACTCTGCAGCTGAAACCGTGACGCGACTCGCTCACATGGGGATTGAACCCTTTAATCTTGCTTCGTCCTTAAGCTTGATCATTGCTCAACGTCTTGCGAGACGCTTATGTGACCACTGCAAAGAAACTGACGATTCACCGGACATATTTCTGCGTCACTCGATTCCTAACAGCCAAACCATCTACAAAGCTAACACTCAAGGTTGTAATGAGTGTAATCAAGGATACTCAGGTCGCGTTGGTATCTACGAAGTAATGCCTTTTACCGACAAACTCAAGACAAGTCTTATCAGTCACCCCAATGCGCTGGCGATTGAAGATCTCGCGCGCCGAGAAGGCATGCGAACATTGCAAGAGTCAGGTCTGGATAAACTGATTGAAGGCACCACCAGCTACCAAGAACTGCAACGTGTTCTGTACCTATAACCCAATGGAGCACCAATGAGTAGCAAGTCCAAACAATCACAACTAAAAAGCTATCACTGGAAAGGCATTAATAGTTCCGGCAAGAAAGTGTCTGGGCAGACCTTAGCGCTCACCGAATTGGAAGTACGAGAAAAGCTCAAAGAGCAGCACATTCAGATCAAGAAAATCAAAAAGAAAAGTATTTCAGCCGTCACTCGTTTAACCCATAGAGTCAAAGCCAAAGACATCACTATTTTGACTAGGCAGCTTGCTACTATGCTCGCCACTGGCGTGCCTATCGTACAAGCCATCAAGTTAGTGTCGGACAATCACCGAAAAGCTGAAATGAAATCAATTTTATCGCATATCTGCAAAGGTGTAGAAGCCGGAACGCCAATATCAAAAGCGATGCGAACTGCAAGCCGCCACTTTGATGACCTCTATACTGATTTAGTCGCCACAGGTGAACTGTCAGGCAACCTCGCACAAGTGTTCGAACGCTTAGCGACCTATAGAGAAAAAAGCGAGCAGTTAAAGTCCAAAGTCGTCAAAGCACTGATCTACCCCGCGATGGTGGTCACCGTTGCACTGACCGTTTCTTATTTAATGCTGACTATGGTGATTCCAGAGTTTGAGTCGATGTTTTCCGGCTTTGGCGCCGACCTGCCTTGGTTCACCCAACAAGTACTCTACCTTTCCCATTGGATGCAGGCTTACAGTTTTTATACGGCTGTAGGCATCGGGCTTGTTGTCCTGATTATGTACCAACTGTGTCAGCGTTCCCACTCGATCAAACTGTCTGTCAGTCGGCTAGGATTACGTTTCCCTGTTCTTGGTGGCGTATTAGCCAAAGCCTCTATTGCGAAATTTAGCCGAACCTTATCGACAAGCTTTAGTTCTGGCATTCCGATTTTAATGAGCCTAAAAACCACAGCCAAAACCGCAGGCAACCTGCATTATGAGTCGGCGATCATTGAAGTTCACCGAGAAACGGCTGCTGGCATGCCGATGTATATCGCAATGCGCAATACCAATGCCTTCCCCGAAATGGTGTTACAGATGGTGATGATTGGCGAAGAGTCTGGCAACCTTGATGATATGCTCAATAAAGTAGCCTCGATTTACGAGTTTGAAGTAGACAACACCGTCGACAATTTAGGCAAGATTCTAGAGCCACTGATCATCGTGTTTTTAGGCACAGTGGTTGGTGGACTTGTGGTTGCGATGTACTTACCGATCTTTAATCTTATGAGTGTGTTAGGATAGTTAAAAGCAACTAAACACCCATGAGCAGCAATCTCTGCTCACCTTGATTAAGTGGTAAAGGACACTATGGAAGTATTTCACTACTATCCTTGGCTATTCCCCGTATTAGCTTTCATTTTTAGCCTTCTTATCGGCAGTTTCCTCAACGTAGTCATACACCGTTTACCGATAATGATGGAACGAGAGTGGCAACAAGAGTGCTCGGAATATTTCTCTCAATATAAAATTCCAGCACCAGAAGGAAAGTTTAATCTCAGCATTCCTCGTTCAACCTGCCCTAAATGCAAAACCCAATTAAGAATCGTCGACAATATTCCAGTCTTAAGCTGGTTGTTCTTAAAGGGGAAGTGCCACAGCTGTGCGAATCCAATCAGTGCTCGCTACCCTTTGGTCGAACTGCTTACCGCAATACTTTGCACAATGGTTGCTAGCCACTTTGGTTTCAGTTACTACGCCATTACTTTGATTTTTTTCACCTTCGCACTGATTACCGCGACCTTTATCGATCTCGATACTATGTTGTTGCCTGATCAAATCACCTTGCCTTTGGTTTGGTCTGGTATCACTTTCGCACTGTTTAATATCAGCCCTGTATCACTTCAAGACTCAGTTGTAGGAGCAATGGCTGGCTACCTAGCGCTGTGGTCTGTTTATTGGTTGTTCAAACTACTGACAGGCAAAGAAGGCATGGGTTACGGTGACTTCAAACTCCTGGCTGCGCTTGGCGCATGGCTTGGTTGGCAGCACCTACCGATGATCATCCTTTTATCTTCGCTTGTTGGACTTGTGTTTGGTTTGATTCAACTTCGCTTGAAACAGCAAGGCATAGATAAAGCCTTTCCATTTGGCCCCTACCTTGCGATTGCGGGTTGGGTAAGCTTGATTTGGGGTAACGACATCATGGGTTGGTATTTCACTTCTGTACTAGGAATTTAACCATGGCAATCATTATCGGATTAAGCGGTGGTATCGCCAGTGGCAAAACCACCGTCGCTAACCTGTTCAATGAGCATTTTAATATTGATATTGTTGATGCTGATATCGTGGCACGTGAAGTGGTCGCACTGGGCAGTGATGGTTTAAAACAGATTACAGAACACTTTGGTGAGTCTATCTTGCTTGAAGATGGAACACTCAACAGAAGTAGGCTACGTGAGCTGATCTTCTCGAATCCAAAAGAGAAGCAATGGCTCAATGATCTTCTTCATCCCATGATCCGTGAGAAAATTGACAGTGACCTGTCTAAAATCACATCCCCGTATGGTTTATTAGTCGCACCGCTATTGGTTGAAAACCAAATGCAAGGCATGACCGATCGCGTATTAATCGTTGATGTGCCAGCAGAAGTGCAAATAGAACGAACGATGAGTCGTGATAATGTTTCTAGGGAACAAGTTGCATCAATTTTAAAATCACAGGCTTCAAGAGAACAACGCTTAGCAGTTGCAGATGACGTGATTAAAAACCATACTAAAAACCAAGAACTTTTGCCTCAAATCACAGATTTACATCAAAAGTATCTGGCAATCAGTGCTGTAGATGGGTCAGAATAGAACAATGTTGAATGAAGGTTTGCTCGATGATCACCCATAAATTTGAACATCCTCTAAATGAGAAAACACGCATCTACTTAAGAGTCGAATCGCTCTTGAGGCAACTACACTTGTCTTCTACATTTTCCGATGCTCAACAGTATCAACTCTTTTTCCGTTCCATCTTTGATCTGATTGAAATCTTCGAACAGATCCAACTCAAGAGCGAACTCGCAAAAGATATTGAGAAACAACGTGTAACCTACAAAAGCTGGTTAGATGTTGAAGGTGTCGATCAAGAAATGCTGACATCGCTGCTCAATGACATTGGTAATATCTATCGTGATCTGATGCAGGCAGAGCGTTTTGGGCAATCACTTAAAGAAGACCGCTTCCTGAGTGCGATTCGCCAACGCTTTAATCTTCCAGGTGGCTCATGCTGCTTTGATTTACCGGCACTGCATTATTGGCTGCACCTTCCTCTCGATAAAAGAATGAGAGATGCTAAAGCTTGGATGGATAGCTTACAACCTCTGTATGAAGCGCTAACACTGTGGTTGAAGCTCACCAGAGAGACTGGCCACTTTAAAGAGCAAATCGCTCGTGCTGGCTTCTTCCAGAGCGATGCCGATGAAGCGAATATCCTTCGCCTTTCTATTCCAATGCAATACGGTGCCTACCCGATGATCTCGGGTCACAAAAACCGTTTTGCTGTTAAGTTCATGAGCTTTGAAACTGGGCAAGCCTGTACTCAAGACATCGAATTTGAATTGGCGATCTGCACCTAATTAAATTCCTTTTATAGTTTGGCTTGAGTCCTCACTCGAGCCTAAACTCTTTCTTACAATACCCTCTAATTAAGAATCACTATGTCGAACAAAATCACCATCGTTAAATGCCCTCAATGTAATACTGACGTTGAATGGGGTGAACAAAGCCCGCACCGCCCGTTTTGCAGCAAGCAATGTCAGATGATTGATTTCGGTGAATGGGCTGATGAAGAGAACAGCATCGCTGGCGCACCTGATATGTCGGATAGCGATGGTTGGTCGGAAGACCAGTACTAGCGAGTAAATTTTGAAGGGTTGGCGTTTAACGTCAATCCTTTTTTATTACCTATAGCATGGCGCTAGTAGAGATTCCCTACTCCTTCCTTCGTCAGTCTAGGGAATAACGGTTAAATGTGAGTTTCGTTTTAGTCCGTCATCTTCAAGAGCGAGGGACGAGCGAGTTGGAGATATCTTACTTTCAAACTCTAAATAGCAGGCACAAAAAAGCGGAGCCAAATGGCTCCGCTTTTATCGATAGAATGCAAAAAGAATTACTTCTTAGTAAGCTTCTCTTTAATACGAGCTGACTTACCAGAACGCTCACGTAGGTAGTACAACTTGGCACGACGTACTGCACCACGGCGTTTAACTTCGATGCTATCAACCATTGGAGAGTGAGTTTGGAACGCACGCTCTACGCCTTCACCGTTCGAGATCTTACGAACTGTGAATGCAGAGTGTAGACCACGGTTACGAATAGCGATTACAACGCCTTCGAAAGCCTGTAGACGCTCACGGTCACCTTCTTTAACCTTAACCTGAACTACAACAGTGTCACCTGGTGCGAATTTAGGAAGGTCTGATTTTAGTTGCTCTTCTTCAAGAGCCTTGATGATGTTGCTCATTTGTATAAATTCCTAGAATAAACTGATACTAAATTTAATAGGTTACTGCTTGCTTTTCGTTAAGAGCGTTGCTCTTTAATGAATTCAGCCAGTAATTGTTCCTGTTCGTCAGTCAGAGCTAGGTTTTCCAGGAGTTCTGGTCTTCTTAGCCAAGTTCGGCCCAACGATTGTTTTAATCGCCAGCGACGAATGTCCTTATGGTTTCCAGACTTGAGTACCGATGGCACATCTTTATCGTCTAGCACCTCAGGGCGCGTATAATGAGGACAATCTAGCAAACCATTTGCAAAAGAATCTTCTTCTGCTGAAGCGAAATCTCCAAGTACACCCGGAACAAACCGAGATACTGAATCAATCAGCGTCATGGCTGGCAGTTCGCCACCCGTCATCACAAAATCTCCAATCGACCATTCTTCGTCAACTTCAGATTGAATGATGCGCTCATCTACCCCTTCGTAGCGACCACAAATAAGAAGTAAATTCTCGTTTGTTGCCAGCTCTTCAACACCTTTCTGGTCGAGTTTACGACCTTGAGGTGAAAGATAGATAACTTTCGTCTTTCCCGGTGCTGCTTGCTTGGCCGTTTTGATAGCGTCGCGCAAAGGCTGAACCATCATTAACATGCCAGGACCACCACCGTAAGGTCTGTCATCAACAGTGCGATGTTTATCATGAGTGAAATCACGAGGATTCCATGTCTCAATAGATAAAAGACCTTTTTTAACCGCTTGACCTGTTACTCCAAAATCAGTAACAGAACGGAACATTTCAGGAAAAAGGCTAATAATGCCAACCCACATGTGTTCTCTCGCTCTGTAATTTGGAGTTAGAATCCAGGATCCCAGTCAACTTCGATCCGGCGAGCTTCGCGATCAACTTTCTTGATCACTTGCTCTTCAAGGTACGGTACTAACCGTTCCTTTTGGCCAAAAGCATCTTTAAGATTTGCTTTGATTACTAGAACATCGTTCGAGCCAGTCTCTAATAGGTCAGTGACCTTACCAAGGTCGTAACCTTTAGTAGTAAAGACTTGCATACCGAACAATTCGCGCCAGTAGAATTCATCTTCTGACAATTCAGGTAACGAAGCAGGGTCAATAGCAATTTCAAAGTTAGTCATCAGTTGCGCGTCTTCACGAACATCTAATCCCGCTAGCTTACATACATAACCTTGGCCATGACGTTTCCAGCTCTCAACTTTGTACTCAACCCACTTACCCTTTTGGTTTAAATACCAAGGGCTGTAATCAAATATGCTTTCAGCATTGTCTGTGTAGGAGAACACTTTAAGCCAGCCACGAATACCATAGGTAGACCCAAGTTTACCCATGACAATTCTATTGTTTTGCTCGCTCATAGTTTCTTTACCCTTCATCGACATAAGCTATTTCTCTTTAAAAAAGAATTAAGCCGCTTTTTGAGCGTCTTTAACTAGCTTAGCTACACGATCAGATAGAGATGCGCCTTGACCAACCCAGTGGTTAACACGATCTAGGTCTAGACGTAGACCTTCTTCTTGACCTTGAGCAGTAGGGTTAAAGAAACCTACTTTCTCGATGAAACGGCCAGTTGCAGCGTTACGGCTATCCGCAACTACGATTTGATAAAATGGGCGCTTCTTTGCACCGTGACGTGCCAAACGAATGGTTACCATGTCGTCCTCTTTGCTTTCTTAATAAAATAATTAACCCCAAGTATAAGTAAATAGCTTGGGGTCTCGTGCCAAATTAAAGCCCCGGAATTTTACTCTTATTCCGGGGCAATGCAAGGGCTTTAGCTATTTTTTCACCAACATAGCTGCCGCACACTTTCTGTGACACGGCTAACACTATGAAAAGTAACGTAGCTAAAGCTTACATTTGTAGATTATCGACCAAACGGGTTAAAGCCACCACCCATTCCGCCCATACCTCCACCGCCGCCCATCATGCCTTGCATGTTGCGCATCATGCCTTTCATGCCACCTTTCTGCATTTTCTTCATCATCTTCTGCATTTGGGTGAACTGCTTAAGCATACGGTTTACATCTTGTACCTGTGTACCTGAACCAGCGGCAATACGCTTTTTGCGTGAGCCTTTGATTAGGTCAGGGCGTTGACGCTCTTTCATGGTCATAGAGTTGATGATCGCTTCCATTTGCTTGAACATCTTGTCATCAACTTTATCTTTAACGTTATCTGGTAGCTGAGACATGCCTGGAAGCTTATCCATCATGCCCATCATGCCGCCCATGTTTTGCATCTGACCAAGCTGTTCACGGAAGTCTTCAAGGTCAAAGCCTTTCTTCTCTTTGAACTTCTTAGCCAGTTTCTCTGCTTTCTCGGTATCAACGTTTTTCTGTAGGTCTTCAATAAGAGACAGAACGTCGCCCATACCTAGGATACGAGAAGCAACACGATCTGGGTGGAACGGTTCTAGTGCGTCAGTCTTTTCACCAACACCTAAGAACTTAATCGGTTTGCCTGTGATATGACGAACAGACAGAGCTGCACCACCACGCGCATCACCATCAACTTTCGTCAAGATAACACCGGTTAGTGGTAGCGCATCGCCAAAGGCTTTTGCAGTATTCGCAGCATCTTGACCTGTCATTGCATCAACAACGAACAGTGTCTCTACTGGTTTAATTGCAGTATGAAGCTCTTTGATCTCGCCCATCATCTCTTCATCGATAGCCAAACGACCAGCAGTATCGACAAGTAGCACGTCGTAGAATTTCTTCTTCGCGTGGTCGATTGCAGCGTTTGCAATATCAAGAGGCTTTTGATCAGCTGAAGATGGGAAGAAGTCTACGCCAACATCGCTTGCTAACGTTTCAAGCTGTTTGATCGCCGCTGGACGGTAAACGTCGGCAGATACAACCAAGACTTTCTTCTTGTCACGCTCAGTTAGAAGCTTAGATAGCTTACCTACCGATGTGGTTTTACCCGCACCTTGTAGACCCGCCATTAAGATAACGGCTGGCGGCTGCGCTGCTAGGTTAAGAGCCTCGTTAGACTCACCCATCACCGCTTCAAGTTCAGCTTGAACGATCTTAATAAATTCTTGACCAGGCGTTAGAGATTTAGAAACCTCAACACCCACAGCGCCTTCTTTTACGCGCTTAACAAAATCGCGGACAACGGGCAGTGCAACGTCGGCTTCAAGTAGCGCCATACGCACTTCACGCAGCGTCTCTTTAATATTGTCTTCGGTCAGACGACCTTTACCGCTGATGTTCTTCAGCGTTTTGGATAGACGATCCGTTAAATTATCAAACATAGTTTTCTCTTCGCTCAAAACTGCGACTATTACTGTGAGTATACATTAGCGCGGATTAGAGTCATACCCGTTGTAGAGCGTTAATCATCCGTGCTTGTGATGTGAGACATTATTCACTTGGAATTGAATGAGGTTCGCCATAGCCCCAAAGAGCGATGCGAGGTATAATTCGCCAATTAGTAATCATTTAAATGGATACCATGGACAGTCTTATTGCGATCGCAGCAGCCTTTCTTTATACAATGGCGATTTCCACGATCATTCCAGGTCTCGTGCACCAAACAGGAATCCGTGTAAAAACGGTGTTTATCAGCGCATTACTTGCTCTAGCTTTCCATGCTTGGTTGCTTGGCGATTTGATTTTTAATGCCAGTGGCCAAAACCTCAGTATCTTGAACGTTGCTTCATTAATCAGTTTAATCATATCTGTGGTTATGAGCGGCGCTATGCTCAAAACTCGTTTGTGGTTTATCTTACCCGTCGTTTATAGCTTCGCGGCACTGAACTTGATGGCTGCCACTTTTCTTCCAAGCACCTTCATCAAACATCTAGAGAATGACCCAAAACTGCTCGTGCACATCTCTTTGGCTCTATTCTCATACGCGACACTGACTATCGGCGCGCTATACGCCCTGCAACTCGCGTGGCTAGATCACAAACTTAAAAAGAAAAAAGCGTTGGTGATCAACCCTAACCTACCTCCTTTAATGATGGTGGAGAGACAGCTTTTCAAGATCATTCTGATTGGTAATGGCTTATTAACGGGTACTTTGTTAACCGGCCTCATCTTCGTACAAGATATGTTTGCTCAAGGGAAAGCGCACAAGGCTGTGCTGTCTTTTATCGCTTGGGTTATCTACTCCATCCTTCTATGGGGTCACTATCAGAAAGGTTGGCGTGGACAAAAAGTCACGTGGTTTGCACTCGCGGGTGCCAGCATGCTCACATTAGCCTACTTCGGTAGTCGCTTCGTTCAGGAAATCATCCTGAACTAGTCTGTAAAATAAAGGCAAGGTCTCACATACCTTGCCTTTAAAATATTGAGTGCAATACATTCAATTGACATCTCGACCATGTTCGGTCATAAATTAATCAAGATACACAAATAGGAAAAGAATAGTTTTGGACGACATATCAACGGGTATCTTATTTGCGCTACTCGCGTGTCTCATTGTAATTTCTGGTTATTTCTCTGGTTCCGAAACGGGCATGATGTCCCTGAACCGCTACCGTTTAAAGCACTTGGCCAATACGGGTCATAAAGGTGCCAAACGTGTAGAAAAACTTCTGAACCGCCCAGACAGATTGATTGGTCTCATTCTTATCGGCAACAATCTCGTCAACATTCTTGCATCTGCGATCGCTACTATTCTTGGTATGCGCATCTACGGGGATATCGGTGTGGCTATCGCTACTGGTACCCTGACTCTCGTGATCCTCGTGTTCGCCGAGGTAACACCAAAGACCATCGCTTCTCTATTTCCTGAACGTGTCTCTTACGCGAGTAGTATCCTTTTGATGATACTGATGAAGGTGCTGTCACCATTAGTGATCTTGGTCAACTTCATTACCAACGGCTTCATTCGTATCTTAGGTGTCAAAGCCAGCCACGATGCGACCGACCACTTAAGCTCAGAAGAGCTTAGAACCGTGGTAAATGAAGCAGGTAGCCTAATCCCTCAGCGTCACCAAGATATGTTGGTGTCTATTCTAGATTTAGAGCACGTCACCGTGAACGACATCATGGTGCCACGTAATGAAATTACTGGTATTGACATCAATGACGACTGGAAATCTATCGTTCGCCAACTGACTCACTCGCCTCATGGCCGCGTGGTGCTGTACCGTGACCAAATAGATGAAGTGGTTGGCATGCTTAGGCTGCGTGAAGCTTACCGTCTGATGCTTGAAAAGAACGAATTCAATAAAGAGACCCTATTGCGTGCAGCGGATGAGATCTACTTTATTCCTGAAGCGACACCACTCAACATTCAGCTACTTAAGTTTCAACGCAATAAACAGCGTATCGGTTTGATTGTTGATGAATATGGCGATATCAACGGCTTGGTTACCTTGGAAGATATTCTGGAAGAGATCGTTGGTGAGTTTACCACCTCAATTGCGCCAAGTTTATCTGAAGAGATCACACCACAAAGTGATGGTAGCTTCTTAATTGAAGGCAGCGCCAATATCAGAGACATCAACAAAGGCTTGCAGTGGGCACTGCCTACCGATGGCCCTAGAACGCTGAATGGTTTGATACTGGAACACCTTGAAGATATTCCAGAGAGTCACCTGAGTGTTCAGGTTGCCAGCCACCCAATGGAAATCGTTGAACTCGAAGAGAACCGTATCAAGCAGGTGCGTGTGTTCCCACAGATCGTGAACGGCTAACTGAGTTATCACTGAATATCACATAAACAAAAGGCCCGATTCATTGAATCGGGCCTTTTAACATCTAACTCACCACACTCAAGGTGAAAAGTGATTAGTCGATTTTAAGCTCTTGCAGCATAGACTCTGGCAGTGCCAGTTCATCATTCTTGTTTACAGAGATGCCTGCAGCGATGATCGCATTCGCGATCTCTTTCGCTTCATCCAAAGAGTGCATTGCTGCGGTACCACATTGGTATTCGTTCAGCTCAGGGATCTTATTCTGGCTCTCAACTTTCAGTACGTCTTGCATCGCTGCCAACCAACCGTCAGCTACTTGTTGCTCTGTAGGCGTACCAATCAAGCTCATGTAGAAACCAGTACGGCAGCCCATCGGTGAAATATCGATGATCTCTACATCTGAACCGTTCAATTGATTACGCATGAAACCAGCGTATAGGTGCTCTAGAGTATGGATACCTTTCTCAGATAGGATGTCTTTGTTTGGCGCAGTAAAACGCAGGTCAAACACAGTGATGGTATCCCCTTTTGGGGTTTGCATTGTTTTAGCAACACGAACTGCCGGTGCGTTCATGCGTGTATGATCAACAGTGAAACTATCTAATAAAGGCATTGCTCTTCTCCATGACGTCTGGCTTTAGAAAAACCAGCTTCGATTGTCTTCTAGTTCTTTGCGGCACTGTTTCAGCTGCCATCCATAATCTTTTGCTTGCTGTTCGACTTTGCGCGCCACCTTAATCAACGATGGCTTGCTGTTGTATGACTTGCGCTTATAACCACCACGGCCTTCATGATAAGCTAGGTATTGGTTATACGGGTCCCACAGTGAGATGCCCAATTGACGACGCGTCTCGCTGGTATACCAACCGATGAACATCAATGCATCATCAAAGTTGGTTCTTGAGCCACCGTTATTGGTCGCCTTTTGGAAGTCTTCCCAAGCAGGATCTTGAGCTTGTGCATAACCGTAGGCACTGCTTACACGCCCCCACGGTATAAAGCCAAGAATGTAATCTTTAGGTGGGCGCGCATCATGACGATAGCTACTCTCTTGTTTCACAAAAGCCATCGCAACGTTAATCGGCGTGCCCCACTCTTCTTGCATATCCAAAGCATCTTCATACCATGAAGGGTGCTCTCGAAAGATGCTACACAAATTATCTTGCTGCTTTGGCGGTGGCGTTGCACATCCAACCAATAGGCTAGAGACAACACCAACAGTCACCACAGGTAACCATTTACTACTCACACGAGTAGGCTGACCTAATAAGGCTTGCTTCCTTTCCACCAAAGTCTCGCTATGCTTTTAAATACGAAAAATAATCCGCTAAGAAGCTATCAAAATCTTGAGTGCTTGCTTCTTCACTTTGTTGCTGAGCAGTCACAGAGCGTTGAACTTCTGCTTCCATCAACTCAGCTGAGTAAACTTTGTATTGGTGTGCTTTGTGCTGCTCTGCATACGTTTTACCTAACGCACAGCCCACTTTACCTAAGCCACCTAACTTCTTAGTCTCTTCTAGCAACTGGCCAGAAATGGTCAGCTCTGGGTTATCAATCCAAGCTTCAAGCGTATCGCAGGTTTCTTGGTATGCACGACCACCTTGTTCAGCGTCCATCATCTCGGCAATAGAGCGTAGGTCTTTAAAGACACGCTTCGCCCAATCTTGCAGAGACAATCGCTCACCATGACAACCGATTTGCAGCTCTAAACCAACCTGACGACCTTCTAAGATCACCTTGTTCCAGTTATCGCGCCAGCACTCAAGTTCACAGTTATCCATCTCGGCAGAGTCTGTTAGTACACTCCACGTAAGGAATAGGTCCAAGAAGCGAACTTGCTGCTCATTGATACCAATTGAGCTGAATGGGTTTACGTCTAAAGAACGAACCTCTATGTACTCAACACCAGCACGAGCGAGTGCTTCAGATGGTTTCTCACCACTCTTCGCCACACGCTTAGGACGGATTGGAGCATACAGCTCATTCTCAATTTGCAGTACATTGCTATTGAGTTGACGGTATTCACCATCAACCTTAGTGCCAATCTCAGCGAACTCTTCTGATGGTGTGCGAATCGCTTGATTCAAACCTTCAAGGTATTGGTCTAGGCTGTTGAAACCAATCTTCAATACACTTTGCGCACTATTAGTGTAACCAAGATCGCTCAGGCGCAGTGCCGTTGCTTTTGGTAGATACAGTGTCTCGCCAATCTTTTCAAAAGGCAGACTTGTCTCCCTTCCTTTGATGAAAGAAGAACATAGCGCAGGTGAAGCACCGAAGAAGTATGGGATTAACCAACCAAAGCGGTAGTAGTTACGAATCAAACCGAAGTAAGCATCTGACTTAGCTTCACAACGCGCTTCTTCTGTTTGCTCTCCAAACAGGCTATCCCAAAAGCTTTCTGGGAAAGAGAAGTTGAAGTGAACACCAGAGATAATCTGCATCAAGCTACCGTAACGGCGCTTTAAGCCTTCACGATATAGCGTCTTCATCTTACCGTTGTTAGAGGTGCCGTATTGCGCTAGTTGAATGTAATCTTCACTGCCAACGTAACAAGGCATAGAAAGCGGCCATAGCTTTTCGCCGTCTAACTTGGTTTGCGTGAAGTGATGGATATCAGACAACTGATTCAAAAGCGTCGGAACATCGTTAGAAACAGGCGTGATAAATTCCAGTAGCGACTCAGAGAAATCGGTCGTTACCCATTCGTTCATCAACGCAGATCCCAAAGCCTCAGGGTGCGGCCCAGTAGCAAGGTGCCCATCTTCCGTGTAGCGTAATGTTTCCCTTTCAACACCACGACCGAATTGAGAGAAGGTCTTAGGGTTGGTTGCAACTTGCTTTAGTCGCGCAGCAAAATCAGTCAAAATTCAGTTCACTTATCTTATATTGTTCTGATTAGAACTATCATAAATTAGGTTGGAGGAGAAAAGTAGAGTCTCTTCCCTCCCCCTTTAATGTGTACTCTAACGAATGATTTCAAGCTCTTCTATTGGAATATCTAACTTTTCTAATTGCGGGCGAAGCGAAGTCGCGTCACCAACAACGATTATTTGATAATCATTCGGGTCGAACCATTTCTTCGATAGCTCGTTTAAGGTCTCTTTTGAAACCGTTTCAACTATCTGATTACGCTGTTGTAGGTAATCTTCATCAAGGCTCAATGCGACAATATTACTCAACAACCCAGCCTTTTGACTTGGCGTTTCGTATTTAAGCGCATCTTGTTGACCGACGGCGAGGCGCATAAATTTCACCTCTTCGTCAGTTAATCCACCCTGACTAAACTCGTTCAACTCATTAATAAACTCTTGAATCGATGGAACCGTCGCATTCGCCCTTACCTGCGCACTGAATACCACTGCACCAGTTTCTCGAGTACTTGCGAAGTAGCCGCTTGCACCGTAAGTGTAAGCTTTGTCTTCACGCAAGTTCTGGTTGATACGGCTATTGAAGTTACCCGCTAAGTTAAAGTTAGCTAACTGGCTCAAATACAATTCCCCCGTCGCATCAAATGGCAGGCCTTTACGCACTAAGCGAACAATGCTTTGCGGCGCACCCGGTTTGTCGACCAAATACAGGTTCTGACCTGAAAGCTCTTTGACGATCTGCGGACGCGTTAGTGGTGCCGCATCGCCTTGCCACTGTTCAAAGAATTGTAGCTGTTTCCCTGCCTCTTTCTTCGAGATGTCTCCCACAACAACAATATTGGCACCTTCTGGTGTATAATGTTGTGCATAGAATTTTTTCACATCGTCTAGGGTAAGTTTCGACAAAGACGCCTTGGTGCCGTCACTCGCGCGAGCAAAAATACTGTCACCAAACAGTACTTCACGGGTTGCTTGAGACGCCATCCAGCTTGGCTGCTGGTGCTGATACACAACGCCTTCTAGCATCTGTTTCTTAACTCGCTCGAAATCTTGCTCATCGAACTTAGGCTCGAATAGAACCTCTTGCACGATCGCTAAGGTTTGAGGCAGGTTTTTCTCTAGCGTAGAAACTGAAATATCCGTGGTGTAACTGCCCGCACTGATACTCACACTGCTACCAAGCTTATCTAGTGTCGCTTGTAGCTCTTCAACCGTTCGTTTTGTCGAGCCTTCTTCCATCATAGAAGCGGTTAGGTTCGCTAGGCCTTCTTGACCTTTACGAACATAACGCTCGCCCGCTGGAAGTTGAATCTGTAGCTGTACGGTCGGTGTTTCACTAGTCACAGTACCAATCAAATCCGTGCCGTTGGCAAAGTGCATGCGGTACAAATCAGGCATCGTTGCTTCAACACCAAAGTTCACTTCTGGCATCACGCTGCGATCAAAAGTGTTCGGTGCTTTTCTGAAATCCAGCTGGTCTTCTGTCACCTTGCTGTATTCAGGCAAAGTACGTGGAGGCATAGTAAAGGTCGCTTCACGAACCGCTAAATCAAGTTGCTTCTTAGGCACCACACTCAAGGTCACCTTGTGCTTACCTTCGATGAAATCTTGATAGGCTTTACTTACGCTTTCTGGAGTCACCGCTCGGATTTGATCCAACTGTGATTCAATGCGATCTGGTTGACCATAGAAGGTTTGGTTAGATGCCAGTTGTGAAACCTTGCCTTTTACACTTTGCAGTGCGAAAACGGCATTCGCTTCTGCCATGCCAGTGATCTGGTCTAAACGCTCTTGCTCAACACCTTCTTTCGAAAATTGATCTAAGGTATCCATCAGCTCTTTATTAAGAACCGTCAAATCGCCTTTTTCACCTGAGTTGCCCATCGCATACACATACATGGTACAAGCGAGCTCAGCACAATCATGGAAAGATCCTGCACTGACTGCCTTCTGCGTTTTTACGAGATTTTGATATAGGTAACTGTTGGTACCTGAACCTAACACGTTAGACAGTGCATTCAGTGAAGCTTGGGTCTCTTCACCACGATACGTTGTTGGCCAACCCACAAGCACCATCGGCTGACGAATATTGTCTTCTAAGGTGATGTACTTATCTTCAGTTAGAACAGCAGGTTGCTTCTCTGCCGCCTTCACTTCAGGACCTTGAGGGATTGGGCCAAAGTACTTGTTAACCCACTCTAGCGTGTCATCAACGTCGATATCACCACCGATAGTCAGTACCGCATTATTTGGGCCGTACCAGCGTAGGAAGAACGCCTTAAGGTCATTCACATCAACACGGTCTAGATCTTCCACATAACCAATTGGTTGCCAAGAGTAAGGGTGACCTTCTGGGTAAAGTGCTTCGCCCATGCGTTCCCACATCAAGCCGTAAGGACGATTTTCGTAGCTCTGCGCTCGTTCGTTTTTAACCGTGCCTCTTTGTACCTCAAATTTCTTCTGAGAAACTGCATCTAACAAGAAGCCCATTCGGTCGGATTCTAACCACAACATTTTTTCAAGTTGGTTAGAGGGAACAGTTTCAAAGTAGTTGGTACGGTCACGGTTAGTGGTACCGTTTAACGAACCACCAGCCTCGGTAATGATCTTAAAGTGCTGTTGGTCACCAACATTCTCTGAACCTTGGAACATCATGTGCTCAAAGAAGTGAGCAAAGCCCGACTTACCTATCTCTTCACGAGCAGAGCCTACGTGGTAAGTCACATCAACATGCACCAATGGATCAGAATCATCAGGGGAAAGAATCACTGTCAGGCCGTTTTCAAGCTGATACTTGGTGTAAGGAATCACCACTTTATCTTTAGAAGGCCTAACCTCTTCTAACAGAGTGACACCTTCAGGTAACGAGAAAAAGAAGGGCGTTGAGCTAGGTACATTGTAAGAACAGCCAGCAATGGCGATAAGAGAAAATGTACCAAGTAAAACCTTTTTCATAGGTTCTCCTTAGAAAAAACCGAAGTAGATAGCAGCAAGTAAGCTATAGCGAGCGGCCTTGCCAATCGCTATCAAAATCACGCTAGGGATAAATTTCATTCTTAGCCAACCAGCTGCCAGACACAAAGGATCACCAATGATCGGTAACCAACTAAATAACAGTGTCCAGTAGCCATAACGGCTTAGCCAAGCCATAGCCTTATGACCATGCTTTTCAGATTGAGTTCGATTAGGCAACCACAAACCAATCCAATAGTTAGTCAGGCCGCCTAAGGTGTTGCCTAATGTTGCCACCAGAATAATCGATGAGGTGGAAAAATGATCTAGGCTCAATGCTGCCACAAGGCTAGCTTCTGAACCACCGGGGAGTAATGTGGCACTCAAGAAGCCACTGATGAAGAGTACCCACAGCGCTGAGTCCGAGAACCACAGCGCGATATTTTCAAAAAGGGAGTTAAAGAATTCTAGCACTGCATATCAACTTTCTTGCATTTTAAGTAGCACCTTGCCCCTGGTGTGTCCGGTTTCAACCTGTAGATGCGCCGACTGCGCCTCGTCTAGCTGGTAGATACCTTGAATTTCTGTTTTGAGTAATCCGACACTAACCATGTAGAGCATAGCGTCCATTTGCTCAGGGGTTGGCTCAACCAACATGCCTGATGCAGTAAAACCTAATAGTGTCGCTTTTTCGCAGATCAACTCAGCAGATAGGGTCGGAACGGTCACCACTCTTGCACCGTCTTTCAGGCACTTCAACGCATCAAGCGCGGTATCGCCACCGACCAAATCAATCAGCACATCAACATCAGAAACTCTTTCCGACGCTGGCGCAAACTTATAGTTAATTGCGTGAGCACCTAACGTCGCAAGGTAATCAAGGTTGGCTTCACTGCAGGTCGTGTAAACCTCGGCTTTTGCGGCTACTGCAATTTGAACCGCAAGGTGACCAACGCCGCCAGCACCCGCTAAGATAAGCACGCGATCGCCTTCTTTCACTTCGGCTTTGTTTAGCGCTTGTGCTGCGGTTTGACTAGCAAGTGGTAATGCCGCTGCCGCTTCTAAGGTGACAGAATCAGGAACCATGCTTAACGCCGCTTCTGGAACACAAACATATTGGCTGTAGCCGCCACCTTGCAGTGGAAAGCCAATAAAGCCCGCCACGTTATCACCAACCGTAAAACGTTCAGCCTGATCGCCTAGCGTGACAATTTGACCCGAAATATCGTATCCCGGTACCCAAGGAAGGTTGTCTTTGTTTTGTGCTGCTGCCCAACCAAGGCCAGCACGGGTTTTCACATCAATCGGATTAATGCCCGAAAAGGAAACTTTAACCACCACTTCTCCAGCCTTAGGCTCAGGAATAGCACTGGTTTGAATACTAAGGTTTTCGACGCCGCCGAATTGAGTAATCGCAATCTGTTTATTTTCCATTTCCACATTTCCTTGATTGATAAAAGCCCTAGTGAGCAAGCACCCTAATTAATAAAAAGAAAGGGATGCGAAAGCATCCCTTTGACTATAAACCATTTAATAAGGCTAAGTTAACCGCTCATTCGTAAATTGACGACCAATTAACGTAACGATACATGACCTAAGTAATCCATTAACCGACTAGCGCTAATAGAATACCCGCCGCAACCGCACTACCAAGTACACCTGCTACGTTCGGACCCATTGCATGCATCAACAAGAAGTTCTGAGGGTTTGCTTCAAGACCTACCTTGTTCACAACACGTGCCGCCATTGGAACCGCTGATACGCCAGCTGCACCAATCAATGGGTTGATGTCCTCTTTCGAGAAGCGGTTTAGAACCTTCGCCATCAATACACCACCCGCAGTACCAATACTGAACGCGACCGCACCTAAGCCAAGAATACCCAGAGTCTCTAAGTTCAAGAAAGTATCCGCTTGAAGCTTAGAACCAACACCGAGACCAAGGAAAATAGTCACAACGTTAATCAGTTCGTTTTGCGCTGTTTTCGATAGGCGATCAACCACACCCGCTTCACGCATCAAGTTACCCAGACAAAACATACCCACTAGAGGTGTTGCTGAAGGTAGGAACAAAATCGTCATCAGCAGTACAGCAAGCGGGAAGAGGATCTTCTCTGCTTTGCTAACGTGACGAAGTTGAGCCATCTTAATCTTACGCTCTTCAGGAGACGTTAACGCTTTCATGATTGGTGGCTGAATAATAGGAACCAATGCCATGTAGCTATAAGCTGCTACTGCAATGGCACCTAAAAGATCCGGAGATAACTTGCTCGCCAAGAAGATCGCAGTTGGGCCATCGGCACCACCAATGATCGCAATTGACGAAGCATCGGCCATCGAGAACTCCATTCCTGGAACATAGTTCAACAAGATCGCGCCAAATAGCGTTGCAAAGATACCGAACTGAGCCGCAGCCCCTAGCCACAATGTTTTAGGGTTCGCAATCAACGCACCGAAGTCCGTCATCGCACCAACACCCATAAAGATCAGCAGTGGGAAAATACCCGTTTCAATACCAATGTAGTAAACGTAGTACAGTAAACCACCGGGATCAGTAAACCCAGCATTTGGGATGTTTGCTAATACAGCACCAAAACCAATCGGTAGTAGAAGTAACGGTTCAAATCCTTTACGAATTGCTAAAAACAACAGCAAGCAACCGACCAGCATCATACAGATCTGGCCGAACTCGAAGTTAGCAATCCCTGTTTCAGACCATAAGGTCATCAATCCTTCCATGGTACTCCCTTACGCTAAGCTTAGTAGTGGAGCGCCTACAGTAACTGCATCGCCTTCTTTAACATTCAGTTCTTGAACGATACCACCACGAGCAGCACGAACTTCCGTTTCCATCTTCATCGCTTCTAGGATAAGCAGAACGTCGCCTTCAGCAACCTCAGCACCCGCCTGAACATTTACTTTGAAGATGTTACCCGCCAATGGGGCTGGAACCGCTTCAGCGTCAGAAGCTGCTACTGGTGCAGTTTGAGCCGCTTGAGTAGGTTTTGCAGATGGCGCTACTGATGTAAGTTCACCTTTTGGGCCAACTTCAACGTCGTAAACTTGACCATCAACCTTCACGCTGTAGCTTTCAATACCACCAGAAGCTTGTACAGGAGCTGCTGCAACTGGAGCCGCAGCTTCTAGCGTTGGTGCAGGTTCAAATGCTTCAGGGTTACGGCGGTTCTTAAGGAACTTAAGACCCACTTGTGGGAAGAGTGCGTAAGTCAGTACATCATCAACCGTATCTTCAGCTAGAGAGATACCTTCTGATTTCGCTTTCTCTAACAGATCCGTCGTTAACGTATCCATTTCAGACTTAAGTAAATCAGCAGGACGACAAGTAATCGGCTCTGCACCATCCAGAACTTTCGCTTGCAGTTCAGCATCCACTTCCGCAGGAGCTTGACCGTATTCACCTTTCAGAAGACCGGCAGTCTCTTTAGTGATGCTCTTGTAGCGTTCACCCGTTAGAACATTAATAACCGCTTGAGTACCGACAATTTGAGAAGTTGGTGTTACCAAAGGAATATAACCAAGCTCTTTACGTACGCGAGGAATCTCTTCAAGAACCTCGTCCATACGATCGGCTGCGCCTTGTTCTTTCAGCTGGCCTTCCATGTTAGTCAACATGCCGCCAGGAACCTGAGCGATCAAGATGCGAGAATCGACGCCTTTTAGCTGCCCTTCCCATTTCGCGTACTTTTTACGTACATCACGGAAGTAAGATGCGATTGGTTCAATTTGGTCAAGCTTAAGGTTCGTATCGCGCTCTGTACCTTCTAACATCGCCACAACCGTTTCAGTTGGCGTGTGGCCGTAAGTACAGCTCATTGAAGAGATAGCCGTGTCTAGAATATCGATACCCGCCTCAACGGCCTTAACCGCTGTTGCTGTCGATAGACCGGTTGTCGCGTGGCTATGTAGCGCTAGAGGAACATCACACGATGCTTTAATGCGTGTAATTAACTCTTCCGCTTCATAAGGCTTTAATAAACCTGACATATCTTTGATACATAGTGAATGACAACCTAGGTCTTCTAGACGCTTAGCCAGATCAACCCAAGTATCTGAGTTGTGAACCGGACTGGTTGTGTAAGACAACGTACCTTGAGCATGGCCACCAACGTCGATCGTTGCTTTCACTGCTTTTTCAAAGTTGCGTACGTCATTCATCGCATCAAAGATACGGAATACATCCATGCCGTTTTTATGGGCACGTTCAACAAATTTTTCTACTACATCATCCGCGTAATGACGGTAGCCCAATAGGTTTTGACCACGCAGTAGCATCTGCATTGGTGTGTTTGGCATCGCTTTTTTCAGCTCACGCAAACGCTCCCATGGATCCTCGCCAAGAAAACGGATACACGAATCAAACGTCGCGCCGCCCCAAGTCTCAAGTGACCAGTAACCGACTTTATCCAGTTCTGCCGCAATTGGCAGCATATCTTCGATACGCATACGAGTAGCAAATAGTGACTGGTGCGCGTCACGAAGTACCACATCAGTGATAGCTAGTGGTTTAGACATGCTCATAAACTCCTTTTTAATCCTTTAAATGCTACTTAGCAGTAGACGCACGGTATTGATGAACCGCGGCCGAAATTGCTGCCACGACCTGTGGACTAACAGCTGAAGGGTTTGATTGTGATTTTTGAATTTTTTTAGGTGCTGCGATCGGCTCAGGTACTTCTTCTGGTACCAGTTTTGACATCAACCGAACGAGGTAAACTAGAATAGTTAGGAAAATAAAGACAACGGACATCCCCGTTATCATTAGAGTCGCCGCATCTCCTAGCAGGCTTCCAATATTAGTCATGTTGCTTCCTTTCTTCGTCATCCTGACATACGTACAGGATTTCAGCGAATAGTGATCCCGACCCATGGATTATCTCGATTGGTAAAAGTTTGTCAATTTTGTTTAAGGTTCTGTTACGGATAACGCACACATAAGGTTAATTATTCGCCTATCAGATCACATAAATCTGTCAAATACGTCATTTTTAGATATTTAAACTGTGACTTAAACGGGACTTTTCTGGGAATTGATATGAGAAAGGTGGAATAACAAAGAAGTAATCAAGAACCACTTTAAATACAACAAGTTAAACAACGAACAAATTTAACATTATCGCAACAAATTTACAGCAGACATAAAAAAAGCCTCGTATAAACGAGGCTTTTTTAATAATGTGGCGCGCTCTGGAGGATTCGAACCTCCGACCGCCTGGTTCGTAGCCAGGTACTCTATCCAGCTGAGCTAAGAGCGCAAGGTTTTAATATCAATTCATTGTTACTAACAACAGATCAATATAAGGGTTTCATTCTTATAAGAAGGTAGCCCTAAATAGTGGCGCGTCCTGGAGGATTCGAACCTCCGACCGCCTGGTTCGTAGCCAGGTACTCTATCCAGCTGAGCTAAGGACGCACAGTTTTCGATATCGGTATTTCCAATATCAGGAGTTCACAAGGAAACCCTAAAAAGTGGCGCGTCCTGGAGGATTCGAACCTCCGACCGCCTGGTTCGTAGCCAGGTACTCTATCCAGCTGAGCTAAGGACGCGCAGTTTTCGATATCGGTATTCCCGATATCAGGGGTTCATAAAAGAAACCCTAAATAGTGGCGCGCTCTGGAGGATTCGAACCTCCGACCGCCTGGTTCGTAGCCAGGTACTCTATCCAGCTGAGCTAAGAGCGCACGGTTTTCGATATCAGTATTCCCAATATCAGGAGTTCACAAGGAAACCCTAAAGAGTGGCGCGTCCTGGAGGATTCGAACCTCCGACCGCCTGGTTCGTAGCCAGGTACTCTATCCAGCTGAGCTAAGGACGCACGGTTTTGATATTAATTCTCGACGAACGATTTATCAATATCAGGATTCACATTCTTATAAGAACTAAACCCTAAATAGTGGCGCGCTCTGGAGGATTCGAACCTCCGACCGCCTGGTTCGTAGCCAGGTACTCTATCCAGCTGAGCTAAGAGCGCACGGTTTTAGTATCAACTTAGTCAATACAAGGAGTTTTATTCATATAAGAAATAAACCCTTAAATAGTGGCGCGTCCTGGAGGATTCGAACCTCCGACCGCCTGGTTCGTAGCCAGGTACTCTATCCAGCTGAGCTAAGGACGCACGGTGTTCATTCATTAAGAATGAAGTTGTGAAATATATCACATTCTTCTTGCTACGAAGAAAAAAAAAGGCCATCGGCCTGTAATGAATGGCGGTGAGGGAGGGATTCGAACCCTCGATGCAGCTACAAACCACATACTCCCTTAGCAGGGGAGCGCCTTCGGCCACTCGGCCACCTCACCTAATTCATTATTCTCAAATCACTTACAAGTAAGAGAAGAGAGAATGGCGCGTCCTGGAGGATTCGAACCTCCGACCGCCTGGTTCGTAGCCAGGTACTCTATCCAGCTGAGCTAAGGACGCACATTTACATTGTCTAAATTGCTAATTTTAGACTCGCAAGAAATGGCGGTGAGGGAGGGATTCGAACCCTCGATGCAGCTACAAACCACATACTCCCTTAGCAGGGGAGCGCCTTCGGCCTCTCGGCCACCTCACCGTCTTGCGGAGGCACATATTACGTTTTACCGAAAATATGTCAAACACTTTATTGAAAAAAATTGGACAAAAACACTCAACCGTTTGCTATTTAATCAAAGCGCTTGCAAATTGAACTTATAACATTCAAATCGCGCTTTTTTCCTTAAAAATTAAGGTGAAAGATTGGCAATAATAAACAGCCGAAAACAATTATCTAATTTCTCCAGCAGCAAGTGCTACCGCTGTTGGCACAATACTACGGGATGCGTATTTGCGCCATAGGGGAAGCTAATAAATCTTGAGTTTTGCCAAACAAATTAGAGAGCAACAGTTCTGTTCAGCCTTGTCTGTATCTCACAACATCACAAAGCATTCACTTCACCACTTTGAGACCGAACCGTTATCTAACTCATCTATGTCAAAATGAGTGTTTCGATTCCCCAAGATCAAAAAAGGCTAGCAACAATGCTAGCCTCTTCTCTACGCAAAAGTATTAGTAGTTGCCAGATGCAACGTTACCATTACCTTTTTCAGCTTGAATGCGCATGTAGATCTCTTCACGGTGAACAGATACTTCTTTAGGTGCGTTAACACCGATACGTACTTGGTTGCCTTTAACGCCTAGTACAGTAACTGTTACTTCATCACCAATCATCAGTGTTTCGCCAACGCGGCGAGTCAAAATTAGCATTCTTTGCTCCTTGAGTAATCTCTAAATTTATCTAGCTACGAGAGCATTATCCAACAAAAGTTATATTTTCGTAAACTATCGATTGAGTTTATTTAACCAAAATGCACTTCTTTTTTAGGATAACCCTGTGTTTCACGCGCTACGATGTATGCATTGTGTAATATGTTAGCAGCCATATCGACTTGCGTTGGTGATATCACCAAAGTTAAAGACTGCTGCTGCAATAAGTGATGCTGTACATCAATTTCGCCTTCAGACAACAATCCATGTGAACTGACCACAATTTCTTGTGTTCGGCTTCCTACCACAGTTAACAAACTAACCTGTTCACTATTACGGATTTTCTCGTCAAAAACTAGTTTTAATTTGGCACTTATGTCTTGTTTAATAATGAGTGCTGCCCGTTCTGTTTCCTCGATCACACTACAGACTTCGATCCCCAACAGTTGGCAATGTGAAATGAAAGACGGTAAGTCTTCATTCAAACACTCGATACGCACCATATCTCTTTGAATAGCGATACCAGCAATATCATTCAAACACTGATTACCCGTGATCAATGTGCCCTCGCCTTGTTCAAAACTTGAAAGCACGCGCAATGGCACGTTGTGCTGCCATGCATACTGAACACACGGAAGATGCAAAACCTTAGCACCTCGGCGGGCCATCTCTTCCATAGAAGGGAAGTCTAAAGTATCTAATTTTTGAGATTGCTTCACGACTCTAGGATCACAAGAGTAAACACCATCTACATCAGTATAGATCTGGCATTCTTTCGCCTGTAAGGCACCCGCAAGCGCTACCGCTGTAGTATCTGAACCACCGCGACCTAATGTTGTGATATCGCCTTTCGCATTGAATCCTTGAAAGCCTGCAACAATGACAATCTGGTTGTCATCTAACAGTGCTTGAATCGGGGCAGTATCAATACGCTCAATCGCTGCATTATTATGATTAGAATCCGTGTGTATCTTGGCTTGATAGCCAGTCATCGATGTCGCTTCATAACCTAACTTGTGTAACGTCATTGCTAACAAGGCCATGGAAACTTGCTCGCCAGCCGTTAACAGCACATCCAGTTCTCTAGCGTTTGGTACGCTATCAACTTGTGTGGCTAAGTTAACCAACCGATTTGTTTCACCTGACATAGCAGAAACGACAACCACAATCTGGTTCCCTTCATTTTTCGCTTCAATGATTTTTTCTGCTACATGATGGATTCGTTCAATTGAACCCACCGACGTTCCACCAAATTTCTGCACGATAAGAGGCATTTTCACCCGTCCTCACCTTCCCAAGACCAATGTCTATATATGACAAAAAAACACATACTCCGCGTCAGGGCGAAGCAATAAAAAATTAACCAAGGAGTCTAACGCCACCATTAGACTTCTTGGTTAATCTCAATCAAACCTTGTTTAAACACGCTTCCAATAGGCAAAATAAAAGATGCCCAATCAACTGATTGGGCATCTTTGTATCAATTACTTAAGCTTAAAGACGCTCTTCTAGCCAAGTACGCACAGATTTAAGTGCTTCTGGCAGTGCTTCAACGTCAGTACCGCCCGCTTGAGCCATATCTGGACGACCGCCACCTTTACCGCCAACTTGCTCAGCAACCATCTTAACAAGGTCACCCGCTTTTACTTTGCCGATTAGGTCTTTGGTTACACCAGCAATCAAGCCAACTTTACCGTCTGCTACGTTTGCGATCAGGATGATGCCGCTACCTACTTGGTTTTTAGCGTTATCAACCATAGTACGTAGGTTCTTGTTGTCTGCGCCTTCAATTGCAGCAACCAAAACTTTAGTACCAGAGATGTCTTCTACTTTGCCCATGATGTTTGCGCTTTCTGCAGCAGCCATCTTTTCTTTAAGCAGTTGGATTTCTTTCTCTAGAGATTTCGCTTTCTTAGCTGATTCAGCAAGCTTCTCTTCGTAAGCGTTAGCCTGAGCCTCTACTGCATCTAGAGCAGCTTCACCCGTTACCGCTTCAATACGACGAATACCCGCAGCAATACCACCTTCAGAGGTGATCTTGAATAGGCCGATATCACCCGTGTTACTTGCGTGGATACCACCACAAAGCTCAGTAGAGAAATCGCCCATAGATAGAACGCGCACTTCATCATCGTACTTCTCGCCAAACAGTGCCATTGCACCTTTTTCTTTCGCTGACTCGATATCCATGATGTTGGTTTCAATCACGTGGTTCTTACGAACTTGTGCGTTAACCAAACGCTCTACTTCTTTAATCTGTGCCGGTGTTACCGCTTCAAGGTTAGAAAAGTCAAAACGTAGGTTATCTGGCTTAACTAAAGAACCTTTCTGAGCAACGTGCTCACCTAGAACTTCGCGCAATGCAGAGTGAAGTAAGTGAGTTGCAGAGTGATTTAGTGAGATAGCAGCACGACGCTCAGCATCAACCGTTGCTTCTACTTTATCGCCCTTAGCAAATACACCTTCAACTAGCTCACCGTGGTGTGCAAATGCGTTACCTAGCTTCTGAGTATCTTGTACTTTGAAAAGACCCGACGCTGTTTTTAGTGTACCAGCATCACCACATTGACCGCCTGACTCAGCGTAGAATGGTGTCTCTTCAAGGATGATGATTGCTTTGTCGCCAGCCGATAGTGAAGATACCTCTTCGCCGTCCACAAATAGCGCAGAGATTTCACCAGCACCTTCAGTTGCTGTGTAACCACAGAACTCTGTGTTCGTATCTACTTTGATCGTCGCGTTGTAATCAGTGCCGAATTGGCCAGCTTCACGAGCACGCTTACGCTGTGCTTCCATCGCCTTCTCAAAGCCTTCTTCATCGATAGTAAAGTCGCGCTCACGAGCTACATCGTTAGTCAGGTCAGCTGGGAAGCCGTATGTATCGTAAAGTTTGAAAACTGTTTCGCCGTCAAGCTCTTTGCCTTCAAGTGCGTCTAGTGCGTCATTAAGAATAACCATGCCGCGCTCTAGAGTACGCCCGAAGTTCTCTTCTTCAATGCGAAGTACTTTTTCAACAAGCTCTTGCTGTTTCTTAAGTTCATCTGCCGCAGAGCCCATCACGTCAGCCAGTACACCCACAAGTTTGTGGAAGAACACGCCTTGTGCGCCAAGCTTGTTACCGTGACGAACTGCACGACGAATAATACGACGTAGAACGTAGCCACGACCTTCGTTTGAAGGCATAACGCCGTCAGCGATTAGGAATGAACAAGAACGGATGTGGTCAGCAATAACGCGTAGCGATTGGTTAGATAGATCGTCATGACCCACAACTTCCGCTGTCGCTTTGATTAGCTTTTGAAATACATCAATTTCGTAGTTAGAGTGAACGCCCTGCATGATTGCAGAAATACGCTCAATACCCATGCCTGTATCTACAGCAGGCTTAGGTAGCGGTTCCATTGTACCGTCAGCGTGACGGTTGAACTGCATGAATACGTTGTTCCAGATCTCGATGAAACGGTCACCATCTTCTTCAGGTGTGCCAGGACGGCCGCCCCAGATGTGCTCACCGTGATCGTAGAAGATTTCAGTACATGGACCACAAGGACCTGTGTCACCCATCGTCCAGAAGTTATCAGACTCGAACTGTTTACCGCCTTCTTTGTCGCCAATGCGAACGATACGGTCAGCAGGAACACCTACTTTTTTGTTCCAGATATCGAATGCTTCATCATCTGTCTCGTATACCGTTACCAGCAGACGGTCTTTTGGCAGTTGAAGAGTCTCAGTCAGGAATTCCCAAGCAAAGCCAATCGCTTCTTCTTTGAAGTAGTCGCCAAAGCTGAAGTTGCCTAGCATTTCGAAGAACGTGTGGTGACGAGCAGTGAAACCTACGTTTTCAAGGTCATTGTGTTTACCACCCGCACGTACACAACGCTGAGCCGTAGTTGCTCGAGTGTAGGCACGCTTTTCGGCGCCTAAGAAGCAATCTTTGAATTGGTTCATACCTGCGTTAGTAAATAGCAGGGTTGGATCGTTATGTGGAACTAACGATGAACTGTCTACGATTTGGTGTTCTTTGCTCTCAAAGAACTTAAGGAACGCATTGCGAACCTCATCAGTGCTCATGTACATGCAGCTCTTCCTGAAAATAGTCGAGTTAGAATTTTGCCGTATTGTAGATCATGGTTAAGGCTTCGACTAGTTTTCTTGTAGAAAAGACACCCTTGGGCAGGATTTTAGTGGGAATTCGATAAAATGAAGAATATTCCACTATATCTAGCCGTGGAAAAGCAGAAGTAAATCGACGACCTAGTACCGAAGAAACTCAGTCAACAAAAGAGAGTTGACCAAATACATGCTCGACGGAACTGCTCCAATAAAAAAGCCCCGCATAAAATATGCGAGGCTTTAAGTTCTTTCAAGCGGATGCTTCTTTCAAACATCTACTCTATAAAACGTTAGCTTATAGCTCTTCGTTTTCTTCTTCTTTCTCTACGTCTTTCTCTTCAAGAACAGCAGGAGTCAGTAGTAACTCACGAAGTTTAGTATCGATCTCTAGAGCAACTTCTGGGTTTTCACGTAGGTATTTACCAGCGTTAGCTTTACCTTGGCCGATCTTATCGCCCTTGTAGCTGTACCAAGCGCCCGCTTTTTCTACTAGCTTATTCTTAACACCTAAGTCGATAAGCTCACCTTCGCGGTTGAAGCCTTTACCGTAAAGGATTTGAGTTTCAGCTTGTTTAAATGGTGCAGCAATCTTGTTCTTAACAACCTTGATACGAGTTTCGTTACCAACAACTTCATCACCATCT
Organism: Vibrio crassostreae; assembly: GCF_024347415.1. Taxonomy (NCBI): domain Bacteria; kingdom Pseudomonadati; phylum Pseudomonadota; class Gammaproteobacteria; order Vibrionales; family Vibrionaceae; genus Vibrio; species Vibrio crassostreae. The sequence goes on from NZ_AP025476.1 coordinate 2,963,977, forward strand.
TTAATCGCACCAGTACGGCGAATATCAAGACGAACAGATGCGTAGAACTTAAGTGCGTTACCACCTGTTGTTGTTTCTGGGTTACCGAACATCACACCAATCTTCATACGAATTTGGTTAATGAAGATAGCCATACAGTTAGACTGCTTAAGGTTACCCGTCAGCTTACGCATCGCTTGAGAAAGCATACGAGCCTGAAGACCCATGTGGCTGTCGCCCATTTCGCCTTCGATTTCTGCTTTTGGTGTTAGTGCTGCTACGGAGTCAATAACAAGTACATCGATTGCACCTGAACGAGCCAGTGCATCACAGATTTCTAGCGCTTGCTCACCCGTATCAGGTTGAGAAACAAGAAGCGCATCGATATCAACACCAAGCTTTTGAGCGTAGATAGGGTCTAGTGCGTGTTCCGCATCAACGAAAGCACACGTCTTGCCTACTTTCTGTGCTGCAGCAATAAGCTCAAGCGTTAGCGTTGTTTTACCTGATGATTCAGGACCGTAAACTTCTACGATACGCCCCATCGGTAGGCCACCAGCACCTAGTGCGATATCTAGAGATAGAGAACCAGTAGAAATAGTTTCTACGTCCATTGTGCGGTTATCACCAAGACGCATGATAGAACCTTTACCAAATTGCTTTTCAATCTGACCAAGGGCTGCGGCTAACGCTTTTTGTTTATTCTCGTCCATCTCTATCTCCACATAATCGGTTGTCTCAACAAGCGATCTAGAATCTATTTCTAACCCACATAGGGGTGACTAATTGGCTCTCATTATACTGTTGATTCATACAGTGTCTATACCTGTATGAAAATAATTTGTACAAATGTTACTTACCTTCCATTGATAGGTAATCATAAATAACTTGCAGGGCATGGTGCGTGGCTTGTTGGCGTACTTGTGATCTGTCGCCTGTAAATACATGCGTTTCTACTTTATCCCAGCCATTTAGCGCTTTCCACGCGAAGCATACTGTACCAACAGGCTTATCTTCGGTCGCGCCACCTGGCCCGGCAATGCCACTGATCGATACAGAGATAGTCCCGTTTGAGTGTTGCAATGCCCCGCTCGCCATTTCTATGACGACAGGCTCACTCACAGCGCCGAACTCTATCAAGGTTTTAAGCTGCACACCTATCATCTCTTGCTTGGCTTCATTGCTATAAGTAACAAAAGCGCGATCAAACCACCCAGAACTGCCCGCAATGTCAGTGACTGCAGTCGCGACACCTCCGCCAGTGCAAGATTCAGCCGTCACTAACACTTGTTTGTGTTTAGCGAGTAAGTGTCCAAGCTGTTCACTAAGGTCTTGAGTCATCTGCATCATCAGCTTCCCTTTATTTACTGTCATATCATTTGGATTCGCATCTTTTCGCATCAGCCGCTTTTCGCACGAAACGCTTTCACGTATCCTAAGCCGCAATAGAAATAAACGAAAGAAGTTAACTGTGAAAGCCGATCAAAAACATACTCCCATGATGCAGCAGTACCTAAAACTGAAAGCAGAAAACCCAGAAATTCTGCTGTTCTACCGCATGGGCGATTTCTACGAGCTTTTCTACGATGATGCTAAAAAAGCTTCTCAACTCCTCGATATTTCACTGACTAAACGCGGTTCATCAAATGGTGAACCGATTCCGATGGCGGGTGTTCCATACCATGCCGTTGAAGGATACCTTGCAAAGTTAGTGCAACTTGGTGAATCCGTAGCAATTTGTGAACAGATTGGTAATCCAGCAACTTCAAAAGGCCCTGTTGAACGTGCTGTTGTACGTATCGTCACACCCGGCACCGTGACCGATGAGGCATTGCTTTCTGAGCGTATTGATAACCTGATTGCAGCCATCTACCATCACAACGGTAAGTTTGGTTACGCGACACTGGATATTACCTCCGGTCGATTCCAACTTTGCGAGCCAGAAACCGAAGAAGCAATGGCCGCAGAACTGCAGAGAACCTCACCACGTGAGCTACTGTTCCCTGAAGATTTCGAACCTGTAAATCTAATGGCAAGCCGTAATGGCAACCGCCGCCGCCCTGTATGGGAATTTGAATTAGATACCGCTAAGCAACAATTAAATAAGCAATTTGGTACTCGCGATCTGGTTGGCTTTGGCGTAGAAAACGCGAAGCTGGGTCTATGTGCGGCTGGTTGTTTGATCCAATACGTAAAAGATACCCAACGTACTGCCCTTCCACATATCCGTTCACTGACGATGGATAAACAAGATCACTCGGTGATCCTCGATGCAGCGACTCGCCGCAATCTAGAGATCACGCAAAATCTTGGCGGTGGCACAGATAACACCCTTGCCGAAGTGCTAGATCACACCGCGACTGCGATGGGCAGTCGCATGCTTAAGCGCTGGCTACATCAACCAATGCGCAATATCTCTGCACTTGATCAACGCCTAGATGCAATTGGTGAAATGAAAGATTTGGCTCTCTTTACAGAGCTACAGCCGACCTTAAAGCAGATTGGTGATATCGAGCGTATTCTTGCTCGTCTTGCACTTCGTTCTGCTCGTCCGCGTGATATGGCGCGCCTTCGCCAAGCGATGGAATACTTGCCAGAGCTTGCTGAAACGCTGACACAACTTAAGCACCCGTATTTGACTCAACTTGCTCAATACGCATCTCCTGTGGATGAAGTTTCAGAACTGCTTGAACGTGCAATCAAAGAAAACCCACCCGTTGTTATCCGCGACGGCGGTGTGATTGCAGAAGGCTACAACGCCGAGCTAGATGAATGGCGTGACCTTGCTGCGGGCGCAACCGAGTTTCTGGATAAGCTTGAGCAAGAAGAACGTGAACGTCACGGTATCGACACGCTAAAAGTTGGCTACAACAACGTACACGGTTTCTTCATCCAAGTGAGCCGTGGGCAAAGCCACCTTGTGCCGCCACATTATGTTCGTCGCCAAACGCTGAAAAACGCTGAGCGCTATATCATTCCTGAGCTGAAAGAACACGAAGACAAAGTACTTAACTCTAAGTCGAAAGCACTCGCTATCGAGAAACAGCTTTGGGAAGAGTTGTTTGATTTGCTACTGCCATATCTAGAGCGCCTACAAAACATCGCTTCTTCAGTATCTCAACTTGATGTACTACAGAACTTAGCTGAACGTGCAGATACTCTGGATTACTGTCGTCCAACCATGACAGAAGCAGCGGGTGTACAGATCCAAGCAGGTCGTCACCCAGTAGTAGAACAAGTGATGGACGAACCTTTCATCGCCAACCCTATCGAGCTAAACGATCAACGTAAAATGCTGATCATCACAGGTCCAAACATGGGTGGTAAGTCGACTTACATGCGCCAAACTGCACTCATCGCATTGATGGCTCATATAGGTTGTTATGTTCCTGCTGAAAGCGCGACCATCGGCTCTATCGACCGTATCTTTACGCGTATTGGCGCATCGGATGATCTGGCTTCTGGCCGTTCAACCTTCATGGTTGAGATGACAGAAACTGCCAATATCCTGCATAACGCAACACCAAACAGCCTTGTGCTAATGGATGAAATCGGTCGTGGTACCAGTACTTACGATGGTTTGTCATTAGCTTGGGCAAGTGCAGAATGGTTAGCTAATCAAATCAATGCGATGACACTGTTTGCAACGCACTACTTTGAGCTAACTGAACTGCCGAACCAACTTCCAACACTGGCCAACGTCCACTTAGACGCAGTAGAACACGGCGACAGCATTGCCTTTATGCACGCGGTTCAAGAAGGTGCGGCAAGTAAATCTTACGGCCTAGCTGTTGCAGGGTTGGCTGGTGTACCAAAAGCCGTGATCAAGAACGCTCGTGCGAAGCTGACTCAGTTAGAAGCGTTAAGTATGGAGTCTCCGACATCAAAGCCAAGTGGTGTTGATATCGCGAACCAACTTAGCCTGATCCCTGAACCGAGTGAGGTGGAGCAAGCACTAGCGAATGTTGATCCTGATGATCTAACACCTCGCCAAGCATTAGAAGAGCTCTACCGCTTGAAGAAACTACTCTAGCTTAAGAAGCACTCTAGTTAAAATAGCCAAGCACTGTGGTTTCTAGCTGAAGTCAAAATTAAACCAGAAGCTAAAACTAAAAAACGCTGACATTAGGTCAGCGTTTTTTTATTTCGATATCGTGGAATATCGTTTAGTCGTTTTCAACGTTGAACAGGTTTTCCATGTTCAGACCTTGCTTGATCAAAATCTCACGTAGACGACGAAGACCTTCAACTTGGATTTGACGAACTCGCTCACGAGTCAGGCTGATTTCACGGCCAACTTCTTCTAGCGTTGACGGTTCATAACCCAGTAGTCCAAATCGACGTGCAAGTACCTCTTTCTGCTTAGGATTCAGTTCATCAAGCCAGAAGATCAGTGAGTTCTTGATATCGCTATCTTGAGTTGAAACCTCAGGATCTGAATTGTTGATGTCTGGAATAATATCCAACAGTGCTTTCTCACCGTCACCACCAATTGGCGTATCTACAGAACTCACTCTTTCGTTTAGACGAAGCATCTTGCTCACATCACCAACCGGCTTATCTAGCTTAGAAGCGATCTCTTCAGCTGTTGGTTCGTGGTCAAGCTTTTGTGATAGTTCTCTTGCAGTACGTAGGTAGATGTTCAGCTCTTTCACAACATGGATTGGCAAACGGATAGTGCGAGTCTGATTCATCAACGCACGTTCAATGGTTTGACGAATCCACCATGTTGCGTAAGTTGAAAAGCGGAAGCCTCGCTCTGGGTCAAATTTCTCTACGGCGCGAATCAAACCTAGGTTGCCTTCTTCGATTAGATCGAGAAGTGCCAAACCACGGTTGCTATAACGACGAGAAATTTTTACCACCAAACGCAGGTTACTTTCGATCATGCGTTTACGTGCTGCTTCATCACCGCGTAGAGCTCGACGTGCGTAAAGCACTTCTTCTTCTGCGGTTAGTAGTGGTGAGAAACCGATTTCGCCTAGATACAGTTGAGTGGCATCTAAGCTTTTAGACGTAACTTCAACTTCTTCTTTCGCTTCGGTTTTCTTAGTGACTGTTCGTTTTGCTTTTCCAAGAGCTTCCGGTTCCGTGGTTGCTTGGTCAAGATCGAACTCTTCTTTGGTTACTGCATTGCTTATACTCATAACGCCTCCCCCTGGCGAAATTAGCATGACATTACAACTTCATATGTCGCTAAATGACTATGTCACTCAATACAATACGTTAATCGTTCATATTGTATTTAAGGCAAATATCGTTTTGGATTAACGGATTTACCTTGGTAACGAATCTCAAAGTGCAGCCTAACACTGCTGGCTCCAGAGCTTCCCATTGTTGCAATCTTCTGCCCTGGTTTCACACTTTGCCCTTCAGATACTAATAGTCGGTCGTTATGCGCGTATGCACTTAAGTAATTATCATTGTGCTTCACAATCACTAGATTGCCGTAGCCTCGTAGTGCATTACCCGAATAAACAACCGTTCCCCCTGCAGTAGATACTATTGGCTGACCTCGCTGTCCTGCTATGTCTATGCCTTTATTTCCTTGTTCGCCTACAGAGAAATTCTTGATTACTCTCCCTTTAGTTGGCCATAACCATTTGGATACTTTATCACTTGTTGGTTTGGTGGACGGTGTAACATTCTGTTTACCTTTAGAACCAACATACTCCTTTGATTTGGATTGTTCAACCTTCTTTGGTGGATCTTTTTTCGCCACTTTGGTGGTAGTTTGAGCTGGAGCTGGTTTAGAGTTTTTGCTCGATTGCGATGTGGATTTAGGTTTATTTTCCGCAGATGACGTTGTCGATGCCGCGACAGGCGCAGCAACAGCTGCTACCGCTACCGTTGACTTACCATACGCTGGCGCGTTGTAACTAGGACGCCACAACTTAAGCTTCTGCCCTGGGTGGATAGTGTAAGGCGCAGACAATTTGTTGTAGCTAACGAGGTCATTGACGTCTTTATTGGTGACATAAGCGATGAAATAAAGCGTATCGCCTTTTTTCACTTCATAGTAACTACCGCGATAACTACCACGATCAATCGATGAGTAATTCTTGTTAAGGCTTGAAACCGGCGCAGGCGAATTCGCTGCACACCCAACAAGGGCACAGCTAAGCAGTAAAGTACTTCCTTTAAACAACTTCGAACGCATCGACTCTCTATCCACCTACACCATTAGTCTTGTTATTAAGCTAGTTCACCAGGAACAAGAGGTACAAATCTCACCATTTCGATAACACTCGACAAAAATTCATCGCCGTGACGAACGATCTTCAACAGTTGTTGTTCATCATCCCCAACAGGAATCAGTAAACGACCGCCATCTTTCAGCTGTTGCAGAAGCGCTTGAGGAATCGACTCTGCAGCAGCGGTAACAATAATCGCATCAAAAGGCGCCTTTGAAGACCACCCTTGCCAACCATCACCGTGCTTAGTTGAAATATTGTAGAAATCGAGTTGCTTCAACCTGCGTTTAGCATCCCATTGTAGCGACTTTATTCTTTCAACCGAATAGACATGATCAACAAGCTGAGCCAATACCGCGGTTTGGTAGCCTGAACCCGTTCCGATCTCCAAAACGCGGCTATCTTGTTGTAACTCAAGCAGCTCTGTCATTTTGGCAACAATGTATGGTTGGGAGATTGTCTGACCCTGTCCGATCGGCAGAGCATTATTATCATAAGCTTGATGGTACATCGCCTGTGATAAAAAACTCTCTCTCGGCAGTTGGTAAATAGCATCAAGAACCTTTTGATCTCGGATGCCATTTTCAATCAGAAAAGTAATTAAGCGCTCGGCTTGTGGATTGCTCACTTACTTCTCCCCTAACCATGTTGTCATCGCACCTAACGACTCGTGTGCCGTTAGATCAACTTGTAACGGTGTTACCGATATAAAGCCATGCTCGATTGCGTAAAAATCGGTACCTTCGCCGGCATCTTGCTCTTTGCCCGGAGGGCCGAGCCAATAGATATCGTGACCACGAGGGTCTTTTTGCTTAATCATATCTTCAGAGTGATGACGAGCACCTAAGCGTGTCACCTGAGTACCAGACAGTTGTTCTAAGGCTAAATCAGGAACGTTCACGTTCAATAAGCGATTGGTCGGGATTGGGTTTGCTAAATGTTGTTCGACAATACGACGAGCAATCGCTGCCGCTGTCTTAAAATGTTTTTTACCCACCAACGAAAACGCCACCGATTGAACGCCTAGAAAGTGCCCTTCCATTGCTGCTGCTACCGTACCTGAATAAAGCACGTCATCACCAAGGTTAGCACCGTGATTAATGCCCGTTAATACCAGATTAGGCATGTCATTCTTTAGCAGTTCGTTTAACGCAAAATGCACACAGTCGGTCGGTGTTCCTTGTACCGAATAGGTATTTTCAGCAATCTCTTGAACGCGTAAAGGCTGTTCTAAAGTTAATGAATTTGAAGCGCCTGAACGATTACGGTCAGGTGCCACAATGATAACTTCAGCAAGATCACGTAGTTCATCTGCTAGCTCATGAATACCTTGAGCATGCACACCATCATCGTTGCTGAGTAAAATCTTCATTCTGTATCCTTTCTTCATATTCCAGTGCTAAGTGACTTAAATTCCAATATTAAGTCACTTAGTGCCAAGCAGAATCATTACTGCTCGTAGCTTCTCTCTACGTGTACTTCTTCAACCAATTCACGAACGATAGCCGTCGCAAAGCAGCCTGCATCAAGAGAGAACTTCAGAGTGACATTATCTTCACTCACTTCCCACGTTAGATCAGTAGGTTTCAGTGACGCTTCACGGCGGTCATGACGCATGCGATTACCACGAATTAGAGCCATCAAATCCGGTTCAGCATCAAGGTGTTTCTGCTCTAAAGCTTGAGACTCATCTGTTGTTGGCAAAGCGTTATCTCCGGCCAAAGCCACAGTCACCAATGCAGTACCATTCGCGATATCTTGCTTTACAGCTTCAAGGTTTTCAGCCGTTACCGTTAGTTGAGCACCGTCTTTCACCACGATATCGCCAACCAATGCCGATGCAAACACATCTTGCTCAATACGGTCTGAAAGGATCAAGTTGTAAATCCACGAGCGAGCCGCAGAAAGATACAAGCTGCGTTTATTCTGGTTACGAGTACGAACGTTATCGCGGCCCCAACGACGAGCTTCAGATAGGTTGTTACCTTCATTACCAAAACGCTGAGCACCAAAGTAGTTTGGCACGCCCACTTGAGCGACTTTTTCCAAACGCTTTACCACATCTTCACAATCCGTTACTTCAGACAAGGTCAACTCAAATTGGTTGCCAACTAAATCGCCCGGACGTAACTTTTTGTTATGACGTGCTGTCGCTAGGATTTCAATACTTGGGTATTGTGCTAAGAACGCTGAAAAGTCAGGCTCACCTTTCGGTAGGTGGACGCTCAACCACTGCTCTGTCACAGCGTGACGGTCTTTCAAACCCGCCCAGCTCACGTCTTTCGACTTAACACCGCAAGCTTTAGCCAGCTCGTTTGCTACGAAACTCGTGTTTTCACCAGTTTTACGAATACGAACCATTAGGTGCTCGCCTTCACCAGTAAACTCAAAACCCAAGTCTTCATTAACGACAAAGTGTTCGGCTTTTGCTTTTAGTTTTGCTTTCGCAGTTGGTTTACCGTTTAGATAAGCCAATGAAGATAAAATATCTGACATGCTGTTCTTTTCGTGTTGGTGCTTACGCACTTTTAGTAATTAGGACCACCGCTTCACATGCGATGCCCTCTTTGCGACCAGTAAAACCTAAACGCTCAGTAGTCGTCGCTTTTACATTCACATTGCTAATGCTGGTTTCTAGGTCTTGAGCAATAGCTTGGCACATAGAGTCTATATGAGGGGCCATCTTTGGAGCTTGCGCCATGATAGTAATATCGGCATTACCAATCACGTAACCTTGTTCTTTTACTCGACGGTAAACATCTTTCAGTAGTTCACGACTATCCGCGCCTTTCCATTCATCGTCAGTGTCTGGGAAATGACGACCAATATCGCCCGCTGCAATCGCACCTAACAGAGCGTCACACAACGCATGAAGGGCAACGTCACCATCTGAATGTGCGATAAGACCTTGTTCGTAAGGGATGCTCACACCACCAATAATTACCGGACCTTCACCACCAAACTTATGTACATCAAAGCCATGGCCAATACGAATCATCATTATTCCTTATTCTGACTTAAATAGAACTCAGCAAGCGCTAAATCTTCAGGCTGAGTAATCTTAAAATTATCTGAGCGCCCAGCCACTAAAGCTGGCGATAAACCTTTCCATTCAAAGGCTGAAGCTTCATCAGTAATTGAAGCGCCATGTTGCAACGCCTCACTTAATGCCTTCCACAGAGGCTTTGCTCTGAACATTTGCGGCGTAAGTGCATGCCATAAATCCGCTCGCTCAACGGTATGCTCGATCTGCCCTTGAGCACCTCGCTTCATCGTGTCACGAACTGGAGCCGCTAAAATAGCCCCGACATCATGGCTCATCGCGCCGGAAATTAGCTTGTCGATATCGCTCAGTTGGACACAAGGTCTTGCCGCATCGTGAACCATTACCCAGTCACCAAGTTGCTGCTCAGCGATATAGTTTAGCGCAGAGAGTACAGAATCCGCTCGCTCGCTTCCACCAGACACTCTGATCACTTGTGGGTTCTGATTAAGGGCTAGCTCTGGGTAGTATGGGTCATCATCGCTGATCGCAACGACAATTTGAGCGACTTGTGGGTGAGACAGTAATTTCTCAACGGTGTGCTCTAGAATCGTTTTGCCGTTAATCTTGAGGTATTGCTTAGGGCGGTCTGCCTTCATTCGGCTGCCGACGCCCGCCGCAGGTACAACGGCAATCACGCTTTGAAGTTGAGTCGACATTAATGGGATTCCTCACCAATGATGCGATAAAACGTTTCGCCTTCTTTAACCATTCCAAGTTCATGACGTGCGCGTTCTTCTATCGCATCTAAGCCTTGGCGTAGATCGTCAATTTCAGCAAACATTTCTGCATTTCGAATATGCAGCTTTTCATTTACTTGCTGTTGAACTTGGATTTCGTTGTTCACACCGTAATAATCAGAGATACCATTTTTACCGAGCCACAGTGTGTGTTGTAGCCAGCCAAACACTATGAGCAGTACTAAAGCAAAAATTCGCATAACACCTTTCGCCGGTTGAAAAAGAAGGAACTAGAATAAGGCACATATATACCATAATGAGCTTATTGGTGCGAGATATGTGGTGTCAGGGAATCAATAAGTCGGGGAATTATTGTCGGGATAGGTAAGGACAACAATGAGATTCCCTACTCCTTCCTTCGTCAGTCTAGGGAATGACGAACTTTCGGTATCAAAAAGAAAGCTATATAACCTAGAGCTTCTTTTCTTCACCTTTTTGCAGACAAAAAAATGCCCCGCATAAGCGAGGCATTTAAAGGCATTAGTGCATAATTCTAACTAGTTGGTGCTGTAGCAAGGCAACAAAGAAGATTCAGCTATGGAGCATAGTTTCCTATGTGACTTAGTGAATCTTCTGCAGTTAACGCAGCTACAGTGCCAAATAGGACGAATTATTGACCTTTAACTTCTTTAAGACCGTTGTAAGGAGCTTTAGAACCTAGAGCTTCTTCGATACGGATAAGTTGGTTGTACTTAGCAACACGGTCAGAACGGCTCATAGAACCAGTTTTGATTTGACCTGCAGCTGTACCTACCGCTAGATCAGCGATAGTTGCATCTTCAGTTTCGCCAGAACGGTGAGAGATTACTGCAGTGTAGCCAGCGTCTTTAGCCATCTTGATAGCAGCTAGAGTCTCTGTTAGAGAACCGATTTGGTTGAACTTGATAAGGATAGAGTTAGCTACGCCTTTCTCGATACCTTCAGCAAGAATCTTAGTGTTTGTAACGAACAGATCGTCACCAACGATTTGAAGCTTGTCGCCTAGAAGTTCAGTTTGGTGCTTGAAGCCATCCCAATCTGACTCGTCAAGACCGTCTTCGATAGAAACGATTGGGAAGTTGTTCGCTAGCTCAGCTAGGTAGTGGTTGAACTCTTCAGAAGTGAAAGTTTTACCTTCGCCCTTCATGTTGTAGATGCCAGCTTCTTTGTCGAAGAACTCAGATGCTGCACAGTCCATAGCAAGAGTAACGTCTTTACCTAGTTCGTAACCAGCAGCTGCAACAGCTTCTGCGATAACTTCTAGAGCTTCAGCGTTAGACTTAAGGTTAGGAGCGAAACCACCTTCATCACCAACTGCAGTGCTGTAGCCTTTAGACTTAAGAACTTTAGCTAGGTTGTGGAATACTTCAGCGCCGATACGTAGACCTTCTTTAAGAGTTTTAGCGCCAACTGGTTGGATCATGAACTCTTGGATGTCAACGTTGTTATCTGCGTGCTCACCACCGTTGATGATGTTCATCATTGGTAGAGGCATAGAGAACTGACCAGCAGTACCGTTTAGCTCAGCGATGTGCTCGTATAGAGGCATGCCTTTCGCAGCAGCAGCAGCTTTTGCGTTAGCTAGAGATACAGCTAGGATAGCGTTCGCGCCGAACTTAGACTTGTTATCAGTACCGTCTAGGTCAAGCATGATTTGGTCAACGTCAGCTTGTGCTTTAGCGTCAGTACCAACTAGAGCTTCAGCGATTGGGCCGTTTACAGCTTCAATAGCTTTAAGAACACCTTTACCTAGGAAACGTGATTTGTCGCCGTCACGTAGCTCAAGAGCTTCGCGAGAACCAGTAGATGCGCCAGATGGAGCAGCAGCCATACCTACGAAACCGCCTTCTAGGTGTACTTCAGCTTCTACAGTTGGGTTACCACGTGAATCGATGATTTCACGACCTAGAACTTTAACGATCTTAGACATTGAATGTTTCCTTCTCGTTGAATATATAAATGTCAAATTTAAAGGTAGCAGCACAACTTACGCAGCTACCTGTATTCCTTTTTACTTCTCTAACTCGCCGCGCTGGAACTCGCCAGCCGCTTTAACGAAACCTGCAAACAATGGGTGACCATCGCGAGGTGTTGAAGTGAACTCCGGGTGGAATTGAGCAGCAACGAACCATGGGTGGTTCGGGTTCTCAATAACTTCAACCAGTTTCTTGTCCGCAGATAGACCCGATACTTTTAGGCCCGCTTTTTCGATTTGTGGACGAAGATTGTTGTTCACTTCGTAACGGTGACGGTGACGTTCATGGATCGTCGCGCTACCGTATAATTCGTAAGCTTTAGTCCCTTTCGCTAGGTGACAAAGCTGTGAACCAAGACGCATTGTGCCGCCTAGGTCAGATGATTCTGTACGCTCTTCAACTTTACCTTCGCCATCAGTCCACTCAGTGATAAGACCAACTACTGGGTACTTAGTTTCAGTACAGAATTCAGAAGAGTGTGCCCCTTCCATTTTCGCAACGTTACGAGCGTACTCGATAAGAGCTACTTGCATACCTAGACAGATACCTAAGTACGGTACTTTGTTTTCACGAGCGTATTGAGCAGCAAGAATCTTACCTTCAACACCACGGTCACCAAAGCCACCAGGAACTAGGATTGCATCTAGGCCTTCTAAAACTTCTACGCCACGAGACTCAACGTCTTGTGAATCTACGTATTTAATATTAACGCTTAGGCGGTTTTTCAAGCCTGCGTGTTTTAGCGCTTCATTTACTGATTTGTATGCGTCTGGTAGTTCAATGTACTTACCAACCATACCAATCGTCACTTCACCCGTTGGGTTAGCTTCTTCGTAAATTACTTGTTCCCATTCAGACAGATCTGCTTCTGGAGCTGTGATGCCGAAACGCTTACATACAAGTTCATCAGTGCCTTGAGCTTTAATAAGCTGAGGGATCTTGTAGATAGAGTCAACATCGCGCATAGAAATAACTGCATTTTCTTGCACATTACAGAACAGAGCAATTTTCTTACGCTCGTTCGAAGGAATGTTGCGGTCTGAACGACAAACTAGGATGTCTGGCTGAATACCAATAGACAGCAACTCTTTTACAGAGTGTTGCGTCGGCTTAGTTTTCACTTCGCCCGCAGCTGCTAGGTATGGCACTAGAGTAAGGTGCATGAACATTGCGCGTTCACGGCCTAGTTCTACTGCTAGCTGACGAATCGCTTCCATGAATGGTAGAGATTCGATATCACCAACCGTACCACCAACTTCAACGATCGCGATATCGTGGCCAGCTGCGCCAGAAATTACACGCTCTTTGATAGAGTTAGTGATGTGTGGGATAACCTGAATAGTTGCACCTAGGTAATCACCGCGACGCTCTTTAGCGAGTACGTCTGAGTAAACACGACCTGCAGTGAAGTTGTTACGCTTAGTCATCTTGGTGCGAATGAATCGCTCATAGTGACCAAGGTCAAGGTCAGTTTCAGCGCCATCTTCCGTAACGAACACTTCACCGTGCTGAGTCGGGCTCATAGTGCCTGGATCAACGTTGATGTAAGGGTCAAGCTTCATCATAGTCACTTTAAGACCACGAGCTTCTAAAATAGCCGCAAGAGATGCTGCAGCAATACCTTTACCTAGAGAGGATACAACCCCGCCAGTAACAAAAATGTAATTTGTCGTCATGTTTAACCTGAAATTGGTTGAATGAGGGAAATGGACTACTTCTGGACGGGATGAAAATATACCAGAAGCCCCTTATCGCCACAACGTGAAATCTATCACACTGCTATTTTTTATTTTTTGCTTCAAATCAATTCATGATAAAAGCTTTGGTTATCTTTTCTCCGCCACTTTGACTTCATCCCACATGGAATCAAGCTGTTGTAGTGAAAAATCGGTCAAAATTTTATCTTGCTGACGAACTTTTTGTTCCACCCCTTTAAAGCGACGTGAGAACTTCAGATTGGCTTTATTTAAAGCCGACTCTGGATTTTTACCCAAATGTCGCACCAAATTGACCGTCGCAAACAGCAAATCACCCAACTCTTCTTCAACCAAATCTTCATTTGGCGTCACTTGAAGCGCTTCTTCTAGCACCTCATCGACTTCCTCTAAAACCTTATTAGCCACTGGGCCAATAGAGTCCCAATCGAAGCCATATTTCGCTACCTGTTTTTGAATCTTTGTAGCACGAGAAAGCGCAGGTAGAGAGTTTGGTATTGAGTCTAGAATACTTTCTTGAGTTTTGCCTGCCTGTGCTTTTTCTTTGGCTTTTTCAGCTTCCCAGTTGGCATTAATTTCTTCATCATTGGCAAACTCGGTATCAGAAAATACATGAGGATGACGGCGCGTTAGCTTCTCATTGATGCCATCAACCACATCAGAAAACTCAAACAGCCCCTGCTCTTTCGCGAGCTGACTGTAGAAAATCACCTGAAACAGCAGGTCACCTAGCTCTTCTTGTAGGTTCGGCCAATCTTTGTTGTGAATCGCGTCCACCACCTCATAAGTTTCTTCGATAGTATGCGGCACAATTGTTTCAAAATTTTGTTTCAAATCCCAAGGACAACCACCTTCAGGATCGCGCAGCTTAGCCATAATCTGTTCAAGTTGTTCAATCGGATGGTTCATCGTTTTCTTCCTATTCACTGTCTTTGATTTTTAAATTTAATACTTCTGTTAAAACTAAAAAAGGCGAGCAGCTAAAACCACTCACCTTTCTATTCTTTCCGTCATCCCCAAGAGTGAAGAATGAGCGAGTTGGGGATCTCAAACCGCCTTACGAGATTCCCTATCACGTTCGTCCCTCACTGTAGGGAATGACTTGGATGACACAAAAGTATCATCCAAGTCTCTTAACACTCATAACATCTTTGATTTGCTCGACTCGGCTGGTCACGCGACTCAAGATTTCAATATTGGTCACTTCCAAATCGAAATCCATTACCGATAGCTGACGTTTATAGTCGATGCGACTCTTCATTGTCGTCACGCTGATCTTCTCGTTCGAGAACAGTGAGGTGATGTCTTTCAGCAAGCCATTACGCTCCAGTGCTTCAACACGCAGCGTTAGGATGTAAGAACCGACGAAGCCATTACCCCAGACTGTATCAATAATACGCTCTGGTGCGTGTAGGCTTAGCTCACTCAACTGTTCACAGTCAGCACGGTGAACTGAGATACCACGACCTTGAGTGATGTAACCTTTAATCACATCACCAGGGATTGGCTGACAGCAACGAGCTAGGTGCGTCATTAAGTTATCAACGCCCTCAACCACTACCGCGTCTTTCTTTGGGCGACTCTGTTGTGCTGGCTTGTTTTCCGACTCAAGCAGTTTCTCTAGCGCTTTCTTGTCTTCTTCTTCCGCCGTAGGCTTGTTGACCAACGCATTGATGTGATTAACCACTTGGTTAATGCGCAAGTCGCCACTGCCGATACCAGCATAAAGCTCATCTGGCGTGTTGACGTTAAAGCGTCTTAGCGCGTATTGGTCGGCATCTTTTAGAGTTGCACCAACCTTCGCTAATTCAACCTCAAGAATGTCACGACCCGCTTCTAGGTTCTTCTCACGACTTTGCGCGCGGAACCAAGCGTTGATTTTCGCACGAGCACGCCCAGAGTGAACGAAGCCTGTGGTTGGGTTCAGCCAATCACGAGATGGGTTCGGCTCTTTCTGCGTGATGATCTCGACTTGGTCGCCCATTGATAGCTTATGGGTGAATGGGACGATACGGCCTGCCACTTTGGCACCGATACAACGGTGTCCAACCATCGAGTGGATGTGATAAGCGAAGTCCAACGGAGTTGCACCCATTGGTAAGTCGACCACATCACCACGCGGTGTAAACGCGTATACGCGGTCATCGAATACTTGGCTACGAACTTCATCCAGCATCTCGCCAGAATCCGACATCTCTTCTTGCCAATCGATAAGTTTACGCAACCAAGTAATTTTCTCGTCGTAACCACTGCGGCCGCTTGAAGCACCTTCTTTGTACTTCCAGTGCGCAGCCACACCCAACTCAGAGTCTTCGTGCATCTGCTTGGTACGGATCTGAATCTCAATGGTCTTGCCTTCAGGGCCAAGAACCACGGTGTGAATCGACTGGTAACCATTTGGCTTAGGGTTCGCCACATAGTCATCAAATTCACTTGGTAGATGTTTGTATTTGGTATGAACCACACCTAGACCGGCATAACAGTCTTGAAGCTGATCTGCGATGATACGTACCGCTCGCACGTCAAAAAGCTCATCGAAGTCCAAGCCTTTCTTCTGCATCTTACGCCAGATACTGTAGATGTGTTTTGGTCGACCGCTCACTTCCGCATTGATGCTTGAACGCTTCATTTCAGCCGTTAAGTCGTCAACGAAATCGGTGATGTATTGTTCACGTACGATACGACGCTCAGACAGCTGTTTAGCTATCTGCTTGTAGGTGTCTGGCTGCTGGTAGCGGAATGCGTAATCTTCGATTTCCCACTTAAGCTGACCAATACCTAAACGGTTAGCGAGCGGAGCGTAGATGTTAGAACACTCTTTTGCTGCCGCGCGACGTACAGCATCAGGCGCTTTTTTTACTTCAATAAGGTTACAGATTCGCTCAGCGAGTTTGATAACTACGCAGCGGAAATCATCCACCATCGCCAGTAGCATGCGGCGAACATTATCAACTTGTCCCGAGGCAGCACTGCCTTCAAGAGTCACGTTTAACTGGCCTAAAGCCGCCATTTCTTCAACGCCATCAATCAACTTTACGGTTTCTTTACCGTAGCTTTCTTCAAACGCTTCGCGCTCAAAAACGCCGCTTGAGACGACGGGGAAAAGTTGCGCGGCAATTAAAGTGGCACGGTCCATGGACAGCGTAACCAAGATTTCGATCATCTCGCGGCCACGCCAAAGCAAGAGCGATGCTTGCTCGTGATCTTTTAATAGCTCTTCACAGTGACGATAAACCTTGATCAGTTTATTCGAGGTTTTTGCGTCTTGATTCAGTGACGCAATCCAACTTTCTAGCTCAAACTGTTCGCTTGGGTTTAAATGTGCGCTTCGTACCGCAACCATCATGCCTTCCTAGTTATTATGTTTTATACCCAATTCAATATGACTAACTGGTTCCAAGTTAGTTCGACCATATTGAGATCAGCGCAGGTGTCCCTGCGCCTTTGTCATTCATTTTTAAGCCTTATTTACGGGCCTTTAAGCCTTGATAAAGAGAGCCATCGATTCTAAATGGCTGGTGTGTGGGAACATATCCAACATACCAATTTTGGCTAATTGATAGCCTTGCTTTTCTAAGCTCTCTGAATCTCTAGCTAGAGTAGCAGGATTACACGAAACATAAACCACACGCTTCGCTCCCAACGCTGAAATTTGATCAACGATCCCACTCGCTCCCGCACGTGCTGGGTCAAGCAATACTTTCTCGAATTTATCTTTTGCCCAAGGCTGTGAAGATAAGTCTTCTTCAAGGTTAGCTTGGTAAAACTCGGTATTGCCTAACTGGTTTAACGCTGCGTTAGATGTGGCTTGCTGAACCATTTCATCAACGCCTTCTACACCAACCACAAACGCCGATTGTTGAGCGATAGGTAGACTGAAGTTACCTAAGCCACAAAACAGATCTAGCACTCGCTCATCCGCTTTAGGTTCTAACCATTCAATCGCTTGAGCCACCATCTGCTGGTTAACCTTCTGGTTTACTTGGATAAAGTGGTTTGGCTCAAACGGTAACGTCACGCCAGTTTCGCTATAGGCTGGTGCATCACCAACCAAACGAACCAACTTATCGGTTTCAGGCATTGAGTACAGCGTCGCGCCTTCTTCTTTTGCTAATGCAATCAGCGCTTGTTCATCTTTTTCAACCAAAGGCTTAAGGTGACGTAGCACCATAACAGGGCCAGTATCGCCCAATACCAATTCAACGTGTCCTAAAGACGTAAGGCTGTTGAAAGTGTTGAGTAAATTTTTCAGTTTTGGAAGCAATGCATTAAGGCGAGGATCAAGCACGGCACAGTCGGTGATATTTTCAATCTGCTTACTCTGCTTCTTACGGAAACCGAATTGAAGCTGCTGTGTCTTCTTATCAACAAATAGGCTGATACGTGCGCGACGTCGATAACCGGTTTCATCACCAATAATAGGTTGTGCAACTTCAGTATTAGCCGTTTGGTATTGGCTCATCAGGTGCGTAAGAGATTGCGATTTATGCTCAACCTGAGAAGAATAACCGAGATGCTGAAGGTGACAACCACCACACTGATTAAAGTGTTTACAAAATGGCTTTAAACGCTGCTCGCTCGGCTTCAACAATTTGATGAGCTTTGCTCGCGAAAACTTACTTTTGCTCTCAGTAAGTTGAATGACCACCTGCTCACCTGGCAATGCGCCATCAATGAAAACCGGTTTATTCTTCTGATAAGCGATGCCAGCGCCATTGTGATCCATTCGTTCAACCAAAACCGATTGATGCTTGGTCTCGAGTTGAGTTTTCTTTTTTGGTTGGAAAAAACGTGCCATTGCTTGTGCCTAATGTATCTTTTAATAAGTAATTGGTATCCAGGACTCACTATTATGTCTTGGAATCATTGTCGAACGTCACGGCTTTGATTAAGCTTACCGTTCACTTAACCGCCATTGTGTGCGTTATTTTCCCATATCCAGACCTCGATGTAATTAAAGAACATGACCAGATATGGCTTAAGAGCCCGTGTAATTACCTTAACTCTAGCTCCAACCCTGATTATTGGGTTGCTATTGAGTGCATTTTTCTCATTTAACCGCTATCAAGACCTTGAGGGGCAAGTGGTTAACACTGGTACTAGCATCATTGAACCACTTGCGATTGCGAGTGAATCAGGCATGAAGCTCGAAAGTCGAGAGTCTGTTCGTCAGCTTATTAGCTATGCGCATCGAAAGAATTCTAAGCTGGTGCGTAGTATCGCGGTGTTTGATGAACGTCATGAATTGTTTGTAACCTCAAACTTCCACCCCGACTTTGAAAGCCTGACTTATCCAAAAGATAAACCGATTCCGCATTTAAGTTCTTCTGATTTACTCGATAACACACTGATTCTGCGGACACCGATCATCGCCGAAGGCCAATATATCAACTCAGCCAACGGTCAGTCTCAAGCCAACCAAGCGATCGGCTATATTGCAATAGAGTTAGATCTGTCATCACTTCGATTACAGCAATATCAAGAAGTGTTCTCTGCCTTCTTAGTTCTGATTCTCGGGCTTGGTTTATCGGGCGTGTTTGCGTTCCGCTTAATGCACGATGTGACTCAACCGATCACACACATGAAAAACATGGTCGACCGAATTCGTCGAGGCCACCTAGATGTACGTATCGAAGGCAAAATGCATGGTGAGCTAGACTCACTGAAAAACGGCATCAATGCGATGGCGGTATCGTTGTCAGAGTATCACGTCGAGATGCAGCACAGTATCGACCAAGCCACATCAGACTTGCGAGAAACCCTTGAGCAATTAGAGATTCAAAACGTTGAGTTAGACATCGCGAAGAAACGAGCCCAAGAAGCAGCTCGCGTTAAGTCTGAATTCCTGGCGAATATGTCTCACGAACTAAGAACACCTCTGAATGGTGTGATTGGCTTCACTCGTCAAATGCTTAAGACTCACCTATCGAACAGCCAAACCGATTACCTACAAACCATTGAACGATCGGCAAATAACCTGCTTAGCATCATCAACGATATCTTGGACTTTTCGAAACTTGAAGCCGGTAAACTGGCTCTAGAAAACATCCCATTTGAATTCCAAGCTAGCCTTGAAGAAGTAGTAAACCTTCAAGCAACCAACGCTCATGAGAAAGGCCTTGAGCTGACACTGAAGATCGATCCTAAAGTACCGCCAGGCGTAGTGGGCGATCCACTGCGTATTCAACAGATCCTGACCAACCTGGTCGGCAACTCAATCAAGTTTACCGAGCGCGGCAACATTGATATCAGCGTTGAGCTTCGCTCACAAAGCGAAGACAACATTGAGCTGCAATTCATGGTTCGCGATACGGGTATTGGTATTTCGGAGCGTCAACAAGCTCAGCTGTTCCAAGCCTTCAGCCAAGCCGACGCAAGTATCTCTCGTCGTTATGGTGGTACAGGCTTAGGTCTAGTTATAACCCAAAAACTGGTCAGCCAAATGGGCGGAGAGATCAGCCTAACCAGTCGTCTACATCAAGGGTCAACCTTCTGGTTTACGTTGAGACTATCAACGACTGATATGCCAATGACAGAGCTGATTGAGACTCAGTGTCTACAAGACAAACAACTGCTGCTGATCGAACCAAACATGCAAGCGGCATCGATTACTCAGCAAATCCTAACCCAAGAAGGCTTAGTGGTAACGTATCGTTCAGTAATGCCAGACGAGACCACCTCGTATGACTACGTTTTGCTTAACCTAGCCGCCAACCAAGAATATCAATTTGATACCGTGAGTGGTTGGGCAATTGGTGCGAAGAAGATAGCCCAAAACGTGATTATTGGTACACCAAGTACCGAGCTAGCGTTGGGTGAGCAACTAATGAAAGAGGTCGATGTTCAATGCATCACTAAACCTCTTTCTCGCAAGAAGTTACTGCAAACTCTGGTATCGAATCAGGCGCCAACCTTGATTGCACCAGCGATTGAAACACACTCAGAAGAGAAGCTTCCGCTTACTGTATTGGCGGTCGACGACAACCCTGCCAACCTTAAACTGATCACTGCGTTGCTAAAAGAACGTGTAGAAACCGTCATCAGTTGTACCAGTGGTCAGCAGGCGATAGACAAGGCGACAGATACTCAATTTGATATCATCTTCATGGATATTCAAATGCCACAGATGGACGGTGTGACGGCTTGTAAGAACATTAAGAAGCTAGCTAATAATGCGAACACACCTGTGATTGCCGTGACCGCGCATGCAATGATTGGCGAACGTGACCGACTACTCGAAGCGGGCATGGATGACTATCTAACCAAACCCATTGAAGAGCATGTTTTACAGCAGGTACTGATTCATTGGAGCCCAACCTCTGAGGTTGAGCACATCGAAAAAATAGATCCAGACCACCCTGCTGTTTCTGCTGAAATCGATAACGATCCAGTGTCAGAAACTGAAGCCAGCGTGCACAAAAACATCATCATTGATTGGCAAGCTGCGATGAGACAAGCCGCCAATAAAGAAGACCTCGCACGCGATATGCTGCAAATGCTTGTCGACTTTATTCCGGAGGTTTATGAGGCAGCAGACAAAGCGATAGAAGACAGTGGCTACCCAGTTGAAGAGCTGATACACATTATCCACAAGATGCATGGCAGCAGTTCGTACAGTGGCGTACCAAGGCTAAAGTCGGTATGTGCGACGATAGAGAAAGAGCTGCGTTCTGGTACTTCTGTTGAAGACATTGAGCCGGAGCTTTTCGAGCTTCAAGATGAGCTAGATAAGGTTCAAGCGACGGCCATTCACTACTTGAAACCAACTAGTGACTAGATTGATTTAGCCTCAAACTCAAGGCAATAAAAAAGCAGAGCTCACAAGCTCTGCTTTTTTCTGTCTAGAGCCAAGAGCACTAGATATAAAGTAGCGATAATCTGTTTACGATTCGAGTAACACCGTTGCCACAGCGTAGTGACGCTCATCCGAGATAGTCAGATGAATCGATGTTGTGCCATTCGCCTCTGCGATTTCACGCGCTTTTTTATGCAGGCTCAGAACTGGCTTACCATGCTCATCGTTTGAAATCTCAAAGTCGTGGAAGGTCACACCCAGCGCGATCCCCGTTCCTAACGCCTTAGATGCCGCTTCTTTGGCAGCAAAACGTTTTGCAAGGTAACGCCCTTTTTGCTTCAGTTGCTGGAATACTTCAAATTCAGAATCGGTCAAAATACGCTGAGCAAAAGCGTCACCACTTCGTGACAATGCCTTTTCAACACGTTCAATTTCTGCGATATCTGTACCTAATCCAACAACAGCCATGTTTACCCTATTACCAAACTTCTATCTATTAATTCTACTAATTAGTCGCTTAAGACTTAACGCTTACTGTTTAGAAAACTAAGCGTTGTTGCGTGCTGTTTCCATCACGGCTTTCATGTCTGCAACGGCTTTGTTCAAACCATCAAACACTGCACGTCCCATGATTGAGTGGCCGATGTTCAACTCGTAGATCTCTGGAAGAGCCGCAATCGGTGCGACGTTGTGGTAAGTCAGACCATGACCCGCATTGACTGTGATACCAAGATCGTCCGCGTAGCTTGCGCCTGCAGCAATCTTTTTCAGCTCGTCTTGTTGGTCTTCTTCTGTTTTAGCATCGGCATAATGGCCAGTGTGCAGTTCAATGAACGGTGCGCCACACGCTTTTGCTGCGTCGATTTGCTCACGGTCAGCATCGATAAACAGAGATACTTTAATGCCAGCAGCAGACAGTTTTTCCGTCGCCGCTTTGATCTTTTCAAGTTGACCAACCACGTCCAAGCCACCTTCAGTGGTCAGCTCTTCACGCTTCTCTGGAACCAGACAAACAAACTCAGGATTAGTATCGAGGGCAATTTGAACCATCTCGTCCGTTACTGCCATCTCCAAATTCATACGAGTTTGAAGTGTTTCAGCTAGAATACGCACATCGCGGTCAACGATATGACGACGGTCTTCACGCAGGTGAATAGTAATACCGTCAGCACCCGCACGTTCAGCAATTTCAGCTGCGTGTACTGGATCTGGGTATTTAGTACCACGTGCATTACGTAGTGTTGCAATATGGTCGATATTAACGCCTAAAAGGATTGAGCTCATTTTCCAATACTCCGTGCTCTAGAGAGGGCTATTGTTGGCATAAATAGCTCTCTACTTTTTAATGGTTTGCCGCCAAGATACGGCTTTAAGGCTATGCGTGTAAAGCGTTTTGCCGCTTTTAACTGCTCTTTAGTGATAAACCTACGTTCACTGATTGCGATTAGTTCATCGCCCATAAAAGTAAGGTTGTCTCGACGCACCGAAGCGATGAAACCTTTCTGCTCTCGATAGCGATAAGTCATGCTCGGATCAATCGCTTCGCCAGTACCCGCGCAGTGTAAAAAGTCGACGCCGTAACCCATAGCGGATAATAGAGCCAACTCAAAGCGACGCAGTGCTGGCTCAGGGTTTTCATTATGCGCCAGCTCTGTTAAAGCATGAAGATAGTCGTGAAAAAGTGCTGGCATCGGCACTTCAGCCATCAATACGCGACCAATTAACTCGTTCACATACATGGCTGAATACAGATTGATACCGGCGAGAGGAAGCCCCAAGCTAATAGGTTCAGCTTGGCGTAAGGTTTTCATCGAACCATTACCAGACCACTTAAGCAGTAGTGGCGTAAATGGTTGTAGTGCACCTTTCAAATTGGAACGCTTGCTGCGAGCACCTTTGGACATCAACGTCACCCGACCGAACTCTTCACTGAAGACGTCCAAGATCAGGCTCGACTCACTATATGGTCGACGGTGCAACACAAAGCATCGCTGTAACCCTTCGCTCAATCACTTACCCTTATTACAGATACAAAAAGAGAGAGTTCGCACTCTCTCTTGGATTTATCTTCAGTTCAACTTTCTTAATCTCAGAAAGTGACGTTCAATATATTATAGATCGTCGATGTAGCCTAACGAGCGAAGTGCACGCTCATCATCAGCCCAGCCAGATTTAACCTTGACCCAAGTCTCTAGGTAAACCTTACGGCCGAACAGTTCTTCCATATCGATACGCGCTTCACGACCAATCGTTTTGATTTTCTCGCCCGCTTTACCAATCACCATCTTCTTCTGACCAGTACGCTCAACAAGAATCAGTGCATTGATATGGAAGCCATCATTATCTGGGTTGTAATCGAAACGTTCAATTTCAACCGTTACCGAGTACGGTAGCTCATCACCCGTAAAGCGCATCAGCTTTTCACGGATAATTTCAGAGGCCATAAAACGTTGCGAGCGATCTGTCACGTATTCTTCCGGGAAGTGGTGTGTCGCTTTAGGTAAATGTTCACGTACGTGCTTACGCAGTACATCAATGTTTTTACCTTGCTTCGCTGAGATTGGCACAACGTCAATGAAGTCCATCTTCTTAGAGACTTCCATCATGTGCTGCATCACATTAGTACGGTCTTGAACGTTATCTACTTTGTTGATGCAAAGTACAACTGGGAAGTCAGTCTTCTTCAGTTTGTTCAGAACCATCTCATCGTCGTCAGTCCAGTGAGTACCATCAACAAGGAAGAATACTAGATTCACATCACTCAGTGAGCTGTTCGCCGCACGGTTCATCAAGCGGTTAATTGCACGCTTTTCTTCAATATGAAGTCCAGGAGTATCAACAAAGATCGCTTGGTAATCACCCTCAGTTTCAACGCCCATAATACGGTGACGTGTCGTCTGTGGTTTACGTGATGTAATAGAAATCTTCTGACCCAGAATATGGTTCAGAAGCGTCGACTTACCTACGTTTGGGCGACCGACAATAGCGATGAAGCCACAGTGTTGGTTTTCCGGTAGACCTGTTTTTTTGCTATCAGATGAAAAGAATGCATCGATATCGAAATCTTGGTTGTTATCAGACATTGCTTAGTTGCTCTAATGCTGTTTCAGCAGCCGCTTGTTCTGCCTTGCGGCGGCTAGTGCCTTTACCGATAACAGGTTTATCCACACCTGCCACTTCACACTCAACCGTAAACTCTTGGTTGTGTGCTTCACCTTTAATATTAGTCACTGTGTAGACAGGCAGAGGATTTCTTCGACCTTGCAAAAACTCTTGTAGGCGAGTTTTCGGATCTTTTTGAGATACTCCAGGCTGAATAGCATCTAGGCGAGATTGGTACCAGCTTAAAATAATGCCGCGAACCGTCTCGGTATCACTATCTAAATAGACAGCACCGATGATCGCTTCAACCGCATCCGCTAGAATAGAATCACGACGGAAACCGCCACTCTTCAACTCACCTGGACCTAATTTTAAGTAATCTCCTAGTTCGAATTCACGACCTAGTTCTGCCAATGTATGACCACGTACTAATGTTGCACGCATGCGGCTCATATCACCTTCGTTTACTTTAGGGAAACGGTGGTAAAGATCATCAGCGATAACAAAACTTAAAATTGAATCGCCCAGAAACTCAAGACGTTCATTATGTTTACCTGCGGCGCTGCGGTGAGTCAGCGCCAAGTGGATAAGATCGGCATCATTAAACTGATAGCCAATCTTTCTCTCTAGTTTATCAATTGGAGAATTCATGCTCTCTCGATGTGTTAATTGATCGATTAATGAATCCCACCGATGCGATTAAAACGCACACCAGTAGGAATCCATGTTGGAAGTACACTGTCTGAACCGCGTTCGAATTCGAAGCTTATCCAAATAGCAACGGCCTTACCAACAAGGTTTGCTTCAGGGACAAAGCCCCAGTAACGGCTATCAGCACTGTTATCACGGTTATCACCCATCACAAAGTACTGGCCTTCTGGAACGACCCACTCGTTAACACCATTGCGAGGCTGATATGCTTGCACACGATCACGGCGTAATGGGTTAACTAAAATTTGGTGCTCAACATCTCCAAGCTGTTCATTCAGCTGAATCAGAGGCACACCATCTTGAATAAATTGGCTCTCTTCAACGTGACTTAGTTTCACTGGTTCACAGCTACTTGTACCCTTCGCCTGAATACAGATCTCTTTACGACTGCTGTAGCGAATAGTGTCACCTGGCATACCAACAACACGCTTAATGTAGTCGATGTTTGGCTGAGGTGGGTACTTAAATACGATTGAATCACCGCGTTCTGGCTTGCCTGTTTCTACCAATTGAGTGCGCCATACTGGGTCTTTTAGACCGTACGCGTACTTCTCTACCAAGATAAAATCACCAACCAAAAGGGTTGGCATCATCGAGCCTGATGGGATTTGAAACGGTTCATAGATGAATGAACGCAAGATCAAAACAAATGCAATTACCGGGAAAATGGACACACTGTTCTCAACCCACCAAGGCTGAGCCGTAACTTTTGCGCTGGTTTCAGCGTCTAGGCCATTCGATTGTGCTTCAACGTCAGCAAGCTTTTGCTGGCGCTTCTTCGCCCACACAAACTTTTCCAACGCCCATACAATGCCGGTCACTAGAGTTACGATCACTAAGATAAGCGAAAATGTATTAGCCATTGATATCCCTTAAATTTCATTTCTTTAAAAATAACGAAAGTGAAAGAGCATAACTCTTTCACTCTGCTTAATATTTCTAATTTGTATCAATCATGCTGACTAAATGCTGGGAAGATTACGCAGGAAAAATCGTTTAGTTCGAGGCGCAAAGTGCAGTGACTAGTGGGCCTAATTGCAATCTTTGCAACAAAGAAATAAACGATTTTAACCACTAATATTCAGCAGATAGTTAGTGCGATTGATACCTAGTCTTTTCCAACGTGAAGGATTGCAAGGAAAGCTTCTTGAGGCAGTTCAACGTTACCGATCTGCTTCATACGCTTCTTACCTTCTTTTTGTTTCTTAAGAAGTTTCTTCTTACGACTGATATCACCACCGTAACATTTTGCGATTACGTTCTTACGCAGTTGTTTTACTGTAGAGCGAGCAATGATGTGGTTACCAATCGCTGCTTGAATCGCGATATCGAACATCTGACGAGGGATGAATTCTTTCATCTTCTCTACCAGTAGACGACCACGAGACTGAGCAATATCTTTGTGCGTAATGATCGCTAGAGCATCAACCGTTTCGCCATTCAGTAATACGTCTACACGTACCATGTTTGATGGCTCGTAACGTTGGAAGTTGTAATCCAATGATGCGTAACCGCGAGACGTTGACTTCAGACGGTCGAAGAAGTCGAGAACTACTTCAGCCATAGGAAGATCGTACGTCACAGCAACTTGATTACCGTGGTAAACCATGTCTACTTGTACGCCACGCTTCTCTACACACAGTGTGATTACGTTACCTAGGTAATCCGAAGGTACCAGGATATTACAGCGTGCAATTGGTTCACGAATTTCTTCTAGGTCATTAACCGCTGGCAGTTTAGCCGGGCTATCAACGTAAAGAACCGTTTTATCTGTTTTTACAACTTCATACACTACTGTTGGTGCAGTCGTGATTAGGTCTAGGTCGTATTCACGCTCTAGACGCTCTTGGATGATCTCCATGTGAAGCATGCCTAAGAAGCCACAACGGAAACCAAAACCAAGTGCTGCTGAACTTTCTGGTTCAAAGAACAATGACGCATCGTTCAGGCTTAGCTTGCCTAACGCGTCACGGAAGTTTTCGTAGTCATCAGATGATACAGGGAATAGACCTGCGTATACCTGAGGCTTAACTTTTTGGAAACCAGGCAGACGTTCAGTGCTGCCGCCTTTTGCAAGCGTCAACGTATCACCAACTGGTGCACCTAGGATGTCTTTAATACCACAAACAACCCAACCTACTTCGCCAGTATTTAGCTCAGTGGTGTCGATTTGCTTAGGCGTGAAGATACCTAGACGGTCAACACCCCAAACTTGGTCTGTCGACATTACTCGAATCTTGTCGTTCTTCTTCAGCTTACCGTTTTTAATACGAACCAAAGAAACTACGCCAAGGTAGTTATCGAACCAAGAGTCAATGATCAACGCTTGTAGAGGCGCTTCAGGATCACCTTCCGGTGGTGGGATAGCCGTTACGATGTTTTCTAGAACATCATCTACGCCTAAACCTGTTTTAGCAGAACAGCGAGTCGCTTCCATCGCATCGATGCCAACGATCTCTTCGATCTCTTCAGCAACACGCTCTGGTTCAGCAGCTGGTAGGTCAATCTTGTTCAAGATTGGCACTACTTCCAGCTCCATTTCGATTGCTGTGTAACAGTTTGCTAGAGTTTGTGCTTCAACACCTTGGCCTGCATCCACTACAAGTAGTGCGCCTTCACAAGCCGCTAGAGAACGAGATACTTCGTAAGAGAAGTCTACGTGTCCAGGAGTGTCGATAAAGTTAAGCTGGTAAGTTTCACCATCTTTAGCTTTGTAATCTAAAGTCACACTCTGCGCTTTAATTGTAATACCACGCTCGCGTTCTATATCCATAGAATCGAGGACTTGAGCTGCCATCTCACGTTCACTTAATCCTCCACAAACTTGGATTAAGCGGTCAGAAAGGGTCGACTTACCGTGGTCGATGTGGGCGATAATCGAAAAATTACGAATGTGCTTCATAGGCTTGGTGTGACTAAACTCTTTGAATAGGGATAATAAGAAAGCCGCGACACGTCCAATCTACAGTCAGCATTGGTGGCGGCATTTCAATCAAGTTGGCAGATTCTACCCAATTTAAGGGCAAGAAGCATCATAAATTAGACGAGAGACTCACCAAGGATTCGAATCAAGACGACTTCTTGCTTGGATTTGTCTTCCATGGGTTTGGCTAGCCGCTTCGCTAAGGCAATCCCACCAGCAGTAAACAGTGCTGCACTTAAGATAACAATACCCTCGCCCCCTTGAAGTAAGGGTTGCAACAAGAGTTGTCCAAAACCAGCACCAATCATCAACATGAAAAGTGGGATCAGATAAACGATCGCCGCCGACTGAAGTAGGCTTTTTTCTGGAAAGCCAATTTCTACGATTTGTCCTGCTTTGACTAAGCTTTTGGTTTTAAGCTGCCAAAACAAAGATTTATTGCCAACAGCCTTAGTCACAATACCTGTTCCGCAGCTTTTTTGAGAAGAACAACTGCTGCAACTGGTTTGTTGCTCGCAGCTCAGTTGAACAAAATATTGCTTACCTTTTTGTTCAACCGAGCTAACGGTCGCCAGCGCGGTCATCATTGCGCTGGTTCCAATTTATTAAACGTAACTGATTGAGCAATACGTTTGGCGGTTGCTGGCGGAATATCACCAACCACAGAAATTTCTTTATCGCCAATCACTAAGCTGTGTAAGGTTCTGCGTCCTTGACGTACCAATTGCCCTTTCAATGAATGTTCGTCTTTATCGGCGATATAAACCGAAAAGCTAAACAATCCATCACTGAAAAGCTGACTTTCAACCATTTTATCGGTCGCAGCCATTTGATAGCGGCTAAGCTCTTTTGACTTAAACCCTTCAGGAATCCAAGACGCTTGCCAGTTAGTTTCACTCACTAAGCCTTCCGGCAGTGATAAGACTTTTGGTAATTGAGCTTGGTTCAAGCCACCCATCGCCTCAGCAATCTTGTCGTTCACCACGTAAGAGATCGTGCGGTACTGTTCAAGCACTTCGCCATCACGGTCCAAAAGGTCGGCACGCAAAGGAAGGCTTGTTTTCTCGTCTACCCAAACCACGTAAGAATAGCGAAGGCCATCTTTCGGCACGACCCGCAGTACTTGAGTAGTGCTGCCCGCTTCACGAGAGCGCCCAACTTTTACGAAGTCGTAGTACTGATTCAGTGATTCGATATCTCTATTAATCATCGGAATAACAGGTGCAACCATACTGCCAGACTGAATCGTAAATGGCTCTGTACCCGGTTCGATGTAGCTAACTTCATTGCCACGTCGAATGACTTCACGAACAGGGCCGCTTAGGTAAACAAGGTGTGCAAGTTGTTGGTCGTCGTTAACTGCATGGCGATAAACAAGAGGTTCAATACTGCTCTTCTTTATCAATATGTAGGAGAGTTCGTAATTTAGATGCTGACTGGCCTCGTTCATTTGATGCAACAAGGCCTTTGCAGTGGTTTCCTCTGCAAAGGCTGTTGGAGACATCAAGCTGAACAGTGTCAGTGCACTGACCAGGATTTTCTTCATTCAATGTCCGATTCTAGATGTGCATCTTGCATTGGCGATGCATCACTGTTTAGTCTTAGCTGAAGCTCATAATCTTCTAGCATTGCATGAACGCGTTTACGCTGCTCTTGCAAGTTAGCTTCCGATGCCGGCTTCTCAACAGAGTCACGCGTTAAACTTACTGGTTCCGCAGAACCCGCAAATGGAATCGTCTGGAGTACAGGCAACTGCTCTGGAGCTGCAGGGTCGCTGCCACCATATTGTTGAACACCTAATACAACCGCCAATGAAACACACGCTGCTACGGCAACTTGTCCAAACTGTTGTAACCAAGCCGGAAGCTGACGCTTCGCTTGCTGAGGTTTAGGCTGCTCTTCAATTGGAGCAACAGTAGGTTCAACATTCACTTGGTGCAGGTTCGGCATTGCACTATGTGCAGGCTCAGCTTCAAGCGCTGCTGCCACATTGTTAGCAATGTTCCAATCTTGAGTTTCTGGCGCATCCCCACGCATAACATCACCAATTAAATGGTAACTCTGCCAGGTATCCATGCTTTCTTGATCAGATTCAAGATCTACAATGAGAGCTTTATCGATCGTTTCACCATCCATGAGTGCCGAAAGCTTTTCTTTATCAGCCATTATTTTCACCATAATTATTACAAGTTCTAGCGTTGCAAAAGAGGTTTGATTTTCTTTTCCACTGCTTCACGAGCTCGGAAAATACGCGAACGTACGGTTCCTACAGGGCAATCCATTACTTCTGCAATCTCTTCGTAGCTCAAACCTTCGAGCTCACGCAACGTCATTGCAGTTTTTAAGTCTTCTGGTAACGCTTCAATCGCTCCAAAAACGACTTGTTTCAATTCTTTTGACAGCGTTAAGTTCTCAGGGTTCGATATTTCTTTTAACGCGCTGCCTGTTTCGTAATATTCTGCATCTTCTGCATCTACATCGGTTGCTGGCGGCCTACGGCTTTGGGCAACGATATGATTTTTAGCGGTGTTCACGGCAATTCGGTACAACCATGTATAGAAGGCACTCTCGCCACGAAAGTTAGGTATCGCGCGGTAAGCTTTAATAAAAGCTTCTTGTGCTACATCAGGTACATCACCGGAATTATTCACGTATCGAGAGATAAGATTACAAACTTTGTTTTGATACTTAACCACTAGTAAGTTAAATGCCTGCTTATCTCCACTCTGAACTCGCTCAATCAACACTTGATCGGTTAGCTGCTCGTTCATTCGAGCGGGTACTCCTATTGTTATAACCCTTACCTTCGCAGATATGGGTACTAATTATGCGAAATGTAGTATTGACACCACCGTCTACAAGAGCACTATTGTGACTAAGCCAAATACCGAAAGTTCCAACTTTCTTAAAATTATTTGCCATTATTGTTTCACAATGTGATGTAATAAAAATAGCTATCCCTATCAATTTGGGGAAACTTGAGCAAAAGCAATGGTATTGAGCAATTAAATATTTCTAGATAGCTGTCTATATATTGATTTTGCATAGCGTTTAAGGATGACTCTGGAGAGATTATAACAGTCTTACCCAAACTCCTAAAACAAGACAAAGTCAATTGAGAGTGGACAACTCGACTATAGCCCGGGATTTAATAAGTTTTATGAACGCAAACCGTGAACATCAGTGTGATGTATTAGTGGTAGGAAGTGGTGCGGCAGGCTTGTCATTAGCCTTACGCGTAGCAGAACATGCAAAAGTAATTGTATTAAGCAAAGGACCACGCAGCGAAGGATCGACGTATTACGCACAAGGTGGTATCGCCGCGGTGTTCGATGAGTCGGACAGTATTGAGTCTCATGTAGAGGATACTCAAATTGCTGGGGCTGGGTTATGCGAAGAAGATACAGTTCAATTCATTGCTGAAAATGCGAAAGAGTGTGTGCAATGGCTGATTGATGGTGGTGTTCCATTTGATAAAGATGAAAACAGCACAGAAGGCCAACCAAAATATCACCTCACTCGTGAAGGTGGCCACAGTCACCGCAGAATTCTGCACGCAGCCGATGCAACGGGCATGGCGATGCAAACCTCACTACAAGATAACGTCAACAACCACCCAAATATCGAGATCTTCGAGCGCCACAATGCGCTGGATTTGATCACTGAAGATAAGATTGGTGGTTCAAAAGACAAGGTGATCGGTGCCTACATTTGGAACCGTAACCAAGAACACGTTGAAACCGTGCGCGCTAAATTTGTTGTATTAGCAACAGGCGGCGCTTCAAAGGTTTACCAATACACCTCTAACCCAGATGTCTCCTCAGGTGATGGTATTGCTATCGCTTGGCGTGCAGGTTGTCGTGTGGCAAATCTTGAGTTCAATCAGTTCCACCCAACTTGTTTATTCCACCCAGAAGCGCGTAACTTCCTACTGACGGAAGCACTGCGTGGTGAAGGTGCTTACTTGCGCCGCCCAGATGGTTCTCGTTTTATGAAGGACTTCGATGAGCGCGGTGAGCTGGCTCCACGTGATGTGGTTGCTCGGGCAATTGACTTCGAAATGAAGCGCTTGGGTGCCGACTGCATGTATGTTGATATCAGCCACAAGCCTGAAGAATTCATCACAACGCACTTCCCAATGATCCATACTCGCTTGATGGACTTGGGCATCGATATGACCAAAGAGCCAATCCCTATCGTACCAGCTGCTCACTACACTTGTGGTGGTGTAATGGTTAATAAGCAAGGTCAAACCGACCTGACTAACTTGTATGCGATTGGCGAAGTGAGCTATACCGGCTTACACGGTGCAAACCGTATGGCTTCTAACTCACTGCTTGAGTGTGTGGTTTACGCATGGGCAGCAGCAAAAGATATCGTTGAGAACATCGACCAATCTCAATTGTGTGCTGAACTGCCTGCATGGGATGAAAGCCAAGTAACCAACAGTGATGAAGAAGTTATCATTCAGCACAACTGGCACGAGCTACGTCTATTCATGTGGGATTACATGGGCATTGTTCGAACGGATAAGCGCCTTGAACGTGCACTGCGCCGTATTCAGATGTTGCAGCAAGAGACTCATGAGTACTACAGCTACTTCAAGGTTTCGAATAACCTATTAGAACTGCGTAACTTGCTACAAGTGGCTGAGCTAATGGTTCGCTGTGCAATGCAACGTAAAGAGAGCCGCGGCCTGCACTACACGTTGGACTATCCAGAACTTGCAGAAGACAGCGGCCCAACGATTCTGACGCCAGAAAAGCGCCAATCATAATTATGGGTTAAGCGTGCTTAGCTAATTAGTCGTCAGCGAAAAGTGATTAAACGAAAGGGAGCCGAGTGCTCCCTTTTCTTTTGTCTAATGCTTTCTTTTATCTAATACTTTGGCTGACCTAGCACGCTCGTTGTAAGTTCGCCAGAAAGTGACGATATTCATTCTCGCAACAGCTGTCGCGCCAAAGCAATACCGAGTACCCACACTCAAACTGCAATTTAACAAAGAACTGCGCCCAGATCTTATCCACGGACTTTAGAATATAACGTCGGTCATTCAATCGGATCTCACCATCTTCTTTATAATCAAAACGACCATGAGCACTATTCAAAATCAGATGGTTGGTTTTAAACAGATGGATCAGCAGTGCTAAACAATAAAGGCTAGCGGCAAGTGGAATAGAAGATAGGACGATGAAAAACAAAAGGCACCCGAAAACAGTGCCTTTTGCGAATAATGCGGAATATGAAGGGTTAAGCTGGAGCTTAACGAACCTTGCTGAGGTTGTGTGCGACAATTTTATCAACCATTGATGCATGACCTAGGTTTTCACTGCGTCCGTGTCCCATCACCCAAGTAAACAAATCTGGGTCATCACACTCTAGTAGAGAAACAAACTCGCGCTGTTCCTGCTCTTGCAATGAATCAAAACACTCTTCAAAAAATGGCATGATGACTACATCAAGTTCTAACATGCCGCGACGGCAACCCCATTTAATTCGTGCTTTCTGCTCTGCAGTGTACATTGGCTATCCTCACCTATAATTTTTCTTTCTCGGAGTGTAACAAGTCATACGCTCTGCAACTACTATGTGAGTCACAGTCCCTATCTAAGCTCACAAAAAAACCTAGGCTGACAAAGAAACAGAACCGGATTAACATAGAGCCAAATAAAATTCTTAGGAAAGATAAAATGGATTGGAAAAACACATTTCAGCCACTCGCTCATACACAAAATGAATCGCTTCCAGAACTGATGATGACACACGTGTCAGACTGGAGTGCAATCACCATGATAGGCGATGACAAAAAGTCGTACCTGCAAGGTCAAGTAACGTGCGACGTGGTGACTCTTCCTAATGATGAATCCACATTAGGCGCGCACTGTGATGCAAAAGGAAAAGTATGGAGTATCTTTCGTTTGTTCCACCACAACGGTGGCTACGCACTCATGCAACCTAAATCTGCGATTGAAGTCGAGCTCGTTGAAATCAAAAAGTACGCCGTGTTCTCTAAGGTCGATATCGAGCAAACGTCTGACGTTGTCATCGGTGTGATGGGTGCGTCTGCAAATCAATACATTGATTCGATTTCAGAAAGCCAAGGTAATGTGCGTGCGATTTCTGGCGGTACGGCCGTTTTAGTATCAGACAACCGCTGGGCTCTACTTGTGACAGAAGAAGCTGCAGAAGCTTTAGTCACCAACAGCTCTGCTGAGAAAGTATCAGAAGCACTTTGGCAATATAATGAAATTATTGATGCTCAGCCGAATCTATCGAAAACTGAGCAGGTTAAGCACATCCCTCAAGCGCTTAACCTGCAAGCGATTGGCGGTATCAGCTTTTCAAAAGGCTGTTACACAGGTCAAGAAACGGTTGCTCGTGCTAAGTACCGCGGCATGAACAAGCGTGAGATGCGTATTGTTTCTGGCCCAACTGGGGAAGTGCTAACACTAGAGAACCCTATTGAACTAGAGCGTAGCGTAGGTGAAAACTGGCGTGGCGCAGGCCGACTATTAAACGTATATCAATTTGCTGATAACCAAGCGATTGGTTTAATGGTATTGCCAAACAACCTGGATGACGATGTTCAGCTTCGATTGACTGCGCAGCCTGATCAAGTGTGGAATATCCTGCCACTGCCTTACAGCCTCGAAGACGAGTAACCACGTGGAAACACTGATTACACAATGGCTGGATCAACAGCAGGTGAAGTATCGCCTGCTGATGCAAAGTAAACCCACCACCAGCATCGAAGAAACCGCGCAAGAGCGAGGCATCGACCCATCTCAAATGGTCAAGTGCATCCTGCTCAAGGATATGGGTAATCAGTATGCACTGGCCTGTACTGCTGGCGATCGTTCTGTCGACCCCAAGAAAGTACGCTCGGTGCTGAATTGCCGTCGGATGACTTGCGTGTCGCTCACTGATGTTGAAGCGATCACTGGCTTTAAAGTGGGTTGCGTTGGTCCGCTCGCTCTCAAGAGACACATGCCGATCATTTTTGATCCTTCCATTCAGAACAACTCGACCGTAACCATTAGCTCGGGTGTTCGAATGGCTGGCGTTGCGTTGGATCTCAATGATCTTATGGCGCTATGTGCACCGACCGTCGCAGATATCAGTCGATGATCGTTTCGATCAGATCATGCTTCGCAAACTTCATTTGAATATTTCATTGAGTACATTTTTTGTGTGAACTTCGTCATAAGAAGAACACACCACTAGTAAATAGTTACTCAAAATAAAAGCATAAGTAGTCACAAAGTTAAATTTGCGTTATTGTAAATTTACTGACTAGCTATTAAGCAAATCAGTACAAGTGAATCCACTGAGTAACATCAGTATCCACTTTTGTGTAATGCATCTGTGACTATTCGCCCGTTTTAGACGGGCTTTTTTTTGTCAGAAATTTACAATTTGATTACACAAACAAAAAAATCCCGCCTATTCTTATACTTGTAACATTATCACTGCTTAATACCGAACAGGAAAGTTCACGGCAGTTCACTACTCAGTATTATTTTGGGGAGGAGCTCACGTAAAAATAGATATTTACTGAAGAAAGTGCTTAGAACAGCACAAATATCTAATTAACGTCAACTCTACTGCATATTACTCCATGCTTATCACAATTATTATCTCGGAGTTTTTCTATAATATGCAGGCTAGGTAAATATAAGGATAATAAAAAATGAGACTGTTTAAGCGCTATACACCGAGTATGATAGCTAAACATGTAAGTCGACTTTTCAAAGGACGAATCTACATTTACGGCGTAGGAAAATTTGAGTTTGATAACGGTAAGCTAGTGCTACCAGACCGAGCAGAAAAGCGTCACTTTCAAACAGTGAAAGAAATAAATAGTGAAATCATGAAACTGCGCTGCGCGTACGCATGACCTGATTATCTACAGAATTAAAAACAAAAAGGGTTGGCATTATGCCAACCCTTTTTTCGTATCAATGATGATTCGATAAATCACCAGAACACTATGTCACTATCGATGAGTCACTGGACGCTTAGCTAAATCAGGAAGATTGCCAGATAAACCCAGTGCGCGCTTCATGATCTCATCTTTCGCACCCGGTAATTGACCTGCTAGCTTCATACCGATACCACGAATCAGCTTCTTAGCTGGGTTATCGCCTTCAAACAGGTCTTTAAAGCCCTGCATTGAAGCAATCATTTTCGCCGCCTCTGCTTTTCTCCAGCGCTCGTAGCCGCGAAGATTACGCTTGGTGCCAATGTCCTCACCCGCAACCCATAGCTTTAACAGCTCTTGTGCTAAGCTTGCTGCGTCTAATAGGCCAAGGTTAACGCCCTGCCCCGCTAATGGATGAATGGTATGAGCAGCATCACCAACCAAAGCCACACGCTCTACCGCAAAGTCACGTGCATAACGCATGCGTAGTGGGAATGCAAAACGGTCACCAACCACTTCGCATAATCCAAGCTTTGAGTCGAACTCTGCCGTTAGCTGCTTATTAAAATCAGTATCCGACATGGATACCAACTTCTCGGCACGGTTTGGTTCCGTAGACCAAACAATCGAGCTCATGTGGCTTGGTTGCATTGGTAGGAATGCCAATGGGCCTTGAGGTGTGAATATTTGACGAGCAACGCTGTGGTGCGGCTCTGTGGTTTTGATGTTCGCGACAATCGCACTGTGTCCGTAATCCCAATGTGTTAATGGGATATCTTGCTGCTTACGAACCCAAGAGTTTGCGCCGTCTGCTCCAACAACTAACTTAGCTGTCAGTGCTTGACCATTGTCCAATGTTAACCAAGCTTCACTTTCACCAATCGCCATCGTTTTACACGTTGCGGGCATATACAGGCTGACGTTGTCTTGCTTCTTAACCTGATCAAGCAGCGCTAATTGAATCACACGGTTTTCAACGATATGACCCAAGTTCGGCTGAGCCAAGCGTGTCGAGTCAAACTCAATACGGGCAAAGCTGTCTTGCTCCCACACTTCCATCGCTTGATACGGTGCTGCACGTCTTTGTTCGATACCTTGCCATGCACCTAGGTTGCGAAGAATCACTTCACTAGAACGACTCAACGCGGATACACGTACGTCAGGCAGCTCACTAAGCCCTTCGCTGGGAGCTCTACCTTCAATGACAGCAATTCTTAGGTCACTGTCTTTCAGGGCAGCAGCAAGCGCTAAGCCAACCATGCCACCACCAACAATCGCGATATCAACACTTTGCATCATTATTTATTACCTTATCTTTCTACTAGGCCAAGCGTATGACGCAAAAGTGGACCTTTAAGTGGTGGAAGGTTATCTATTACGGCTAACCCAAGATTACGCCCAATGCGAGCGGTCATAAAATCGTTTGAGAACAGGTGAACTAGGCTTGAAGTCAACATGATCGTTGCGTCTCTATCTTGTTCTCTACGTTTTCTAAAGTTAACAAGACCACGGTAACGACCCACATCATCCAACTGAGTACACAACTCTTCTGCCAAGGAAGCCACGTCTCGGATACCTAGGTTAAAGCCTTGCCCCGCAATGGGGTGAAGCGTTTGAGCAGCATTACCAACAATGGCAAATCGATGAGAGATATTTTGCTGTCGGTGACGAAGAATCAGTGGATAGCTCGCACGCTTGCCGACTTTCTCTAATCGGCCAAGTCGCCAACCAAAATCGCTCTGAAGCTGCTCAAGGAATTCGTCGTCGTTAAAAGCCATAACTTTATCGACTTGCTCCGGCGGTAAACACCAAACCAGAGACAAACGGTTATCACTCATCGGCAATAGAGCGACTGGCCCATGATGGGTAAAACGCTCAAATGCGCGACCTTGATGGGGTTCGCTCGCCACGATATTGGCAATCACAGCAACCTGTTCAAAGTCATGTTCATTCAGTGGGATATTGAGTTGCTGACTACAGGTTGAGATTGCACCGTCAGCCGCAACCAGTAACTTAGTCGTTATGGTTTGCCCACTGTTGAGTTCGATAGTTGTCAGTGACTCACTTCGCTCAACTTTCGCTACCGAGTCCGGACACAACATCGTAATTGCCGCTTCTGATTCCAGCTTCTGCTGATAAATTCGACCAACATCGGCTAACTCGACTACATAGCCAAGTGCATCTACAGCCAGTTCTTCACTATAGATATCCGTCATCCCTGCATGCCCACGATCCGATACATGGATATCTTTAATCGGGGTCGCTACCGGAGCGATAGATTGCCACAAGTGCAGAGAGTCAAGGATCTGTACCGTGCCATAAGACAAAGCGATCGAACGAGAATCAAACCCAGGATGAGCTTGATGATCAACCTGATAAGGCTCAACCACCGCAATCGACAACGAGCCTTGGCTTAGGCGGTTCAGAGCAAGGGCTAACGTCGCCCCCGCCATTGCACCACCAGCAATTACAACATCATATTGAGCCATCATAACCTCAAACCGACAAACGATTAGTGAATGGTTGGCGCCGCATCTTCAGATGGGCGTGCACCAAATTCAGCGTGAATCGTTAATGCACACGCTTTTACGTGCTCAATAACGTGCTCTAGAAGTTGTGCTTGTTCTTCCAGATCATCTTCTTCATCAATGCCTAGCTTTGCCATCTCTTCAAGATCCGCCAACGCTTCTTTCGTGCCTTCAGACGCTTTGTTCAATTGAGCGCCAACAAGACCTAAACCAGAGATGAAATGGTTAATCCAATCAGACACACCGTCAGCCAAGTCAAACAGGCTTGCGCTTGCGTCTTCGTCAGGCAGCAACATAGACAATTCCATGCCTGAACCTGTGATTTCACTGGTCGTTACTTTCAATGTCGCTTCCGCTAGCGTTAACGCGCGATCTGGCCAGCCCATACCTTCGTTGGTGTAATCAAAGATCAGCGGTTGCCAACTCTTATCTGCTAGGCTTAAGCCTCCGCTTAACATACCCGTTAATAAACCATGCATCTCAGCAGGGGTTACGGCTAGACTTGCCGATTGAAGTTCAGTCGCAACCGTTAGGTAATCAGGTAAAGTAGTTTCGCTCATCAGATAGCTCGCTCAGTTATTCTTTATATCGATAGTATAATCGTACCACTTCACCCCAATTCTGGTAAGCATCGATCCCCAGCAATTGAAGGATGACTGACTACCAATTGTTCAATTTGCTGAATTACTGTGTGCTCAAGCTCTCATTTACAAACAGTCACTCTGAAAAGCTTGAATCTTAATAGCGGTTTACCTATAGTTTCTCCCTCAGAGGAGATTGCTTCCTCATCGGTACTTGCACTTTTTCTTTCTCAAAAAATGGCGAAGGGCAACAGCCTTAAAATAGCGCGTTAAAGAGTTCATCCATCATGAGTAATCAAGCGGTAGACGTTGAAATATTAGGAAAACTGACTCGAGTGAATTGTCCACCAGGGCAAGAAGAGTCATTGATTGCAGCGGCGGCCGATCTTGATAATCGATTGAAAGAGATGGCTGAACGTACTAAGGTAACCAATGAAGTGAAGCTGCTAACTATCGCAGCTCTGAATATTTGCTACGAATTACAAACCAAGAAGTTTGAAGCAAATGATGAACAAAACGCACTGACCGAGCGAATGGAACAGCTCACGACATCACTTTCAGATGTCCTCAGTAAAGTTAAGCACGGACAGCAATAGCGTACACAAAATTTACCCTGGAGTGTTTGTCAGAGGATTCACGTCCCCGAGCCGATAAGCAATCCCTAAGGGTTAGTACTTGAGTGCTATTGAGCATGCTCGGTCCGCCGAGAAGCCTACGGTAATCATTGCTGATCCGCCTTGAACTCGCTGGTTCAAGGGCCATCTATTCTCAACGGCACTTTGGGGTATCCCTTCTTATGAAGACGCTCACACGCAGCGAATTTCGCAAACAGATCCGTATCAAACGCAATGCCTTATCTGGCGACCAGCAAACTCAATCCGGTATAGACTTAGTTAAGCAGTGTTCTCAGCTCAATGAGATTCTGTCAGCTCAACATATTGCCCTCTACATCTCTATCGATGGCGAACTCGATACCCAGCCTTTGATCGAATGGTTATGGGCGCAAGGTAAGCAAACTTATTTACCAGTATTACACCCCTTCTCTGCCGGACACCTGTTGTTTCTACATTATTCTCCAACCACACCCACTGTTTTGAATAAGTACGGAATCGTTGAACCCCAACTTAATCAAATGCTGGTTAAACCTTGCCAGCAGCTCGACCTTATTCTTACGCCCCTTGTCGGCTTTGACTCTCATGGCCATCGTTTAGGTATGGGCGGCGGATATTACGATCGCACCTTGGCGAAGTGGTTCGAAACGGGCGAAGGCGCAACTCCTATTGGTTTGGCTCATGATTGCCAACATGTTGATACCCTACCGATTGAAGAATGGGACATTCCGTTACCTAAAATCGTGACTCCAAGTAAAACTTGGCAATGGGAAAACAACCATTAAAGCGCTATAATCGCGCCGCAAACGTTAACCTCGATATATAAACGTTAACTTCAATACGCGAACGATTAATTCAAAGCGCAAGACCTTATTCAGGAGAATGGCATGACTCAAGATGAAATGAAAAAAGCAGCTGGCTGGGCAGCACTTCAATATGTTGAAGAAGGCAGCATTGTAGGTGTAGGTACTGGCTCAACAGTAAATCACTTCATCGACGCACTTGGCACAATGAAAGACAAAATCAAAGGTGCGGTTTCAAGCTCTGTAGCCTCTACTGAAAAACTAGAAGCACTAGAAATCAAAGTATTTGAGTGCAACGACGTATTCAAGTTAGACATCTATGTTGATGGTGCAGACGAAATTAACGCTTCACGCGATATGATCAAAGGCGGCGGCGCTGCTTTGACTCGTGAAAAAATCGTAGCGGCTATCTCTGATAAGTTTGTGTGTATTGTTGACGGTACTAAAGCAGTTGATGTGTTGGGCAAATTCCCACTGCCTGTTGAAGTAATCCCAATGGCACGTTCGTACGTTGCTCGTGAGTTAGTTAAGCTTGGTGGTGACCCAGTTTACCGCGAAGGCTGCACAACCGATAATGGCAACGTGATCCTAGATGTGTACGGCATGGCGATCGAAAACCCGAAACAACTAGAAGATATCATCAATGGTATTGCTGGTGTGGTGACGGTTGGTCTGTTCGCTCACCGTGGCGCTGATGTGGTTATCACTGGCACACCTGAAGGTGCAAAAATCGAAGAATAAATAATGAAAGATTGAGTTTTTCTGTTACTTCATTACATACGGTGCCCTAGGGCGCCGTTTTTTTTGCTTTATTGCTGTAAAATTATGTCTTATTCCGTAATTTTCTTACCCAAAACATTTTTTTTTTGTTACTTTATTGTTCAGAAGACGCACAGGGAAAACGTTTGTCTCCTAACAAAGTGGTGAATTTGTTCCCCTTTCAGCCATTTTGTAGCACGTGCGCCGCATTTG
This sequence comes from Vibrio crassostreae, assembly GCF_024347415.1. Classification (NCBI taxonomy): domain Bacteria; kingdom Pseudomonadati; phylum Pseudomonadota; class Gammaproteobacteria; order Vibrionales; family Vibrionaceae; genus Vibrio; species Vibrio crassostreae. The sequence continues at coordinate 3,005,550 of NZ_AP025476.1, forward strand.
CCCAACCTTTCCATTTTAAGGACGAGAACAATGGCCAAAGTTTCACTGGAAAAAGAAAAAATAAAAATTCTACTTCTAGAAGGTCTTCACCCTTCTTCTGTAGAAGTACTGCAAGCCGCTGGTTACACAAACATTGAGTACCACAAAGGCTCGCTACCGGAAGATGAACTTCTTGAAGCAGTTAAAGATGCTCACTTCATTGGTATTCGTTCTCGCACTAACATCTCCCAAGAAGTTATTGATGCAGCTGAAAAACTGGTTGCCGTTGGTTGTTTCTGTATTGGTACTAATCAAGTCAACCTTCAAGCAGCAGCAAAACGCGGTATCCCTGTGTTCAACGCACCGTTCTCAAACACTCGAAGCGTTGCTGAACTTGTTCTTGGCCAGGTTTTACTACTACTACGTGGCATTCCAGAAAAGAACGCTCTTGCTCACCGTGGCATCTGGAAAAAGAGTGCAGACAACTCTTACGAAGCCCGTGGTAAGCGTTTAGGTATTATTGGCTACGGTCACATCGGTACTCAACTGGGTATTATTGCTGAAAACCTTGGCATGCGTGTTTACTTCTACGACATTGGAAACAAACTGTCTTTGGGTAACGCAACGCAAGTTCATACCATGACCGAACTGCTGAATAAGTGTGATGTGATCTCTTTACACGTCCCTGAAACCAACGAAACAAAAGACATGATGGGTAAAGAAGAGTTCGAGCGCATGAAGCCTGGTTCTATCTTTATCAATGCAGCACGTGGCACAGTGGTAGACATTCCTGCTCTGTGTGGCGCTCTAGATTCTGGTCACCTTGCAGGTGCAGCGATCGACGTTTTCCCAACAGAACCAAAAACCAATGCAGACCCGTTTGAGTCGCCATTGATGCAGTTCGACAACGTGATTCTTACACCTCACGTAGGTGGTTCAACTCAGGAAGCACAAGAGAATATCGGTGTTGAAGTGGCTGGCAAGCTAGCGAAATACTCTGATAACGGTTCTACGCTATCAAGTGTTAACTTCCCAGAGGTATCTCTACCGCTACACACGGGCACGTCTCGTTTGCTGCACATTCACGAAAACCGCCCAGGTATCCTAACTCAGATCAACACCATCTTCGCTGAAGAAGGCATTAACATCGCGGGTCAGTACCTACAGACTGCGGCTGATATGGGTTATGTAGTTATCGATGTAGAAGCGGATCGTTCAGAAGAAGCACTGCTTAAACTGAAAGAGATCGAAGGCACAATCCGTGCTCGTCTTCTTCACTAACCATCGCACTCAAAATGCATAAAAAAGGCTCTCATGATGAGAGCCTTTTTAGCATTTGGTCTATCGTAGGTAATTAGATCATCATGATCCAAAACCTACTGTAGCCTTGTTATTACTCTTCGATCTGATAGATCACATTTACGCGATCACGAATGGTGATCGTTGAGTCTTCATAAGAGTTCGATTCTGTTCTTGCATCCATCGCCATTGAACGCATGAGCACTGGCTGAGAAGATTGTGCGTTATAGTCCACGCGCCATACATCACCTAGTTCACGCTCAAAACCACTCGCTAATGATTTAGCTTTTGATGTCGCATCTTTAATGGCTTCTAAGCGCGCCTGCTCTTGATACTTGGCTTGGTCGCGAACTTGAAGCTGGATGTTATCGATCTGATTAATGCCCTGGCCGATAGCAATATCCATATACTCGTTTAGGTTGGCGAGTTCATTCACTTGAACGGTCACATTACGCGAGGCGCGGTAGCCAACCAGTTCCGGCTTGCCATCTTTCGGGTAGTGATATTGAGGAGATAGATACAGGTTGGAGCTATGAACACTCGCCTCATCAACACCTGCTTGATGCAACTTATTTAGAAAGCCTGTCACGACTTTATCAACGGTATTTTTAGCCTGTTCAGCAGTCATCGTAGATTCCACGACTCTCACAGAGAATGTCGCCATATCAGGTGTCGCGATCACTTCACCATAGCCTGTCGTTGAAATATGAGGAAAGGATGGAGAGTCTGCCAATGATGGAAAACTCACAGCACTCAACGCCGCAGTAAGAGTAAGAGACGTTGCTAACATCTTTGGTACAAGCTTCATTAGGTATGACCTATGCTAAACAAATGTACTTTCATCATAGAGCAATTTATCGTTTAGCCAATCCAGAGCACGCACTTCTAACAGAACTTTGACGCTGAAAAAACCAACAGCTTACTGAGGTAAGTGATTGTGAGCAAAACTTAATATCGCTTGGGATACCTCTTTTAATACCCCACTCTCGAGCTGCCAATGGTGCCAATAAATGCGATAAGACAGCAGAAAGCCAGGGGTAATATCAATCAGAGCACCAGACTCTAGCTCGTCGATGATCTGTAATCGAGGAATCAGACAGTAGGCAACCCCCGATAATGCTAAGCGCACGAATGCTTCTGAACTGCCGACTGTATGATTGATCACACTGTCTCTCGGTACGTTAAAATGATCATGCAGAAACTTCTTATGCAGATCATCGTATTGATCATAGGAAACCGCAGGCGCTTTGCTTAAAGTGGCGTAGTTTACGCCCTCTGCAAAGTAACGCTGATGAAAATCAGGGCTAGCCACACACACATAATCCATCCTACCGAGATAATCGGCACTGCAGCCTGGAATCGCTTGAGACTCCAAACTGATTGCACCTGCCACCTCGCCACTTTTTATCTTTTCAATGGTTCTCGACTCACCATGAATCGCGAGGTTCAACTCGACTTGGCGAGATTTCATCACATCCGACAAAGCCGGTAGCAGCCATGTCGCCAAACTATCAGCGTTGGTGGCTATGGATATCGATAGTGGCTGAGTTCCCTCTTCATTCATCAACTCAGGCACAAGTTCGTGCTCTAACAAACGAACACGACGATATAAGCCCAGTAATTTTTTACCCGCAGGCGTTGGCCTAGGCGGGCTTTCTCTCACTAAGGCAGGCTGAGCCAACCACTTTTCCAGCTGTTTGATGCGCTGAGATACCGCCGACTGGGAGATATATAACTGCTCAGCAGCCCTTTCGAAGCTACGTTGTTTTACTACGGCATCCAGTGCTTCTATCCATTTATAATCCAATCCGCGCATCAATTTGCTTCCTTTTTAAGCTACCTCACCGTTACATTAGCAACTCTAATAATAGATTAAAATCATTAATTATACTTATTTAAAGGGGCGGAGTATCTTCGCCATATAGCACGTAAATATCGTTAAATAAGTGGAGGTTAAAATGAGTTTTTGGGTTTTATTACAAGGTTTTGGCCTAGGGGCAAGTATGATTATCCCTATTGGCGCACAGAATGCGTACGTCCTAAATCAAGGGATAAAACGCAATCATCATTTAACGACAGCAACGATTTGTAGCCTGCTCGATACTCTGTTTATCTCATTGGGTATTTTTGGCGGCGGAGCGATCTTGTCGCAAAATGAATTACTACTTACCTCCGTAACATTAGGTGGCATCGCTTTTCTTACTGTGTATGGTTTGCTATCACTACGCAGTGCATTCAAAATGCGCACCAGTGATGAATCGAAAGGTGAGATATTGGCGCGTGGAAAACGCACCGTTATTTTGGGGGCATTGGCAGTCACAGTATTAAACCCACACCTCTACTTGGATACCGTGGTAATTCTTGGATCAATTGGCGGGCAATTTGAAGGCAACGACAGAATTGCGTTTGCTATGGGGACTATACTGGCTTCGTTCGTCTGGTTTTATTCTTTGTCATTGGGCGCAGCAAAGCTAGGCCCAACACTATCTAAACCTAAGGTTAAGAAAGGCATCGATATCGCAGTAGCAACCATGATGTTCGCCATTGCTACTGTACTTACCAATGGGCTTATTGAGCAGTATTGGTAGAAATAATCTGAAAATATAGCTCCAAGAAAAAAGGCGGATAACCTAAGTTATCCGCCTTTTTATTCAACTTGTCGAAGCTTTATTAGCCCTCAACTTTGTTCATGTGAACATCCATTTGTGGGAATGGAATTTCGATACCTTCTTTATCCAAGCCTTCTTTGATTGCTTGCATCAGGTCGAAGTAAACATTCCAGTACTCTGCAGTGCTAACCCATGGACGAACCACGAAGTTAACTGAAGAGTCAGCAAGTGTGTGAACACCCACTTGAACGCCAGGTTCTTTCAACACGCGCTCATCAGATTCACAGATCTTAGTCAGAAGTTCTTTGGTCTTTTGTAGATCAGCACCGTAAGAAACACCGATCATTAGGTCGATACGACGTGTATCATGACGTGAGTAGTTCGTGATTGGGCTACCGATAACGCTGCCGTTTGGTACCACAACCATTTTGTTGTCAGGTGTTGTTAGAACAGTTTGGAAGATTTGAATTGAATCAACTGACCCCGCTACACCACCGATTTCCACGTAGTCACCAGACTTAAATGGACGGAACGCAACGATAAGTACACCAGCAGCAAAGTTAGATAGTGAGCCTTGTAGAGCCAGACCGATAGCTAAACCAGCTGCACCAATTACAGCAACGACAGATGCGGTTTGAACACCTAAGCGACCAAGAGCTGCAATTAGAACAATAACAAATAACAAGTAACGAACTAAGCCATGGATAAACTCGATAACCGCTCGGTCCATTTTCTTCTTCTGAAGAACCTTAGACACGCTATTCGCTACTGCTTTAACGATTAAGTTACCAATAAATAGAATAACGAGCGCAGAAATAATGTTTACACCGTATTGAATAAACAAATCTGAGTTATCCGTTAACCATTGTTCTGCATTTGAAAGACCATCCACAAGCGGGGTCTCAATCGTTGTAGAACTCTCAGCCATAATGTGCATCCTCTATGTAATATGCTATGAGCTAAACTGCCTTAAGCCAAAACTACCAAACCACAAAGCAAACAGTATAATTTCTGTTAAGTCATTGTGTTAAAAGTAAATTCAAGCCAAGTCCTTTTTTATAAACTGAACCAAGTCCAGTTTTTCGGCACGATATCCTATCTTTGACAGATTGCAAAGTCATATTTATGTAAGCTTTTGAAATAATAAAACTTACTGATAAACACAAATACCGATAACTAAAAGACTACGAAATTTATTCACCGCACGCTAGGTTTTTCACATAATTAATACAAGTTTTTATCAGACATAAAAAAACCCGCTCAATGAGCGGGTTTTTAAAACTTAAAGAGTACTTAATTCAAAGAATTATAGTACGTCTACAGCGTTAAGGTCAGCAAATGCTTTCTCTAGACGAGCAACCATTGAAGCTTGACCAGCACGTAGCCATACGCGTGGATCGTAGTACTTCTTGTTTGGAGCAGCTTCGCCAGTTGGGTTGCCGATTTGACCTTGTAGGAAATCGAAGTTGTCAGCAGAGTACTGACGGATACCATCCCAAGTTGCCCACTGTGTATCAGTATCGATGTTCATTTTGATAACACCGTAGCCGATAGACTCTTGGATTTCTGCTTCAGAAGAACCAGAACCACCGTGGAATACGAAGTTTAGAGCGTTAGGTGCGATACCGAACTTCTCTGCACAGTATGCTTGAGAATCACGTAGGATAGTTGGAGTAAGTACAACGTTACCAGCTTGGTAAACACCGTGTACGTTACCGAAAGAAGCAGCGATAGTGAAACGTGGGCTAACAGCCATTAGTTTCTCGTATGCGTATGCTACGTCTTCTGGAGAAGTGTAAAGCTCAGATGCGTCCATATCAGAGTTATCTACGCCGTCTTCTTCACCACCAGTACAACCAAGTTCGATCTCGATTGTCATGTTCATTTTAGCCATGCGCTCTAGGTACTTAGCACATGTTTCGATGTTCTCTTCTAGAGACTCTTCAGAAAGGTCTAGCATGTGAGAAGAGAATAGAGGCTTACCAGTTTGTGCGAAGAACTCTTCACCAGCGTCTAGTAGACCGTCGATCCATGGAAGAAGTTTCTTAGCAGCGTGGTCAGTGTGTAGAATAACTGGAACACCGTAAGCTTCAGCTACAGCGTGTACGTATTTTGCACCAGCTACAGCGCCAAGAACTTGTGCGCCTTGACCTTCAAGTTTAACGCCTTTACCTGCGAAGAATGCAGCGCCACCGTTAGAGAACTGAACAACTACTGGAGCTTTAACTTTAGCAGCAGCTTCTAGTACTGCGTTTACAGAGTCAGTACCAACAACGTTTACAGCAGGAAGAGCAAATTTGTTTTCTTTTGCTACTTCAAATACTTTCTGTACGTCATCGCCAGAAATCACACCAGGTTTTACAAAATCGAAGATCTTAGACATGGAAATAGTCCTATTTATTCTATCGTTTTAAGATTAAAAAACTTAAGTTCAAAAACTTGCAATCGTTTGCTCACAACTTATGCCATTCTAGCAAAAAAGTGTGATATTCAGCAAACGTTAAAAGGCGAGATTCGCATCTCGCCTTTCTAAATCAATTATGCTTTAGCACGCTCTTCAAGCATTGCTACTGCAGGAAGTACTTTACCTTCAACGAACTCAAGGAAAGCGCCGCCGCCAGTAGAGATGTAAGAAACGTCAGCTTTGATACCGAACTTGTCGATAGCTGCTAGCGTGTCACCACCACCTGCTACAGAGAAACCTGCAGACTCAGCGATTGCTTTAGAGATACCCGCTGTACCCGCTTCGAAGTTTTTGAATTCGAATACGCCTACAGGGCCGTTCCAAAGGATAGTTTTTGCATTGCCGATGATTTCAGCTAGTGCTGCAGTTGAATCTGGGCCAAGGTCGAAGATCATGTCGTCGTCTTGAACTTCAGAAACGTGCTTGATTTCAGCTTCTGCGTTTTCGTCAAATGCTTTAGCACATGCAACGTCAGTCGCTACTGGGATAGCACACTCTTTCATTAGCTTTTGAGCCGTTTCAACTAGGTCAGCTTCGTACAGAGACTTACCTACGTTGTGGCCTTCAGCAGCGATGAATGTGTTCGCGATACCACCACCAACAACAAGCTGGTCAGCAATTTTAGAAAGAGATTCTAGAACTGTTAGTTTAGTAGAAACCTTAGAACCACCAACGATTGCCACTAGTGGGCGAGCTGGGTTGTCCATTGCTTTACCAAGAGCTTCAAGCTCAGCAGCTAGAAGAGGGCCAGCACATGCTACAGGAGCGTAAGTACCAACACCGTGTGTAGAAGCTTGAGCACGGTGAGCTGTACCGAATGCGTCCATCACGAAGATGTCACATAGTGCAGCGTATTGCTTAGAAAGTGCTTCTTCGTTCTTCTTCTCGCCTTTGTTAAAGCGAACGTTTTCAAGAACAACTAGTTCACCAGCGTTTAGCTCTAGGCCATTTACGTAATCTTTCGCTAGCTTAACGTCGCAGTCTAGTGCGTCGTTTAGGTAGTTAACCACAGGAGCTAGAGAGAACTCTTCGTTGTATTCGCCTTCAGTAGGACGACCAAGGTGAGAAGTAACCATAACTTTTGCGCCAGCTTCTAGGCAAAGTTTGATAGTTGGTAGAGATGCTAGGATACGTGCATCTGAAGTTACTTTACCGTCTTTTACTGGTACGTTTAGGTCAGCACGGATAAATACGCGTTTACCTGCAAGTTCCAGGTCAGTCATCTTGATCACAGACATGATTTGTCCTCTCAAATTTAAATAAAAATAAAGTTTTGGAAACTCAGCAACCCTGCTAAGCCTATAAATTATTCAACTGGTAATTCTTTAACTACTAGTAATATGTGGACTCTTAGTATTTATTTCAAGCTAAAAAATAAATAATCCGCACATTTGCTTCTAGGTCTTACTTCTTGCCTTCAGAAGCTTGCATTGCGAGAACCGTATCCAGCATTCGGTTCGCAAAGCCCCATTCATTATCACACCACACTAGCATTTTTACTAAGTGGCCGTTGCTCACTCGAGTTTGTGAACCATCGACGATTGCGCTATGGGGATCGTGATTAAAGTCGATGGAAACGAGCGGCGCTTCAGTATAGTCAACTATATTGTGTAATGTACACTGGGACGCATTAACAATGGTTTGATTTACGTCATTAACTTTCACATTTGTATTAATTGTGACACTTAAATCCATCGCTGTTACGTTTACCGTTGGCACACGCACAGATATCGCTTCGAACTTGTTAGAAAATTTCGGGAAGATTCTTTCAATACCTTTATGCAATTTGGTATCGACAGGAATGATGGATTGGCTCGCAGCTCGAGTACGGCGAAGGTCGCTGTGGTACGCGTCGATCACTTGCTGATCATTCATTGAAGAGTGAATCGTTGTAATGGTACCGGACTCGATGCCAAAGGCGTCATCAAGAACCTTAATGATAGGAACAATACAGTTGGTGGTGCATGAACCGTTGGAAACGATTCGATGGTCGGCTTCGATGGTATCGTGATTCACACCATAGATAATGGTGTTATCAAGATCATTAGCACCAGGATGTGAAAACAGTACCTTTTTCGCCCCAGCAGCTATGTGCGCTAGACCGTCAGCTCGGCAACCGTAAACACCGGTACAGTCGAGTACAATATCCACCTCAAGATCACGCCAAGGCAACAACTCAATATCAGCAAGGTGCAAGATACGAATTGTGTCGAAGTCACCTTTATCTTCTGCACCAATGCCGTGATGGACATAGATGTGCTCTTGGTCGTTGGAGATCTTCTTACCGAAGCGGCCGTGACTGGTGTCGTACTGCAATAGGTGAGCCATAGCGTCAGGCTGAGCAAGCTCATTGACAGCTACTACTTTGATTTGTTGGCTTTTGCCACTTTCATAAACAGCGCGTAATACATTACGCCCTATTCTTCCAAATCCGTTTATCGCGACTTTTAGCATAGTTCCGTACATCTAACCAAAATTTCGTGCGACAGATGATAACTTAATCCTACCCAAAAGGCATTACTTGAATAACTCAGCCTACTTAGGACAGATTGTTCTGCTGCGTATAAAGATGAGTCTAGGAGAAAACAAATCCCAGAGACAAAAAACCGAGCTCAGCGCTCGGTTTTTTCCTTCATTTAACTGTTAGCACAAGGCCATCAGTCAATGATTATGCAAGAAGCTCTTTCGCAGTGTTTACTACGTTTTCAGTAGTGAAACCGAACATCTTGAATAGCTCGCCTGCTGGTGCAGATTCGCCGAACGTTGTCATACCGATGATCTTGCCACCGAAACCAACATACTTGTACCAGAAGTCAGCGATGCCAGCTTCTACTGCGATACGAGCAGTAACGTCAGATGGAAGTACAGACTCACGGTATTCAGCGTCTTGCTTGTCGAACGCGTCAGTTGCAGGCATAGATACTACGCGTACTGCTTTACCTTCAGCGGTTAGTTGTGCAGCAGCTTCAACTGCAAGCTCAACTTCAGAACCAGTTGCAATGATGATTAGCTCTGGCTTGCCTTCACAATCTTTCAGGATGTAACCACCCTTAGCGATGTTAGCAACTTGCTCAGCATTACGATCTTGTTGTGCAAGGTTTTGACGAGAGAAGATTAGAGATGAAGGACCATCTTTACGCTCAATAGCCAGTTTCCAAGCCACTGCAGATTCAACTTGGTCACATGGACGCCATGTGCTCATGTTTGGAGTCAGACGTAGAGAAGCGATCTGCTCAACCGGTTGGTGAGTAGGGCCATCTTCGCCTAAGCCGATAGAATCGTGCGTGTAAACTTGGATGTTCTGAACTTTCATCAGAGCAGCCATACGCATTGCGTTACGCGCGTATTCCATGAACATTAGGAACGTTGCGCCGTATGGCACGAAACCACCGTGCAGAGCGATACCGTTCATGATCGCCGTCATACCGAATTCACGTACACCGTAATGGATGTAGTTACCAGAGAAGTCAGTTGCTTCAAGAGACTTAGAACCAGACCACATAGTCAGGTTAGAAGGCGCAAGGTCAGCAGAGCCGCCCATGAATTCTGGAAGCATTTGACCAAACGCTTCTAGTGCGTTTTGAGATGCTTTACGTGAAGCGATGTTTGCTGGGTTAGCTTGAAGATCAGCAATGATTGCGTTTGCTTTCTCTTCCCACTCAGCGGGTAGCTCGCCGTTAGTACGACGTTTGAATTCAGCTGCTAGCTCTGGGTAAGCCGCTGCGTATGCGTCAAACTTCGCGTTCCACGCTGCTTCTTTCGCTGCGCCTGCTTCTTTCGCATTCCACTCAGCTGCGATATCTGCTGGGATTTCGAAAGGACCGTGTTCCCAACCCAATGCTGCTTTAGTTGCTGTGATTTCATCAGCACCTAGTGGAGCACCGTGACAGTCATGCGTACCCGCTTTGTTTGGAGAACCAAAACCGATGATAGTTTTAGTACAGATAAGCGTAGGACGAGGATCCGCTTTAGCCGCTTCAATCGCTGCGTTGATAGCGCCAGAGTCGTGACCATCTACTGCTGGGATTACGTGCCAGCCGTATGCTTCAAAACGCTTAGGTGTATCGTCAGAGAACCAACCTTCCACTTCACCATCGATAGAGATGCCGTTGTCATCCCAGAAAGCAACCAGCTTACCAAGACCTAGCGTACCTGCTAGAGAACATGCTTCGTGAGAGATACCTTCCATCAGACAGCCATCACCCATGAATGCATAAGTGTAGTGGTCTACGATGTCGTGGCCTTCTTTGTTGAACTGTGCCGCCAGTGCTTTCTCAGCCATTGCCATACCAACAGCGTTAGTGATGCCTTGACCTAGAGGACCAGTCGTTGTTTCGATACCAGGAGCGTAACCGTACTCAGGGTGACCTGGAGTCTTAGAGTGCAGTTGACGGAAGTTTTTCAGGTCTTCAATTGAAAGCTCGTAACCTGCAAGGTGAAGCAGAGAATAAATCAACATTGAACCATGGCCGTTAGACAGAATAAAACGGTCGCGGTCAGCCCATTCTGGGTTTGCTGGGTTGTGGTTCAAGTGGCCACGCCAAAGAACCTCAGCGATGTCAGCCATGCCCATAGGTGCGCCTGGGTGGCCTGAATTTGCTTGTTGAACACCGTCCATGCTAAGTGCGCGGATTGCATTGGCTAGATCTTTACGAGAAGGCATGTCTGCTCCTGGATACATAAGCGATTTAAAAAAGAGATAATTGCTAAAGTTTTCATTTTTATTAGCGCGGGTATTCTCTCAAACGACTATTGCGACTGCAAACGTTTTACTGGCATTTTAACGGTCATTTTTCGCAATTTTCGAACATTTACATCACTTAGCAGTGGCTTATCTCGATCGATACGCAAACGATTAGTTATGACATATCATAAAAAAGAGCTTGTAATTCGACCGCTGGAATTTAGAATAGCCGTCTAGATGTAGAAACACCTACAAAATATACTGTATTTAATGGCGGCGCTTCCTAGCTTGCGACGCCATAAACTATTTACACCAAAAACTTAAAAGTGGAGCTCTCATGGCTAAGCACCTATTCACTTCTGAATCTGTTTCAGAAGGTCATCCAGATAAAATTGCAGACCAAATCTCTGATGCTGTTCTTGATGCCATCTTGGAACAAGATCCAAAAGCACGTGTTGCTTGTGAGACTTACGTTAAAACCGGCATGGTTATGGTTGGCGGTGAAGTGACAACGTCTGCATGGGTTGATATCGAAGAAATCACTCGTGAAACAGTACGTGAAATTGGTTACGTTCATTCTGATATGGGCTTTGACGCTGACTCTTGTGCTGTTCTAAACACAATTGGTAAGCAGTCTCCAGACATCAACCAAGGTGTTGATAAAGAAGACCCTAAAGAGCAAGGCGCAGGCGACCAAGGTATCATGTTTGGTTACGCGACTAACGAAACTCCTATCCTAATGCCAGCTCCAATTACTTACTCTCACCTTCTTGTTAAGAAGCAAGCTGAAGTACGTAAGAGCGGCAAACTTGATTTCCTTCGCCCAGATGCGAAATCTCAAGTTACGTTCCAATACGACCAAGGTAAGATCGTTGGTATCGATGCTGTTGTTCTTTCTACTCAACACTGTGATTCAGTAACAACGCCTGACCTACGCGAAGCAGTAATGGAAGAAATCATCAAGCCAGTACTTCCTGCTGAGTGGATCAACAAAGATACTAACTTCTTCATCAACCCAACAGGCCGTTTCGTAATCGGTGGCCCAATGGGTGACTGTGGTTTAACTGGTCGTAAGATCATCGTTGATACCTACGGCGGCGCAGCTCGTCACGGTGGCGGTGCATTCTCAGGTAAAGATCCATCAAAAGTTGACCGTTCTGCAGCTTACGCGGCTCGTTACGTTGCGAAAAACATCGTTGCTGCTGGCATGGCTGATCGTTGTGAGATTCAACTGTCTTACGCTATTGGTGTTGCTGATCCAACATCTATCATGGTTGAAACGTTCGGTACTGAGAAAGTAGCGCACGAAATCATCATTGAAGCAGTTCGTCAAAACTTCGACCTACGTCCATACGGCCTTCAAGAGATGCTGAACCTTCTTCAGCCTATCTACAAGCAAACTGCTGCATACGGCCACTTCGGTCGTGAAGAGTTCCCTTGGGAAGCGACTGACAAAGCAGCAATCCTTGCGGACTTCGCTGGCCTAAAATAATTTAGCCACTGCGATTTGTTTCTTTAAAGCCCTTACTGCTTAGTAAGGGCTTTATTTTTATGTACTTACCGAACTTTCACTCACAATACCCTTCTCCAACGCCCTTCTTTACCGTTAACCACTTAGTATAAAAAGCCGCTGATAATTTGTGTTTTCTAGCACTACTGACAATAGTTAAGGTAACTCCTAGGCGATCAAGCTCACATTTAACTTAAATTAATTCAGTCTGATAACGCTCGTTAAATGCACGCTAGAACAATAACTGGGATGACAAAGAGCAATTTAGCTCAACACCATAACTCTCACACAAGCCACATCGATGAGCCTTATGGAATTATAACTAGGACGTTATTTAACTAGGGGGATCTATGCCTCGTACCGCGCACCCATCCGAACTGAACGATAAAAAACACAAGGTCAGCGATAAGGATTACGCTCGCACCATTCCTTGCAACCAAATCAGTATTTCCGCACCCTTTCATTGGTTGTCGCTTGCTCTGCATGACTTAGTAAGAATGCCATTAATCAGCGCATTTTACGGATTGTGCTTTATGGGAGCGGCAATTGCGATTGTTCAACTTGTCCAATGGCAAGGAACACACTTAGTCGTAATGCCAAGCCTGATCGTGTACATGCTGATAGGGCCGTTTCTTGCCCTAGGCTTGTATGACGCAGCTTGGGAAAGAGAAAAAGGCCATAACGCCAGCCTACTGCACTCAATGAAAGCCATCACTCGCAACTCCACCCACCAATGGGCCTTTGCGATTGTGTTGATGGTTGCGATGATATTCTGGATGCGTATCGCTGCGTTATTGCACGCGCTCTACCCTTCAGTGCAAGGCGCACCATTGGCTGAGTTCGCTCCCTTCTTAATTACGGGTTCTGTGATTGGTTTTGTCATCGCAAGCCTCATATTTAGCATCTCAGCATTTTCAATTCCGTTAATGATGGAGAGACGCGTTGATGTAATGAGTGCAATTTTCACTAGCTTTAATGCCGTGAAATCGAACATTCCTGCAATGGTGGTTTGGGCAAGTATTATTTGTGCCGGTATTCTGGTGGGTTTTGCCACCTACGGCATCGGAATGATCGTCACCATGCCGCTACTTGGTTATGGTACATGGCACGCTTATCACGAGCTCATTAAGAAAAAACATCACGTGTAAAGCATCGCTAGATCAAAAAGCAATGTTATGATGAGGCCTTGGTTTAAACGCTGAGGTCTTTTATTTGGAGTTAACAACGTTTGTCTTACACCCCGCAACAACATCGAGCAAATAAGAAATTGGCCGAGTGCCTAGCTATCGCAAATCAACATTTCTCTCGTGAATTTCCACACCCAACTATCACCTTCAAGTTAAGAGGTAAAGCGGCGGGAAAGGCCTACCTTCAGCTCAACGAAATTAAGCTCAACCACGTACTATTTTCTGAAAATGAAGACGCCTTCATCAACGAAGTTGTGCCGCATGAGCTCGCACACCTAATCACGCATCAGGTTTTCGGACGTGTTAAGCCTCACGGAAACGAGTGGAAATACGTGATGGAAAAGGTATTCAACGTTCCAGCCAAAACAACTCACAGCTTTGAAATCGCTTCAGTTCAAGGGAAAACCTTTGAATATCGATGTGAGTGCACCACTTACCCATTATCAATCAGACGACACAATAAAGTGCTTCGAAATCAATCGACCTATCGCTGCCAGCAGTGCAATCAAACCTTATCCTTCACAGGCACACAGCTCAGCTAAAGTCCTAGACTCGCACCTATTCGATTTGGTAACCCCATCCTTTTTATTTCAGAAAGCAACACTCGATTAAGTTGATGATAGAAATGTAATGGAGAAACTCATCCTTTGAGTGCTAGACTGATGTTTATCATACTTTTATCAGTCTTTTTCTATGCAAAAACTCACCATCAAAGCATTTGGCCTACCTGTGTCTTTTTACTTATCAATAGTATTTAGCCTACTGGTAACCCAAAGCGTTTTCGCCGCACCACCGAGCTCATTCTCCAAAGCAAAAAGAGAAGCGGTGAAGATTTATCTCGACCACCCGACTTCATTTTATTGTGGTTGTGACATTACATGGAAGGACAAAAAGAAAGGGATTCCCGACCTTGACGGCTGTGGTTATCAAGTCCGAAAACAACAAAAGCGAGCGAGTCGAATTGAGTGGGAACACGTGGTTCCAGCTTGGCAATTCGGCCACCAGCGTCAGTGCTGGCAAGATGGCGGGCGCAAGAACTGCACTCGCAATGACAAAGTATTCAAGTCCATGGAAGCCGATCTCCACAACCTAACGCCAGCTATCGGTGAAGTAAATGGTGACCGTTCGAACTACAACTTCAGCCAGTGGAATGGAATGGATGGCGTAAGCTATGGTCAGTGCGAAATGCAGGTCAACTTCAAGCAGCGTAAGGTGATGCCGCCAGACAGAGCAAAAGGCTCTATCGCGCGTACCTACCTTTACATGAGCCAAGAGTATGGTTTCAAGCTATCTAAGCAACAAACCAACCTGATGATGGCGTGGAACAAGCAATTTCCTGTCGACAAGTGGGAGTGTACTCGTGATGAGCGAATCTATGCCATCCAAGGTAATCACAACCCATTTGTTTACCCTGCTTGTAAATAACGTCGCTCGTACAATCAACATTCCTACCTATCTCAAACAAGAGTTTCAGAATTGCCCCTGAAACTCTTGCTCTACCCTTGTTTTTTCAACTAAAAGCATCCATGTTAGGCAGAGACAAAATACCCAAATGAACATATTTATAGGTTTACCAGCATGAGAATCCCTCGTATCCATAACCCAGAACGCATTCATCAGTTAGGTTCACTCGCTTTAGGCGAAGATGCCGCGGGTCATGTTGGTCGTGTCCTTCGCATGAAAGAAGGCCAAGAAGTCCTTCTATTTGATGGCAGTGGTGCTGAATTTCCAGCGACAATCACTGAAGTATCAAAGAAAAATGTCACCGTTAATGTTTCTGAACGCATCGAGCGCAGCAGCGAATCTCCGTTAGACTTACATTTAGGCCAAGTGATTTCACGTGGTGACAAAATGGAGTTCACCATTCAGAAATCGGTTGAGCTTGGTGTGAACACCATTACCCCTCTAATTTCAGAGCGCTGCGGCGTTAAGCTTGATACAAAACGCTTTGAGAAAAAACTCGCACAGTGGCAAAAGATTGCTATCGCGGCGTGTGAACAGTGTGGCCGTAATACGGTTCCAGTCATTCGTCCAATTATGCAGCTTGAAGAGTGGTGCAGCGAACCAAGCGAAGCACTAAAGCTAAACCTACACCCTCGAGCAAAGTACTCAATTAACACCCTTCCAGAACCTATCAGCAAGGTACGCCTATTGATTGGTCCTGAAGGTGGCTTGTCGGCTGAAGAAATCGGCATGACAGAGCAATACAAATTTGAAGAGACGCTACTCGGCCCACGTGTACTTCGTACCGAAACAGCTGCTCTAACCGCAATTACTGCCTTACAAGTCCGTTTTGGCGATCTAGGCTAGGAGAAAAAAATGATCAAACTTGGCATCGTAATGGATCCAATTTCATCCATTAACATCAAAAAAGACTCTAGCTTTGCCATGATGCTTGAAGCGCAGCGTCGTGGTTACGAAATCCATTACATGGAAATGGATGATCTACACTTAGATCAAGGCGTAGCCATTGCTGACACTAAGGTTGTAGCACTAAAAGAAGATCCAAACGGTTGGTATGAATTCAAGTCAGAACAGACTATCGCGCTATCTGATTTAGATGCAGTATTGATGCGTAAAGATCCTCCGTTTGATACTGAATACATTTACGCGACCTACATTCTTGAGCGTGCTGAAGAAAACGGCGCACTGATCGTAAACAAGCCACAAAGCCTACGTGACTGTAACGAAAAGTTGTTCACGGCTTGGTTCCCAGAGCTAACACCAACTACCATCGTGACTCGTAAAGCTGAAAAGATTAAAGAGTTTCGTGAGAAGCATGGTGACGTGATCCTAAAACCACTTGATGGTATGGGTGGTGCGTCTATCTTCCGCGTGAAGGAAGGCGATCCAAACGTATCGGTGATCATTGAAACGCTGACCAACCATGGTCAAAACTACGCAATGGCACAAACCTTTGTTCCTGACATCAGCAATGGTGATAAGCGTATTCTTGTGGTTGACGGTGAGCCAATGCCTTACTGCCTAGCTCGTATTCCAGCTAAAGGCGAAACACGCGGCAACCTAGCCGCTGGCGGTACAGGTGAAGCTCGTCCGTTAAGTGAAACAGACTGGGCTATTGCACGAGCAGTGGCTCCTTCACTAAAAGAAAAAGGTTTAATCTTTGTCGGGCTGGATGTTATCGGTGACAAGCTGACAGAAATTAACGTGACGAGCCCTACTTGTATCCGTGAAATTGAAGCTGCTTTTGATATTTCGGTAACAGGTAAATTAATGGACGCAATCGAGCGTCGCGTTAACGCTAAATAGCCTAAACTAAAGAAAGCCTTAGCTATTCGCAAACGGCACAGAATCAATGAGCGGCTTCACGCCGCTCTTTTTCCTTTACTGGGAACACACTGGCAGGAGGCTCTATGAATTTAACGAACCACTTTCTGGTTGCTATGCCCGGAATGAAAGATCCCTACTTTCAAAATTCGGTAATTTACCTTTGTGAGCACAACGACGAAGGTGCGATGGGGTTAATGATCAACGCCCCTATCGATGTCACTGTCGGAAGCATGCTTAAACAAGTTGAGGTTGATTCTGAGCAGCCGAAATCGAATCAGGCAAGTCTTGATAAGCCAGTATTGAACGGTGGGCCGGTCGCAGAAGACCGTGGGTTTATTTTGCACAAACCTAAAGGCAGCTATCAATCCAGCATCAACATGACAGATCAAATCTCGGTGACAACCTCAAAAGATATCTTGATGGTGTTGGGCACAGAAGATGAGCCGATGAATTATTTAGTCGCACTTGGGTATGCAGGATGGGAACCGGGACAACTGGAAACCGAACTTACCGAGAACTCATGGTTAACCGTTGAAGCCGATCCAAAGGTCATCTTCGATACACCGATTTCTGACCGCTGGAAAGTCGCCGTGCAGATGTTAGGCATTAATGCGGCTCAGCTTTCAGCAGACGCTGGTCACGCCTAGCTCAAATCAGCTAAATAAACAGACACTCTCAAACACAGATAAATTTGGAACCCCCATGTCACGAACAATTATGGCATTTGACTACGGTACAAAAAGTATCGGCAGTGCGATAGGACAAGAAATCACAGGCACAGCAAGCCCACTGAAAGCCTTTAAAGCCAAAGACGGAATTCCTAACTGGGACGATATCGAAAAGCAAATTAAGGAGTGGCAACCGAACCTGATTGTGGTTGGCCTTCCTACCGACCTTCATGGCAAAGATCTAGCCACCATCACACCTAGAGCGAAGAAGTTCGCTAACCGCCTTAAAGGGCGCTTTGGTGTTGATGTTGAACTGCATGATGAGAGGCTATCGACTGCAGAAGCAAGAGCCGATCTTTTTGACATGGGTGGCTATAAAGCATTAAGTAAAGGCAATGTAGATAACCAGTCTGCAGTCGTCATTTTAGAGAGCTGGTTTGAAGCGCAATATTCGTAACGAAAATTAAGTGAGCAAAATTTGAACTAATTTGTGATCCCACACGAATTTCACGCCGTAATGTCGATGCAATTCAAAATCAGAACGTGGGAGTTCAAATGAAAATTTTTCTAGCAATCTTCACCGCTCTAACCATTTCAGCATGCAGTTCAATGGGTGGTTCAGCGGGTTACACTGGCGAACAATATCCAACTAAAATTAAATTAGAGAAAGAGCGTGGCTACTCGAACGACAACAACCGTTTTGCTAATCACTAATTTATTCACTTTACAAGAAACCCGCATCTCAGCGGGTTTTTTATTGGCACCAGACACTAGGCATTCAACCTAACCCATGTCTATCTTTACCCCGGCCAAAGCACCAGTCCCGTAGTCATCATCGCCACGTCTGGTTTTTAGCATCAAACGTAAGTCATTAGCAGAGTCAGCACTGTGAAACGCATCCTCTTCGCTGATCTTGCCTGCTACAACTAAATCATATAAAGTTTGGTCAAAGGTCTGCATACCAATCTCTTTTGATTTTGCCATGGTTGCTTTCAGTTCATGTAGTTCACCACGACGAATCAAGTCAGACACACGAGGGCTATTCAGCAGAATTTCAAACACACCATGACGACCGCTGCCATTCTTATCTCGGATTAACTGTTGAGCAACCACGCCACGCAAGTTCATCGACAAATCAAACAGGAACTGCTCTTTCTGCTCTTTCGGCACCAAGTGAAGAATACGTTCTAACGCTTGGTTAGCGTTATTGGCGTGCAAAGTTGCCATACACAAGTGACCCGTTTCAGCAAAGGTCATCGCGTATTCCATGGTTTCACGGCTACGGATTTCGCCAATCAAGATCATGTCTGGCGCTTGACGTAACGAGTTCTTAAGTGCGACTTCATAGCTCTCGGTGTCGAGCCCAACCTCACGTTGAGTCACGATACATTTTTTATGTTCGTGAACGAATTCAATTGGGTCTTCAACCGTCAAGATATGCCCCGAGCGGCTGGTATTGCGATAACCAGTCATCGCAGCCATTGAGGTCGATTTACCAGAGCCTGTCGCCCCAACCACCAACACAAGTCCGCGCTTAGCGATTGAAAGGTCCTGCAGTACATCTGGAAGCTTTAATTGCTCAAAGGTTGGGATGTTAGTCTCGATACGTCGAATGACCGCTCCAGGTAGCTCTCGTTGAAAGAATGCACTGACACGAAAACGCCCAAAGTCACGCACTATGGCAAAATTAGCCTCACGCGTTTGCTGATATTCATCACGTCGGTCTTGATCCATCATCGCATCAAGTAGTTGAGCGACCTGAACCAAATTCAGCTTCTCGCCTTGCGGTCGTAGTTCACCATCGACACGGAACAAGACAGGCGCATCGACAGTGATATAAAGATCGGACGCTTTTTGAGACAGCATTCCCTCAAGGATTTGATTCAATTCCATTATATGCACCTTGATTAAAACATTGAGGTTTCAATTTCGATTTTTTTCTCAACCTCTTCCGAATCAACCAAGCCTTGAGCCATCAGCTGCTTCGCGTTTTGCTCCATAGTTTGCATGCCATGTGCTGCGCCCGTTTGAATGATCGAATACATCTGAGCGACCTTATCTTCACGAATCAAGTTTCTGATCGCTGGTGTCGCCATCATGATTTCATGGCAAGCCACACGCCCCCCCCCTACACGTTTTAGCAGCTTCTGTGCAATTACCGATCGTAACGATTCAGACAGCATTGAACGCACCATGTCTTTATCGCTACCAGGGAAAACATCAATGATACGGTCAATCGTTTTTGCTGCAGAGCTGGTATGTAGGGTACCAAAAACCAAGTGACCGGTTTCCGCTGCGGTTAGCGCTAAGCTGATCGTTTCTTGGTCACGAAGCTCACCAACAAGGATAACATCTGGGTCTTCACGTAACGCGCTGCGCAGCGCCGCTTTGAAGCTGTGAGTATCACGATGGACCTCACGCTGGTTAACAAGGCATTTATTGTTGGTGTGAACGAATTCAATCGGGTCTTCGATCGTCAGGATATGTTTGTTGTGGTTGCGGTTTACGTAATCAACCATCGCCGCAAGGGTCGTTGATTTACCAGAGCCTGTTGGGCCAGTAACGAGCACTAAACCTTTTTCGTAGTTGGCAATCTTTTCAAAGATTTCAGGCGCACCTAGTTGATCTAAAGTTGGGATCTCTACAGGGATAGTTCGAAAGACAGCCGAGCAACCACGAGCTTGGTTAAAAGCATTCACACGGAAACGACCAACATTGGGCAATTCAAAAGAGAAGTCGACTTCCAATTTTTCTTCAAACTCACCACGCTGCGAATCGCTCATGATCTCAAAAACCAAACGATGCACATCAGCATGACTCAAAGCTGGGATTCCAAGCTTCCTTACTTCACCATCTATACGTACCATTGGAGATACACCCGCAGAAAGATGTAGATCTGACGCGTTATGCTTTACACTAAAATCTAGTAACTCAGTGATATCCATTTATTTTCCCTTAAGTAAAGTCAGCTATGAGTAGTATTCAACAAAATATCGAACAAATCACCTCACAGATTCGTAGTGCTGAGCAAAAGTGCGGACGAGCTCCAGAGTCCGTGCAACTTTTAGCCGTCAGCAAAACTAAACCTATTGATGCGATTCTAGAAGCCGCACTCGGAGGCCAAGTTGCCTTTGGTGAAAACTATGTTCAAGAAGGTGTCGATAAAGTAAAACACTTTTCAGAACAACATTCTAACCTAAATTTAGAGTGGCACTTTATTGGTCCAATTCAGTCCAATAAAACTCGTCCAATCGCGGAAAGCTTCCAATGGGTACATTCCGTTGATCGCGATAAGATCGCACAAAGACTTAATGATCAACGTCCAAGCGAACTTCCACCTCTACAGGTGCTGATTCAGGTAAACACCAGTGGTGAAGAGTCTAAGTCAGGAACCTCAGAAGAGACAGTTTTTGCACTCGCGGAGTTGATTTCATCGCTCCCTAACCTCACCTTAAGAGGATTGATGTCGATTCCTGCAAACGTCTCTGACTATCAATCACAGCTTAATGCGTTCTCTCAACTGGCAGAGCTTAAAGATAAGTTATCCTCGAAGTATCCAGACATTGATACCCTTTCGATGGGAATGAGTGGTGATATGGATGCAGCAGTTGAGGCTGGCAGCACAATGGTTCGTATTGGAACGGCTATTTTCGGCGCTCGTGATTACGCGAAATAGCCGTAGTAGCTAACCAACGACAAGTATTGATACCGCTTCGCTTTATCCGCGCAGCGACACGCTCAGGATTTTATATATGGAACATAAGAACATCGCCTTTATTGGGGCGGGAAACATGGTTCGCTCAATTGTAGCGGGCTTAGTCGCGAGTGGTTACCCAACGCAAAAGATTACGGCAACCGCACCTTCAGAAACCAGAAGGTTGCCGTTAGAACAAGAATACGGCATCAATACCACCAGCGATAATATTGCAGCAGCAGAGCAAGCAGACGTTGTTGTGTTATCCGTGAAGCCACAAATGATGGCTGATGTATGTAAGCCCTTACAAGATATCGACTTCAGCAACAAACTGGTTATCTCAATTGCCGCGGGTATTAATGCGAATCGACTCAATGAGATGTTAAACTGCCAGCTAAACCTTGTTCGTGTGATGCCAAACACGCCATCACTACTTGGGAAGGGGATGAGCGGTCTTTATGCCGATTCAACCGTTAGCCAAGATGATAAAGACTTTGCTTCTCAGCTGATGCAAGCTGTAGGTAAAGTAAGCTGGGTTGAGCAAGAATCTGGTATCAATAACATTATTGCGGCGGCGGGTAGTGCCCCGGCTTACTTCTTTCTGTTTATGGAAGCGATGCAAGCAGAGGCAATCAATCAAGGTTTTGACCAAGAAACCGCTCGTAAATTAGTGCAGCAATCAGCATTAGGCGCGGCAGAGATGGTGGTAGCAAACCAAGAGACTGAATTATCAACACTGCGTGAACAAGTGACATCAAAAGGCGGCACGACCGCAGAAGCACTACGCACGTTTAACGAACATCAACTATCAGACATCGTAGCCAAAGCCATGCAAGCGGCAGTCGCTCGGGCTGAAGAGATGGAAAAACTGTTTTAGTACCAATCAAGGTAAACAAGCATTTTGCCGCTCAGGTTATATCTAAGCGGCAAGTAAATCCGAAAAAGGAAACAATATGAACTCGATGAGCTTTCTGATCTCGACCGTTTTTGATCTTTACATCATGGTTGTGATCTTGCGTATCTGGCTACAAGCATCACGTGCAGATTTCTACAACCCATTCTCACAATTCATCGTAAAAGCGACACAACCGGTTGTTGCCCCACTACGCCGAGTTATTCCATCTATCGGCAGCCTTGATCTTGCGACGGTTGTTTTTGCTTATGTGCTGTGTGTACTTAAGTTCGTTGCTCTAAACCTGATTATCTCTAGCGGCGCTGCCGTTTTCGATATTAGCTTCCTAATCTTTGGTGCACTGTCTCTGCTCAAAGCGGCTGGTGGTTTAATTTTCTGGGTTCTACTTATCCGTGCAATCCTAAGCTGGGTAAGCCAAGGTCGTAGCCCAATAGAGTACGTATTCCATCAACTGACTGAACCAATGTTAGTGCCTATTCGCCGTATCCTTCCGGACATGGGTGGTTTCGACCTAAGCGTACTGGTTCTGTTCATTGTTCTGCAATTTGCGAACTTCCTAATGGGCGACATGATTGGTCCTATTTGGTATCAACTATAATTCAAGTACAAACATCAGGTACTTTGACGATGCCAAAAGCGGTTTGGGCCGAGGAAGACGATATTCTTCTTAGGCTCTATATCCAACCCAAAGCAAGCCGAGACAAGATTGTTGGCTTGCATGGTGAGGAACTAAAAATTGCCATTACCGCCCCACCGGTAGATGGCAAAGCCAATGCCCATTTAGCGAAATACCTAGCGAAACAGTTTAAGGTCGCAAAAGGGCAAATTAAGATAGAGAAGGGAGAGCTCGGTCGGCATAAGCAAGTTCGAATATGCTCGCCAAGCCAAATCCCAACTGAAGTCAAAGCCATCCTATGATGGCTTTTTGCTATTTATTGGAGTCATTATGCGTCTATGGATAACAGCACTACTCACCACTCTTATTGCCCTACCTAGTTGGGCTGGGCAGTTTAAAAACATCAAAGATGTCGAGGTTCACTACTCGGCTTTTAATTCCACGTTTCTAACTGCGCAAGTCGCTAAGCAATACAAACTTAAGCGAAATGGATACTCAGCAATCCTCAACATCAGCGTGTTAGACAAGGCTTCCCTAGGCAAGCCTGCTACAACGGCTAAAATTACGGGAACAGCGAAGAACCTCGTTGGAAACACCCGAACTTTGAAGTTTCGAGAAATCAAAGAAGGTGATGCGATTTATTACCTTGCTGAGTTCCCTGTAACTCACGAAGAGAACATCACCTTTAACATCGATGTTAACGCAGGCTTGAAAGGCACTGGCCCACTGCGCTTCACACAGAAATTCTATATAGAAGAGTAAGCTATCCCTTACTTTTCATTTATTCACTTATTAGAGTCACATTCCCATGAGCAAGATTGTTTTAGCAACAGGCAACCAAGGTAAAGTTCGCGAGATGGCAGATATTCTGTCTGAGTTTGGCTTTGACGTGGTCGCACAAAGTGAATTTAACGTTTCAGAAGTCGCTGAAACGGGAACAACTTTCATTGAAAATGCCATCATCAAAGCTCGCCACGCCGCGAAAGAAACAGGACAGCCAGCGATTGCTGACGACTCAGGTTTAGAGGTTGATTACTTAAATGGTGCTCCGGGCATCTACTCAGCGCGTTACTCAGGTGAAGGGGCAACCGATAAACAGAACATCGAAAAATTGCTAAACGCGATGCAAGGTGTCGAAACTGAAAAGCGTACTGCGCGTTTCCACTGTGTGTTGGTGCTAATGCGCCACGAGAATGATCCAACACCTCTAGTGTGTCACGGGAAATGGGAAGGTCACATCCTTACCGAAGAACATGGTGAGAATGGCTTTGGCTACGATCCCGTATTCTTTGTTCCAGAAGATAACTGCGCATCAGCAGAGCTTGAATCTTCACGTAAGAAGCAACTATCACACCGTGGTAAAGCGCTTGCGTCACTATTAAAGACTCTCAAGGAGCAAGCTCTGTAATGCACAATGCAGCGCTAATACCACCCGCACTTAGCCTCTATGTCCACATCCCATGGTGTGTACAAAAGTGTCCGTATTGTGATTTTAACTCTCACGCCCTCAAAGCCGAGATCCCAGAGAAAGAGTACATCGATGCACTGCTTGAGGATCTCGATACCGATATCGAAAAATATCAGCTCAATGGTATGCCTCGTCCATTGCACTCAATCTTTATAGGTGGAGGAACTCCGAGTTTATTCTCTCCTGAAGGCATCGGGCGGTTACTACAAGGTATTGAGCAACGTATTCCGTTCAAACCTGAAATAGAAATCACCATGGAAGCCAACCCGGGAACTATCGAAGCTGAGCGTTTTGCAGGTTACCAAAAGGCAGGAGTGAGTCGAATCTCGGTGGGTGTGCAAAGTTTTGAGCAAGATAAGCTTGAAAGACTTGGGCGTATTCATGGTCAAGACGAAGCTGTGAATGCCGCTCATTTAGCGCATAAAATTGGATTGAATAGCTTCAATCTAGACTTAATGCACGGCTTACCCGATCAGAGCATTGATCAGGCACTGTCTGATTTAGACAAAGCGATCGAGCTCGATCCTCCGCATTTATCTTGGTATCAGCTAACAATAGAACCTAACACCATGTTCTATTACAAAACGCCAAAGCTACCTGACGATGATGACCTTTGGGATATATTCGACCTAGGCCATAAGAAGCTCGCAGACGCAGGGTATGTACAGTACGAAATCTCAGGCTACAGCAAGCCTGGATATCAATGCCAACATAACCTCAACTACTGGCGATTCGGTGACTACCTAGGTATTGGCTGTGGCTCTCATGGCAAGCTGAGCTTTGCAGATGGACGCATTGTTCGCACCACTAAGGTTAAGCATCCTAGAGGCTACCTAGCGGCATACCAGAACATGGTGAAGCCGTATCTATCAGACGAGTTTGAAGTGCCGAATGAAGATCGCCCTTTTGAGTTCTTCATGAACCGCTTTAGGTTAATGGAAGCATGTCCAAAGCAGGATTTCATTGATACGACAGGGCTTGGTTTTGACTCGATTCAAAAAACGATTGAATGGGCAAAAGAGCTAGGCTACTTGAATGAAACCGACACTCACTGGCAGATCACTGAAAAAGGGAAGCTATTCCTAAATGATTTGCTGGAAGCCTTCATGGCAGAAGAAGACGAATAGATTCGAGAGATATTGTGTAAGGGTTGGTTTTAGGGCCAACCCTTTTTATTTTATAGCCCCCTCTCGGAGCGAAGCGTTCTACAGGACGAAGCCCGTGCTCGCACCTTTCTCTTAGAAAATAGAACGACCAATTCGCTCAGAAAGCAACTCTAGCGCCTTAGTACCTGCTAAAGAGTTACCAGAAGGGTCAAGCTCTGGAGACCACACCGCAATCGTCATTTCGCCAGGAACGATAGCGATAATACCGCCACCCACACCCGATTTACCTGGCATCCCAACGCGATAAGCAAACTCACCAGCGCCATCGTACAAACCACATGTCGCAAGCAACGCATTCAACTGCTTAGTTTGAACTGGTGTGATGATCTCTTTCTTGGTTTGAACCGACACACCTTTGTTCGCCAAATAGCTAAAGGTTTTTGCCAAGTCCACACACGTCATTTTAAGCGCACAGGCATGAAAGTAGTTATTCAAAACAGGGATAACATCATTTTCAAAGTTACCAAATGAACGCATCAAGTAAGCGATAGCCGCATTACGATCGCTGTGCATCATTTCTGAGGCTGCTACCACCTTGTCATACACAATATGAGTATCACCCGATAACTGACGCACAAACTCTAATAAGCGGTGCCTAGGCGCAGACAAGCGGCTTTGTAGTAGGTCTGCAACGACAATTGCACCCGCATTAATGAACGGGTTACGGGGGATGCCATGTTCCATCTCAAGCTGAATCATAGAGTTAAAGGCTTGGCCAGAAGGCTCTTTGCCTACGCGTTGCCAAATCTCTTCAGGCTTGTATAACACCATAGCTAAAGTCAGGCTCAAGGCTTTAGAGATGGATTGCACAGAAAAGGCTTCCTCTGCATCACCCGCTTGAATCACCTCACCTTCGTTTGTGTATACCGCAATCGCCAGTTTCTGGTTCGATACGCGAGCCAATGCAGGGATATAATCAGCAACCTTTCCCTGACCAATTAGGGGACGAACTTCGTCTAAAATCTCGGCCAAAATAGCTTGAGTTGGTTTCATGTGTGCTTACTTCTATATTGTTATTTTTGTAGGGGTCTAACATTACTTTCTGTCCTTAAACCTTTATCGCAATAAAAGCCTAAGGACAAAAAAGCCAACATTACAATAATGTTGGCTTTAATCAATCCCACAAAGTGTAAGGTTTAACCTAAAGCAGGTTTGCCTTCACTTGCTGTGCTTGAGAATTACTTAGTACGCTTGTACTTAATATCCCAAACGCCATGACCAAGACGGTGGCCACGAGCTTCAAATTTAGTCAGTGGACGCTCATCTGGGCGAGGAATGTAATCACCATCTTCAGCGATATTCTCGAAGCCTGGAGCAACGTTCATCACTTCAATCATGTGCTCTGCGTAGTTTTCCCAGTCTGTTGCCATGTGGAAAATACCAGTATCAAGTTGAAGCTTACCGCGAACCATTTCTGCAAACTCAGCCTTAACGATACGACGTTTGTGGTGACGAGCTTTGTGCCATGGGTCAGGGAAGAACAGTTGCAGTGTATGCAGACTGCTATCTGGAATCATGTGTTCAAATACTTCTACTGCATCGTGACACATTACACGCAGGTTAGTTACGCCAGCATCACGCGCTGTACCTAAACAAGCACCAACACCAGGGCTGTGAACTTCAATGCCTAAGAAGTTTTTCTCAGGTGCGTTCTTTGCCATTTCAACCAGTGATGCACCCATACCGAAGCCAATCTCTAGTACAACTGGGTTATCGTTGCCAAATACTTCTTTCCAGTTAAGAAGCTCTGGGTTGTAGTCGATACCCATTGTTGGCCAACATTCATTCATCGCGTTTTCTTGGCCTTTTGTTAAGCGGCCTTCGCGGCGAACAAAACTACGGATCTTACGAACCAGTTTGCCGTCTTCAGTATATTCGTTAGTGGTCACTTCACTCATTGATTTTTGCCTGCACATTGATTAATCAAAGCGGGGATTATCCAAAGAATTGCCTTCGGTGCAAGTCTTTCCGTGGATAAATTCCCACACAATTTGTCTGTTTTACATCCAACGTTAAGTGTGGTGCAATTTCGCTTCTAATAATAGCAAAGCATAGAGCATGTCGTGACTCCTTTCGCAACCGCCATATTAAAGTGGTATGACGCCTACGGGCGTAAAGAATTACCTTGGCAACAAAACAAAACCGCCTACACCGTTTGGCTATCTGAAATTATGCTTCAGCAGACTCAAGTCGCCACGGTGATTCCATACTACCAGCGATTCTTAGAACGCTTTCCAACGGTTATCGACCTAGCGAACGCCGAACAAGATGAGGTTCTGCACTTATGGACAGGGCTTGGTTACTACGCACGAGCTCGCAATCTACATAAAGCAGCCAAGATCGTTGCTGAGCAATATGGTGGTGAATTTCCGCTTTCTCTTGAAGAGATGAACGCGCTACCGGGTATTGGTCGCTCTACTGCAGCTGCAGTGCTGTCATCGGTTCACAAACTTCCCCATGCGATTCTCGATGGCAATGTGAAGCGAACGCTTGCAAGAAGCTTTGCCGTTGAAGGTTGGCCCGGACAAAAGAAAGTTGAAAACCAACTTTGGGAGTATGCAGAAGCTCATACTCCGAAAAAAGATGTCGATAAGTACAATCAAGCGATGATGGACATGGGCGCCATGGTTTGTACTCGTAGCAAGCCGAAATGTACTCTGTGCCCAATTGAAACCATGTGTGAAGCCAAGAAGCTTGATAGACAGCTCGATTTCCCGGGCAAGAAACCGAAGAAAGAAAAACCAGTAAAAGAAACATGGTTTGTGATTCTTTATCATGACAATCAAGTGTGGCTTGAACAGCGTCCTCAGTCTGGTATCTGGGGAGGCTTATTCTGCTTTCCTCAAAATGAAAACGCAGAGATTGAACATCAGTTAGATCTTCGCTCGATCAAAGATGCTGAAACCGAATCAATCAAGACCATGATTGCGTTTAGGCACACTTTCAGCCACTACCACTTAGATATCACACCAGTATTAGTAAAATTAGATAAACAACCAGATTTGATAATGGAAGGGACCAAAGGTCTCTGGTATAACTTATCAAAACCGGAAGAAATTGGCCTAGCCGCTCCTGTGAAGCAGCTTATTGAGAGCCTACCCTTTGAACTGAACGACGACGTTTGAATCAACGAACGCGATAAGAGGAACCACTATGAGCCGCACTGTATTTTGTGCTCGCCTCCAGAAAGACGCTGAAGGCTTAGATTTTCAACTTTACCCAGGTGACTTAGGTAAGCGTATCTTTGACAACATCTCTAAAGAAGCTTGGGGACAATGGCAAAGCAAGCAAACAATGCTGATCAATGAAAAGAAGCTAAATATGATGGATCCTGAGCATCGTAAACTTCTTGAAACTGAGATGGTTAACTTCCTTTTCGAAGGTAAAGATGTCGTAATTGATGGCTATACTCCACCAAGCGAATAAGACATTTATTTAAGCAAATTTTAATGACATCATGGTTAACGCTGCGATGTCATTTTTGTATGAGGAACTATGAAAAAGCTAAGTTACTTCCTAACAGCCATGTTGTTAACAGGCTGCAGCCGTGAATTTGTCGAAAGCATTTATGATGTGAATTACGAACCGACCAACCGATTCGTAAGCAACTTGGCAGAGCTACCTGGTCAATTTGAAAAAGACACTGGAGCACTAGACTCTTTGATTAATAGCTTTTCTGGCAATATCCAAAAGCGCTGGGGCAGCAGTGAAGTAAAGATGGCAGGTAAAAGTAACTATGTGAAATACATAGATAATTACCTAAGCCGTTCAGAAGTAAACTTTAGCGAAGGCCTCATAACGGTAGAAACCGTCTCCTCTACTGAGCCTAAAAAACACCTCAAAAACGCGATCATGACAACGCTTTTGACGCCTGATGATCCGGCGCATGTCGATCTATTCTCTTCCAAAAGCATCAAGTTAGAAGGCAAACCTTTCCTCTATAATCAAGTTGTAGACCAAGATAAAAAGCCCATTCAATGGACATGGCGCGCTAACCAATTCGCGGATTACCTGATCGCTAACAACCTAAAAACCAAAGAAGTCGACTTTAAAAAAGCCTATTACGTTGAGATCCCAATGGTGGCCGATCACGCTAGCCAGCGTAGTTACCAATACGCCGACATCGTTCGACGAGCATCTCAGCGTTACGACATTCCTGAAGACTTGATCTACGCAATAATCAAGACAGAGAGTAGTTTCAACCCATACGCGGTGAGTTGGGCAAATGCATACGGTCTGATGCAAGTAGTGCCTAAAACCGCAGGTCGAGATGTCTTTAAACTAGTAAAGAACAAGCCTGGAGAGCCCAGCCCAGAGTATTTATTCAATCCAGAAAACAACATTGATGCTGGTACCGCATATTTTTACATCCTTAAAAATCGTTATTTGAAAGACGTAAAACATCCGACAACGCTCGAATACAGTATGATTTCAGCATACAACGGCGGCACGGGTGGCGTGCTCAACACCTTCAGTAAGGACAGAAAACGAGCAATGCGAGACTTAAACTCGCTGCAACCTAGCCAAGCGTACTGGGCACTTACTAAGAAACACCCAAACAAAGAGTCGCGCCGATACTTAGAAAAAGTAACAAAATTCAAGAAAGATTTTAACCAAGGTAAAACGTAAGCCTCACTTTTGAATAAAAAAACAACTAACGAACGTTTTTTTTAATTATTTTCAAAAAAGGTGTTGACGGTTATGCAGAAAATCCGTTTAATAGCGCTCCGTTGCCCGGATAGCTCAGTCGGTAGAGCAGAGGATTGAAAATCCTCGTGTCGGTGGTTCGATTCCGCCTCCGGGCACCACAATTTGATTTGTTGGTGTCAACACTCTTTAACAGGGAGTAACAGCACGGACAAAAGCATAAAGAATTTAGTGTGCCGACTTAGCTCAGTAGGTAGAGCAACTGACTTGTAATCAGTAGGTCACCAGTTCGACTCCGGTAGTCGGCACCATTCTTTTGCCTCGATAGCTCAGTCGGTAGAGCAGCGGATTGAAAATCCGCGTGTCGGTGGTTCGATTCCGCCTCGAGGCACCATTATTTGGTGCTTAACAAATAATGGTCTTTATAGACCTGATGTTGACACAAATAATTCCCCTTTAGTTCAGTTGGTAGAACGGCGGACTGTTAATCCGTATGTCGCAAGTTCAAGTCTTGCAAGGGGAGCCATTTTTAAAGAACTTCATTTTACATGAGGTTTTAGTTAAAGAGTTTAACTCTTTAAGCAAAGAATTTAGTGTGCCGACTTAGCTCAGTAGGTAGAGCAACTGACTTGTAATCAGTAGGTCACCAGTTCGACTCCGGTAGTCGGCACCATTCTTTTGCCTCGATAGCTCAGTCGGTAGAGCAGCGGATTGAAAATCCGCGTGTCGGTGGTTCGATTCCGCCTCGAGGCACCATTATTTGGTGCTTAACAAATAATGGTCTTTATAGACCTGATGTTGACACAAATAATTCCCCTTTAGTTCAGTTGGTAGAACGGCGGACTGTTAATCCGTATGTCGCAAGTTCAAGTCTTGCAAGGGGAGCCACATTCAAGAAAGCCAAGTCGAAAGACTTGGCTTTTTTTCGTTTGAACAAAAACAAACTCTATTCAATAGACACATCAGCTCAACGCAACTCTTAATCAGTCTCGATAAGTTGAGTCATATCCTTCTAGTACCTTCACTACAGCAGTTGATTCTAAGTTCTATAAAGAACCTCTATTCCAACAGAACCAACTAATCCCAGAAATCCCCTTCCCCACCTTAACTCCGTAAGCCGTCACATCAAAACAAACAGAATTCCATTTCATTACTTTTTTTTCTTCGAAAATTTAATCTCTATCATGTTTTGATATCTTTCTAATATCTGCCATACACGACTTAGATTAAGATTCGATGAACTATACCTAATACTAATTATTGAATCGCTGCGCGGGGAAACATGAAACTAAAAACGCAAGCTTACTTATTATCGGGCATCATCTTGATCGCCCTGCTAGCACTGACCGCTACTGGTTTATGGACATTGAGAGTCGCGAGCAACATGGACAACAAAGCTCGCGTGACCGAGCTATTTAAGAGTGCATACAGCATCCTTACTGAAGTCGAAAAAATGGCGATTGATGGCACTCTAGAAGAAGAGCAAGCTAAGCAACTAGCTACTCGCCTTCTACGTAACAACATCTATAAAGATAATGAATATGTTTACGTAGCCGATGAGAACATGACGTTTGTCGCGACACCATTAGATCCTCAATTACACGGAACCAGCTTTAACGACTTTAAAGATGGCAACGGGAATAGTGTTGGTCAGCTAATCCAAAGAGTACTTGGTAATCGTACTGGGCAGATCATTGAGTACACCTGGACACAAAAACTGCCAGATGGAACGATTGAAGAAAAACTGTCTATAGCAGAGAAAACACCACATTGGGGCTGGGTTGTCGGCACAGGTATCGGGTTCAATGAAGTTAACGCTCGTTTCTGGTCTACCGCTCAATGGCAGCTGTTCCTTTGTGTCGTGATTGCTGGTCTTATTCTATCGAGCCTAATTGTATCTATTAAACGCATGCTAGCGCTTCTTGGTGGCGAACCTAAAGATGTAAGAGAAGCTGTACAAGCCGTAGCACAAGGTCGAATTCAAACCACTTTCGAAACTCAGGCGACAGACGGCAGTATTTACCACGCCGTACAACAAATGAGTAAGTCACTGGCTGAGTTGGTATCAAACCTAGACGCTTCAATGCTGGCATTAAGGGGAGAACTGCAGCGCGTAGAAGACCGTGCTGGGTCAATTGCTCAACTAACAGAGACCCAACAGCAATCAACAGAGATGATCGCGACAGCAATGACCGAGATGGCCTCTTCAGCCAATAACGTTGCTGATTCAGCTAGCGATACCGCGCGCAACACCGACGAGGCCGATAAACAAAGCCAGCATACCCAACAACTGATTCACAACACAGTAGACAACATTCAAGGCCTAGCAGGCCAACTAGGCACAGCAAGCGAAGCTGTCGCTAACCTAGATAACGATGTAAACAACATTGCGAAAGTATTGGATGTGATTGGTGATATAGCGGAGCAAACTAACCTGTTGGCACTTAACGCAGCCATTGAAGCAGCTCGAGCTGGCGAACAAGGTCGTGGATTTGCGGTTGTAGCAGATGAGGTTCGTAACCTTGCAGGCCGAACACAATCGAGCACCAAAGAAATCCAATTAATGATTAACAACCTTCAAGAAGGATCTCGCAACGCAATTCAAACCATGGAAGTTTGTGCCGCGACCAGTGAAAGTACCGTAACAGAGTCTCAAAACGCCTCTGAAGCACTACAACAGATTGTTGTCGCATTAGAGTCCATTTCATCAATGAGTCATCAAATCGCAACTGCGGCCGCTGAGCAGACTCAGGTGAGCGATGATATATCGAAGCGTATTAACATGATCGAAGAGAGCGGTAACCAATTGAGCAATGTCGTAACAGAAAGTCATAGCAGTACCCAAACTCTTGCCTCTCTTTCAAACGAATTAGAAGCTTGGGTTAATAGGTTTGAAGTAAAACACTAAACTCCCTAGAAAATTTTTAAATAAAAAAGCACGTTTTCATACGTGCTTTTTTTATTTCGGCGCCCATTCAGTGTAGTTAACCGTAGTTTTACTATCTTTTAGGGCATGCTAGACCTAGGTTTTTCACCCCAAATGAGCAAAAACAACCCACTAAGTATAGAAAAACATCAAACGATACTTTTTTTGCAATTTAATGTTGACCCAGAACGCGAAAACACGTTTAATACACCTCGTCGCCCGGATAGCTCAGTCGGTAGAGCAGAGGATTGAAAATCCTCGTGTCGGTGGTTCGATTCCGCCTCCGGGCACCACAATTTATTTGTTGGTGTCCTAGACAACAACAGTAAAGCACAAAGAAATATTATGTGCCGACTTAGCTCAGTAGGTAGAGCAACTGACTTGTAATCAGTAGGTCACCAGTTCGACTCCGGTAGTCGGCACCATTTCTTTAAAGCTTTAAGAATAATTCCCCTTTAGTTCAGTTGGTAGAACGGCGGACTGTTAATCCGTATGTCGCAAGTTCAAGTCTTGCAAGGGGAGCCAAGTTAATCATCAAGCATAAGCTTTTTGATTCATGATGCCGACTTAGCTCAGTAGGTAGAGCAACTGACTTGTAATCAGTAGGTCACCAGTTCGATTCCGGTAGTCGGCACCATTCTCTTGATTAGAGACTAAACAATCAATTCCCCTTTAGTTCAGTTGGTAGAACGGCGGACTGTTAATCCGTATGTCGCAAGTTCAAGTCTTGCAAGGGGAGCCAATTAAAAAAAGCCGCATCATTGATGCGGCTTTTTTGCATCTAAAGATCATAACTTCTCAATACAACTACCCTCACATTTCAAATATCATATTCAATTCAAAAACCAACCGTTTTTATATCCATCCAAAGCTACAAATCTTCGCCACTTAACTCCCTTCAAAATCGTCCAACAACAAACGACACATTCACGTAAGAATCACTCATAGTACGTTACTACTCATTTTATTATTGAGAAGATCGGCTGAAAAAATCAATGCTAAGCCTAGAAATGAGAAAGCTAAATAACAAATCAAATAAGCTCTAGAAAAGCTCTGTAAGGCGCTTCAATCCAAATGATACACAAGTCACTCTTTATCAAAACTATCCACTACAATAGCGCCCATAGAGGCTGGCATTGAAATAACAATCACTCTTTTGATCGATACAACAGGATCACTCAATAGAGGTAATTTGTCCAAGCAAGTCAGTACCAAAGCAACGACCAAGGCCGTCATAACATAAGCAATAACTATTCTGAAAATAAACACCGGCAACCGTGCAACAACATCTTTTTGAAAGACACTCTCATACGTATAGAAGCCTAAGAACACCGCAGACAGTAAAAATAACAGCAATAGATTAGCGGTAGGTAAAGTCTCCCCTAACTTCCAAGCCTCTTCAGAAAAAGAAATTGGCACGGCCAAAGCAAAAGATCCCACAAAGATCTGGCTCGCATCTTCAAAGTTAAAACTCAATTTCATAGTTCGACCCACTAGGTTTAAGGCTTTATCTATTTCTTAAAATAATCACAAAACTATCCGCCGATGGCTTGAGGGATTTTCTTCCTACCAAGTAAACAGTAATGACCTTTCTAATTTCATATTAGTCGCAATAGCCAAAACATAGCTTGAACTAACCAGCAAGAAATCAATATGCTCAGAGTAAAGTGGTCAACACAACAGATTCATGTCGAGTCAACAAACACATCAGAGTCGAAGAGAGACCGGTAAACATCCCCTAAGGACCTACACTTAGAACCAGAGAATCTCAATCCGGTTGGGTGATCAATACAATTAATAGTGGTTTAAGCTTAATGCATTAAGTCGACTCATTAAGGGCTATAGTGTTCTTAGCAGAAACATCCATGATGGATTCCTAATTACACATCAGAACTACCCTCTAGATTCATAGATAGAACAGAAATCAGGTTTCGTAGACGAAGGGCTGTTAGCTAATACTTGAACTTGATAAAGCAAACATCCACAAACGCAGGGCACGTAGGATGAGTTGTAAGGCTTATAGAGCCTCAGGTATTGAAATGGATATGCTGATTAGAACAGTCTCATGAACCTAACTTACAACGTCGTATAGCTCGAGTGTTTGAGCACTCAGCCGCGTTTGAAGTCATGCTAGTGCCAACTCACAAATGGAGTCAGAAATGATGTCACCCTAATCGTAGGGTTTGGGTTTGGGTTTGGGTAACACGTAGGCTACAGGAAAGTCTTTTGTGCAAGTTATTCGACTGACGTGCGAAGCACTATGATTTAGATGCAAAAAAGCCCCGTTATTTCTAGCGAGGCTTCTTATAAGTAATGGAGTGACTGGGTCGTAGCCGACCGGGACTCCTTGGTCAAAGACCAAATTATCAACACCCAGAAACGGCGAAAGCCTAGTCGTAAGACTAGGCTTTCTAATAAGTGGCGGAGTGGACGGGACTCGAACCCGCGACCCCCGGCGTGACAGGCCGGTATTCTAACCAACTGAACTACCACTCCGCAGTGTCTATTCAGCTTAAAGCAATTTGAGCCTGACGATGTCCTACTCTCACATGGGGAAGCCCCACACTACCATCGGCGCTATTGTGTTTCACTTCTGAGTTCGACATGGAATCAGGTGGGTCCACAATGCTATGGTCGTCAAACAAATTCTGTTGTTAACTTAAATAATCAAATCAACTAAATATGGTGCTGATACCCAGACTCGAACTGGGGACCTCACCCTTACCAAGGGTGCGCTCTACCGGGCTGAGCTATATCAGCAATTCAAATATCGTTTAAAAACGATTCTGAAAACTTTTTGTCTTCACTTTTTAAAAAAGTGAAAATAAATTTAAAGCCTGGCGATGTCCTACTCTCACATGGGGAAGCCCCACACTACCATCGGCGCTATTGTGTTTCACTTCTGAGTTCGGCATGGAATCAGGTGGGTCCACAATGCTATGGTCGCCAAGCAAATTTTGCTTTTACTTTCAGTTTTTAAAAAACTGAAGGCAAAATAATCTGGAAAGCTGTTAAATTCTCTTCAAACTCATTCAAGCGTTTGGTATTTCTATTGAATCCACAAAACCCCTTGGGTGTTGTATGGTTAAGCCTCACGGGCAATTAGTACAGGTTAGCTCAATGCCTCGCAGCACTTACACACCCTGCCTATCAACGTCGTAGTCTACGACAACCCTTTAGGACGCTTATAGCGCCAGGGAAAACTCATCTCAAGGCTCGCTTCCCGCTTAGATGCTTTCAGCGGTTATCGATTCCGAACTTAGCTACCGGGCAATGCCATTGGCATGACAACCCGAACACCAGAGGTTCGTCCACTCCGGTCCTCTCGTACTAGGAGCAGCCCCTTTCAATTTTCCAACGCCCACGGCAGATAGGGACCGAACTGTCTCACGACGTTCTAAACCCAGCTCGCGTACCACTTTAAATGGCGAACAGCCATACCCTTGGGACCGACTTCAGCCCCAGGATGTGATGAGCCGACATCGAGGTGCCAAACACCGCCGTCGATATGAACTCTTGGGCGGTATCAGCCTGTTATCCCCGGAGTACCTTTTATCCGTTGAGCGATGGCCCTTCCATTCAGAACCACCGGATCACTATGACCTGCTTTCGCACCTGCTCGAATTGTCATTCTCGCAGTCAAGCGGGCTTATGCCATTGCACTAACCACACGATGTCCAACCGTGTTTAGCCCACCTTCGTGCTCCTCCGTTACTCTTTGGGAGGAGACCGCCCCAGTCAAACTACCCACCAGGCACTGTCCGTAATCCCGATTCAGGGACCAACGTTAGAACATCAAAACTACAAGGGTGGTATTTCAAGGACGACTCCACCACATCTAGCGACGCGGTTTCAAAGTCTCCCACCTATCCTACACATGTAGGTTCAATGTTCAGTGCCAAGCTGTAGTAAAGGTTCACGGGGTCTTTCCGTCTAGCCGCGGGTACACTGCATCTTCACAGCGATTTCAATTTCACTGAGTCTCGGGTGGAGACAGCGTGGCCATCATTACGCCATTCGTGCAGGTCGGAACTTACCCGACAAGGAATTTCGCTACCTTAGGACCGTTATAGTTACGGCCGCCGTTTACCGGGGCTTCGATCAAGAGCTTCGACCGAAGTCTAACCCCATCAATTAACCTTCCGGCACCGGGCAGGCGTCACACCGTATACGTCATCTTACGATTTTGCACAGTGCTGTGTTTTTAATAAACAGTTGCAGCCACCTGGTATCTGCGACTCTCGTCTGCTCCATCCGCAAGGGACTTCACTGATAAGAGCGTACCTTCTCCCGAAGTTACGGTACCATTTTGCCTAGTTCCTTCACCCGAGTTCTCTCAAGCGCCTTGGTATTCTCTACCCGACCACCTGTGTCGGTTTGGGGTACGATTCCTTACAATCTGAAGCTTAGAGGCTTTTCCTGGAAGCATGGCATCAATGACTTCACTACCGTAGTAGCTCGACATCGTATCTCAGCGTTAGTAGCGGTCCGGATTTACCTAAACCACCCGCCTACGTACTTGAACCTGGACAACCGTCGCCAGGCCCACCTAGCCTTCTCCGTCCCCCCATCGCAATTGTAAGAAGTACGGGAATATTAACCCGTTTCCCATCGACTACGCCTTTCGGCCTCGCCTTAGGAGTCGACTTACCCTGCCCCGATTAACGTTGGACAGGAACCCTTGGTCTTCCGGCGAGGGAGTTTTTCACTCCCTTTATCGTTACTCATGTCAGCATTCGCACTTCTGATACCTCCAGCAGCCCTTACAGACCACCTTCAACGGCTTACAGAACGCTCCCCTACCCCACATACCCTAAGGTACGTAGCCGCAGCTTCGGTGTATAGCTTAGCCCCGTTACATCTTCCGCGCAGGCCGACTCGACCAGTGAGCTATTACGCTTTCTTTAAATGATGGCTGCTTCTAAGCCAACATCCTGGCTGTCTGAGCCTTCCCACATCGTTTCCCACTTAGCTATACTTTGGGACCTTAGCTGGCGGTCTGGGTTGTTTCCCTCTCCACGACGGACGTTAGCACCCGCCGTGTGTCTCCCGGATAGTACTTACTGGTATTCGGAGTTTGCAAAGGGTTGGTAAGTCGGGATGACCCCCTAGCCTTAACAGTGCTCTACCCCCAGTAGTATTCGTCCGAGGCGCTACCTAAATAGCTTTCGGGGAGAACCAGCTATCTCCAGGTTTGATTGGCCTTTCACCCCTAGCCACAAGTCATCCGCTAATTTTTCAACATTAGTCGGTTCGGTCCTCCAGTTGATGTTACTCAACCTTCAACCTGCCCATGGCTAGATCACCTGGTTTCGGGTCTAATCCTAGCAACTGTACGCCCAGTTAAGACTCGGTTTCCCTACGGCTCCCCTAAACGGTTAACCTTGCTACTAAAATTAAGTCGCTGACCCATTATACAAAAGGTACGCAGTCACACCACG
This sequence comes from Vibrio crassostreae, assembly GCF_024347415.1. Classification (NCBI taxonomy): domain Bacteria; kingdom Pseudomonadati; phylum Pseudomonadota; class Gammaproteobacteria; order Vibrionales; family Vibrionaceae; genus Vibrio; species Vibrio crassostreae. The sequence continues at coordinate 3,044,112 of NZ_AP025476.1, forward strand.
AAGGTGCTCCTACTGCTTGTACGTACACGGTTTCAGGTTCTATTTCACTCCCCTCACAGGGGTTCTTTTCGCCTTTCCCTCACGGTACTGGTTCACTATCGGTCAGTCAGTAGTATTTAGCCTTGGAGGATGGTCCCCCCATATTCAGACAGGATATCACGTGTCCCGCCCTACTCGTTTTCACTGATGATGAGATGTCGATTACGGGGCTATCACCCTTTATTGCGGCACTTTCCAGAGCCTTCATCTGTCTCATTAAAAGCTTAAGGGCTAATCCAATTTCGCTCGCCGCTACTTTCGGAATCTCGGTTGATTTCTCTTCCTCGGGGTACTTAGATGTTTCAGTTCCCCCGGTTTGCCTCCTGTTGCTATGTATTCACAACAGGATACTTACTTATGTAAGTGGGTTTCCCCATTCAGGAATCCCAGACTCAAAAGGTTATTACTACCTAATCTGGGCTTATCGCAAGTTATTACGCCTTTCATCGCCTCTGACTGCCAAGGCATCCACCGTGTACGCTTAGTCACTTAACCATACAACCCGAAAGGGTCTTAGCGTATGGCAACTAACCAAGGTTTTTGGTTGTCATTAAGAAGGGTTAATTCTCAATGACTGTTTGCCGGACTCAATTTCGATTCAAACTAAGTTTGAATCACTCTTTATTTCCACTTTTAAAAAGTGAAGACAAAAAGCCAAGACACTTGAATGTGTTTGTTGTGTTTACCATAAAGGTAAACATTGAGAACTTTTAAATTTGATTGAATTACTCGTAAGTAATCAATCAGTCAGCTTTCCAAATTGTTAAAGAGCTTGATTTCTTTCGAAACCATTTTTAAAGATTCTTAGGGAAAAACCCTTAAAGATGGTGGAGCTATGCGGGATCGAACCGCAGACCTCCTGCGTGCAAGGCAGGCGCTCTCCCAGCTGAGCTATAGCCCCATCTAGGTCGATATTGGTGGGTCTGAGTGGACTTGAACCACCGACCTCCCGCTTATCAGGCGAGCGCTCTAACCAGCTGAGCTACAGACCCAATATCGTCTCTTAACTTTTCTAAACCTAATCAATCTGTGTGGACACTTATCGTGAATATCTTCGTATAAGGAGGTGATCCAGCCCCAGGTTCCCCTAGGGCTACCTTGTTACGACTTCACCCCAGTCATGAACCACAAAGTGGTGAGCGTCCTCCCCGAAAGGTTAAACTACCCACTTCTTTTGCAGCCCACTCCCATGGTGTGACGGGCGGTGTGTACAAGGCCCGGGAACGTATTCACCGTAGCATTCTGATCTACGATTACTAGCGATTCCGACTTCATGGAGTCGAGTTGCAGACTCCAATCCGGACTACGACGCACTTTTTGGGATTCGCTCACTATCGCTAGCTTGCTGCCCTCTGTATGCGCCATTGTAGCACGTGTGTAGCCCTACTCGTAAGGGCCATGATGACTTGACGTCGTCCCCACCTTCCTCCGGTTTATCACCGGCAGTCTCCCTGGAGTTCCCGACATTACTCGCTGGCAAACAAGGATAAGGGTTGCGCTCGTTGCGGGACTTAACCCAACATTTCACAACACGAGCTGACGACAGCCATGCAGCACCTGTCTCAGAGCTCCCGAAGGCACACCTGCGTCTCCGCTGGCTTCTCTGGATGTCAAGAGTAGGTAAGGTTCTTCGCGTTGCATCGAATTAAACCACATGCTCCACCGCTTGTGCGGGCCCCCGTCAATTCATTTGAGTTTTAATCTTGCGACCGTACTCCCCAGGCGGTCTACTTAACGCGTTAGCTCCGAAAGCCACGGCTCAAGGCCACAACCTCCAAGTAGACATCGTTTACGGCGTGGACTACCAGGGTATCTAATCCTGTTTGCTCCCCACGCTTTCGCATCTGAGTGTCAGTATCTGTCCAGGGGGCCGCCTTCGCCACTGGTATTCCTTCAGATCTCTACGCATTTCACCGCTACACCTGAAATTCTACCCCCCTCTACAGTACTCTAGTTCACCAGTTTCAAATGCAGTTCCGAGGTTGAGCCCCGGGCTTTCACATCTGACTTAATGAACCACCTGCATGCGCTTTACGCCCAGTAATTCCGATTAACGCTCGCACCCTCCGTATTACCGCGGCTGCTGGCACGGAGTTAGCCGGTGCTTCTTCTGTTGCTAACGTCAAGAGATAGCGCTATTAACGCTACCCCCTTCCTCACAACTGAAAGTACTTTACAACCCGAAGGCCTTCTTCATACACGCGGCATGGCTGCATCAGGCTTTCGCCCATTGTGCAATATTCCCCACTGCTGCCTCCCGTAGGAGTCTGGACCGTGTCTCAGTTCCAGTGTGGCTGATCATCCTCTCAGACCAGCTAGGGATCGTCGCCTTGGTGAGCCATTACCTCACCAACTAGCTAATCCCACCTAGGCATATCTTGACGCGAGAGGCCCGAAGGTCCCCCTCTTTGGCCCGTAGGCATTATGCGGTATTAGCCATCGTTTCCAATGGTTATCCCCCACATCAAGGCAATTTCCTAGGCATTACTCACCCGTCCGCCGCTCGACGCCCATTAACGCACCCGAAGGATTGTTAGTGTCGTTTCCGCTCGACTTGCATGTGTTAGGCCTGCCGCCAGCGTTCAATCTGAGCCATGATCAAACTCTTCAATTTAAGATTTTGTGACTCAACGAATACTGACTTCAAAACTACTATGTAATTTTAAAGCTATTACCATTCCAACAGAATGATAATGAATTGACTGTGCCGAATAACTACAAGTAGTTAAACGTATTGGTCACTCAGTTCATTGAAATCAATTTTGATTCCGAAGAATCTATTTTATCTAACGATAAAACGTTTTGATATTCATCAACGAGTGCCCACACAGATTGATAGGTTTAAATTGTTAAAGAGCTTTGCTTTCAGTGCCTTAGCACTCAAGCAGGACGCGTATAATACGCTTTCTACTTTGAAAGTCAACATAAAATACTAAGAAAACTTAGAACTCTATGGTGACTTGTCTACTTTGTAGACAAAGTCGAAATTAAAGCCTGGCGATGTCCTACTCTCACATGGGGAAGCCCCACACTACCATCGGCGCTATTGTGTTTCACTTCTGAGTTCGGCATGGAATCAGGTGGGTCCACAATGCTATGGTCGCCAAGCAAATTTTGCTTTTACTTTCAGTTTTTAAAAAACTGAAGGCAAAATAATCTGGAAAGCTGTTAAATTCTCTTCAAACTCATTCAAGCGTTTGGTATTTCTATTGAATCCACAAAACCCCTTGGGTGTTGTATGGTTAAGCCTCACGGGCAATTAGTACAGGTTAGCTCAATGCCTCGCAGCACTTACACACCCTGCCTATCAACGTCGTAGTCTACGACAACCCTTTAGGACGCTTATAGCGCCAGGGAAAACTCATCTCAAGGCTCGCTTCCCGCTTAGATGCTTTCAGCGGTTATCGATTCCGAACTTAGCTACCGGGCAATGCCATTGGCATGACAACCCGAACACCAGAGGTTCGTCCACTCCGGTCCTCTCGTACTAGGAGCAGCCCCTTTCAATTTTCCAACGCCCACGGCAGATAGGGACCGAACTGTCTCACGACGTTCTAAACCCAGCTCGCGTACCACTTTAAATGGCGAACAGCCATACCCTTGGGACCGACTTCAGCCCCAGGATGTGATGAGCCGACATCGAGGTGCCAAACACCGCCGTCGATATGAACTCTTGGGCGGTATCAGCCTGTTATCCCCGGAGTACCTTTTATCCGTTGAGCGATGGCCCTTCCATTCAGAACCACCGGATCACTATGACCTGCTTTCGCACCTGCTCGAATTGTCATTCTCGCAGTCAAGCGGGCTTATGCCATTGCACTAACCACACGATGTCCAACCGTGTTTAGCCCACCTTCGTGCTCCTCCGTTACTCTTTGGGAGGAGACCGCCCCAGTCAAACTACCCACCAGGCACTGTCCGTAATCCCGATTCAGGGACCAACGTTAGAACATCAAAACTACAAGGGTGGTATTTCAAGGACGACTCCACCACATCTAGCGACGCGGTTTCAAAGTCTCCCACCTATCCTACACATGTAGGTTCAATGTTCAGTGCCAAGCTGTAGTAAAGGTTCACGGGGTCTTTCCGTCTAGCCGCGGGTACACTGCATCTTCACAGCGATTTCAATTTCACTGAGTCTCGGGTGGAGACAGCGTGGCCATCATTACGCCATTCGTGCAGGTCGGAACTTACCCGACAAGGAATTTCGCTACCTTAGGACCGTTATAGTTACGGCCGCCGTTTACCGGGGCTTCGATCAAGAGCTTCGACCGAAGTCTAACCCCATCAATTAACCTTCCGGCACCGGGCAGGCGTCACACCGTATACGTCATCTTACGATTTTGCACAGTGCTGTGTTTTTAATAAACAGTTGCAGCCACCTGGTATCTGCGACTCTCGTCTGCTCCATCCGCAAGGGACTTCACTGATAAGAGCGTACCTTCTCCCGAAGTTACGGTACCATTTTGCCTAGTTCCTTCACCCGAGTTCTCTCAAGCGCCTTGGTATTCTCTACCCGACCACCTGTGTCGGTTTGGGGTACGATTCCTTACAATCTGAAGCTTAGAGGCTTTTCCTGGAAGCATGGCATCAATGACTTCACTACCGTAGTAGCTCGACATCGTATCTCAGCGTTAAGAAAGTCCGGATTTACCTAAACCTTCCGCCTACATACTTGAACCTGGACAACCGTCGCCAGGCCCACCTAGCCTTCTCCGTCCCCCCATCGCAATTGTAAGAAGTACGGGAATATTAACCCGTTTCCCATCGACTACGCCTTTCGGCCTCGCCTTAGGAGTCGACTTACCCTGCCCCGATTAACGTTGGACAGGAACCCTTGGTCTTCCGGCGAGGGAGTTTTTCACTCCCTTTATCGTTACTCATGTCAGCATTCGCACTTCTGATACCTCCAGCAGCCCTTACAGACCACCTTCAACGGCTTACAGAACGCTCCCCTACCCCACATACCCTAAGGTACGTAGCCGCAGCTTCGGTGTATAGCTTAGCCCCGTTACATCTTCCGCGCAGGCCGACTCGACCAGTGAGCTATTACGCTTTCTTTAAATGATGGCTGCTTCTAAGCCAACATCCTGGCTGTCTGAGCCTTCCCACATCGTTTCCCACTTAGCTATACTTTGGGACCTTAGCTGGCGGTCTGGGTTGTTTCCCTCTCCACGACGGACGTTAGCACCCGCCGTGTGTCTCCCGGATAGTACTTACTGGTATTCGGAGTTTGCAAAGGGTTGGTAAGTCGGGATGACCCCCTAGCCTTAACAGTGCTCTACCCCCAGTAGTATTCGTCCGAGGCGCTACCTAAATAGCTTTCGGGGAGAACCAGCTATCTCCAGGTTTGATTGGCCTTTCACCCCTAGCCACAAGTCATCCGCTAATTTTTCAACATTAGTCGGTTCGGTCCTCCAGTTGATGTTACTCAACCTTCAACCTGCCCATGGCTAGATCACCTGGTTTCGGGTCTAATCCTAGCAACTGTACGCCCAGTTAAGACTCGGTTTCCCTACGGCTCCCCTAAACGGTTAACCTTGCTACTAAAATTAAGTCGCTGACCCATTATACAAAAGGTACGCAGTCACACCACGAAGGTGCTCCTACTGCTTGTACGTACACGGTTTCAGGTTCTATTTCACTCCCCTCACAGGGGTTCTTTTCGCCTTTCCCTCACGGTACTGGTTCACTATCGGTCAGTCAGTAGTATTTAGCCTTGGAGGATGGTCCCCCCATATTCAGACAGGATATCACGTGTCCCGCCCTACTCGTTTTCACTGATGATGAGATGTCGATTACGGGGCTATCACCCTTTATTGCGGCACTTTCCAGAGCCTTCATCTGTCTCATTAAAAGCTTAAGGGCTAATCCAATTTCGCTCGCCGCTACTTTCGGAATCTCGGTTGATTTCTCTTCCTCGGGGTACTTAGATGTTTCAGTTCCCCCGGTTTGCCTCCTGTTGCTATGTATTCACAACAGGATACTTACTTATGTAAGTGGGTTTCCCCATTCAGGAATCCCAGACTCAAAAGGTTATTACTACCTAATCTGGGCTTATCGCAAGTTATTACGCCTTTCATCGCCTCTGACTGCCAAGGCATCCACCGTGTACGCTTAGTCACTTAACCATACAACCCGAAAGGGTCTTAGCGTATGGCAACTAACCAAGGTTTTTGGTTGTCATTAAGAAGGGTTAATTCTCAATGACTGTTTGCCGGACTCAATTTCGATTCAAACTAAGTTTGAATCACTCTTTATTTCCACTTTTAAAAAGTGAAGACAAAAAGCCAAGACACTTGAATGTGTTTGTTGTGTTTACCATAAAGGTAAACATTGAGAACTTTTAAATTTGATTGAATTACTCGTAAGTAATCAATCAGTCAGCTTTCCAAATTGTTAAAGAGCTTGATTCAATAAATGAACCATTTTTAAAGACACTTAAATAAATGCGCTTAAAGATGGTATCCCGTAGGGGAGTCGAACCCCTGTTACCGCCGTGAAAGGGCGGTGTCCTAGGCCTCTAGACGAACGGGACATAGGTTGCTCTTAACTGTTTAAACATATCAATCTGTGTGGACACTTATCGTGAATATCTTCGTATAAGGAGGTGATCCAGCCCCAGGTTCCCCTAGGGCTACCTTGTTACGACTTCACCCCAGTCATGAACCACAAAGTGGTGAGCGTCCTCCCCGAAAGGTTAAACTACCCACTTCTTTTGCAGCCCACTCCCATGGTGTGACGGGCGGTGTGTACAAGGCCCGGGAACGTATTCACCGTGACATTCTGATTCACGATTACTAGCGATTCCGACTTCATGGAGTCGAGTTGCAGACTCCAATCCGGACTACGACGCACTTTTTGGGATTCGCTCACTATCGCTAGCTTGCTGCCCTCTGTATGCGCCATTGTAGCACGTGTGTAGCCCTACTCGTAAGGGCCATGATGACTTGACGTCGTCCCCACCTTCCTCCGGTTTATCACCGGCAGTCTCCCTGGAGTTCCCGACATTACTCGCTGGCAAACAAGGATAAGGGTTGCGCTCGTTGCGGGACTTAACCCAACATTTCACAACACGAGCTGACGACAGCCATGCAGCACCTGTCTCAGAGCTCCCGAAGGCACACCTGCGTCTCCGCTGGCTTCTCTGGATGTCAAGAGTAGGTAAGGTTCTTCGCGTTGCATCGAATTAAACCACATGCTCCACCGCTTGTGCGGGCCCCCGTCAATTCATTTGAGTTTTAATCTTGCGACCGTACTCCCCAGGCGGTCTACTTAACGCGTTAGCTCCGAAAGCCACGGCTCAAGGCCACAACCTCCAAGTAGACATCGTTTACGGCGTGGACTACCAGGGTATCTAATCCTGTTTGCTCCCCACGCTTTCGCATCTGAGTGTCAGTATCTGTCCAGGGGGCCGCCTTCGCCACTGGTATTCCTTCAGATCTCTACGCATTTCACCGCTACACCTGAAATTCTACCCCCCTCTACAGTACTCTAGTTCACCAGTTTCAAATGCAGTTCCGAGGTTGAGCCCCGGGCTTTCACATCTGACTTAATGAACCACCTGCATGCGCTTTACGCCCAGTAATTCCGATTAACGCTCGCACCCTCCGTATTACCGCGGCTGCTGGCACGGAGTTAGCCGGTGCTTCTTCTGTTGCTAACGTCAAGAGATAGCGCTATTAACGCTACCCCCTTCCTCACAACTGAAAGTACTTTACAACCCGAAGGCCTTCTTCATACACGCGGCATGGCTGCATCAGGCTTTCGCCCATTGTGCAATATTCCCCACTGCTGCCTCCCGTAGGAGTCTGGACCGTGTCTCAGTTCCAGTGTGGCTGATCATCCTCTCAGACCAGCTAGGGATCGTCGCCTTGGTGAGCCATTACCTCACCAACTAGCTAATCCCACCTAGGCATATCTTGACGCGAGAGGCCCGAAGGTCCCCCTCTTTGGCCCGTAGGCATTATGCGGTATTAGCCATCGTTTCCAATGGTTATCCCCCACATCAAGGCAATTTCCTAGGCATTACTCACCCGTCCGCCGCTCGACGCCCATTAACGCACCCGAAGGATTGTTAGTGTCGTTTCCGCTCGACTTGCATGTGTTAGGCCTGCCGCCAGCGTTCAATCTGAGCCATGATCAAACTCTTCAATTTAAGATTTTGTGACTCAACGAATACTGACTTCAAAACTACTATGTAATTTTAAAGCTATTATCTTTCCAACAGAAAGATAATGAATTGACTGTGCCGAATAACTACAAGTAGTTAAACGTATTGGTCACTCAGTTCATTGAAATCAATTTTGTTACCGAAGTAACTGCTATTACCTAAGTAATAACGTTTTGATATTCATCAACGAGTGCCCACACAGATTGATAGGTTTAAATTGTTAAAGAGCTTCTCTTCGTTGTGACTTACATCACTTCGGAAGAGGCGGCCATTCTAGCGACTTAATTCTCAGTGTCAAACACTTATTTGGAATTAATTTCTACTTTCTAAAAGTAGGAGCGAATAATCACTCAAAGCTAGTTGCCTTTACTAACATTCTGCGCTGAAGCCTTGTGGCGTCTACCGTGTCAGTGAGGCGGCATTATAGAGATGCCGCTCTTATTGGCAAGCATTAAATGTGTTTTTTATTGAAAAAAGAGGTTAAGCGGAGATATTTCAACCAAGGGCTTATTTATACCATTTTCACCCCAAGTTTCGAACAAATTACCCACAACACCTTGTGGATAACTACTCCCCGTTATCAAAAAAATAAGATAAACGAGCTCTTGGGTTTAGATACTCTCTCACTTGTTCCGGTAATTTACTTGGATGAACGGCATTGACGATTTTTATCTCTTTAATAAAGAGGTCAATAATCGGAGCTTGGGTTCTTGGCACGCTAGGATCATAGATAAGTACATTTGGATAAAGCATATGTTTAGCGTTAACGGATATCACAACCCCAATCGAATCATTTGAAAGCTGTACTACGGTTCCTGGTGGGTAGACTCCCATAAACTTAACTAATAGCCCCAAGTTATCTTGGCTATATAAATGCTTGCAGCTTTTATATAAATGGGACAGTGCCAGATACGGGATCATTTGTTGAGATTGCGTTTTACCATGGCAAAGGTTATCAAATGCATTAGCCACTGCGACTATCTTGGCAAATTCATCTATCTCATCTTCTTCTAAGCCTTCGGGATAACCAGAACCATCATTCATCTCATGATGTTGAGCAATCACCTTTTTGGCCCTTTCAGGAAAGTCATCAATTGTTGAAACAATATCTGCACCATATTTAGTGTGAAGCTTTAAGTAGTTCTCTTCTGGTACCGTAAGCGCACTCTGCTTTCTTAATATAGCGACTGGTATTTTGATTTTGCCTACATCGTGGAACAACGCTGCGAAGGAAAGATCTTTTAATTGCTGCGTATTGTAACCTTTAGCTTTACCTATCATCAGCGCGACAACAGAAACATTCAATGTATGAAAGTAGATGTCTTCAAAATCAGCTTTAGCATTCATAAGGTGCAATGTGACGTTATCATCGCTTACTAATGTTTCGACAATGTCATCAACCAGAGCTTTTACCTCCCCTACTGCATCTAAAGGTCGGTTACGGATCTTGGTCATCACAGAGCGCATTCGGGCCAGCGAACGTTCGAACTCTTTCTCGCAATGACTCACTCTGCGACGATAAGAGCTTAAAGTTTCGATACGTTCATGCTTATCTTTCCACATTCTTTCCGCTTCAAGACTTACTTGTAAATCAGTATCGGCTTCTTGCTCAATCACATGGTTAGCAGGTAGAGGGGATGTATCGCTTTGATTCAAGTTTATATAGACGTGCTTAATCCCAAGATGTCGAATTACCTTTACTTGGGCGTCATCTTTGATTTTAAAACTGTTGAATAAAAATGGGTGTTCATTCCATTTTACGGGGAGTCGTATATGCAGACCGGGCTGAATGCGATCTACGGTAATCTTTATGCTGCCCATTTTTATATATAATATTGATTAATAATCTCTACTTATAATTCTAATAAAACCAAGCAGCAATTTCACTATCCAATTTCACAGGTTCAATTTAAAGAATCGCAATGCACCATCCAGCGTATTCCAAACTTATCTTCAACCTTACCAAACCGAGCGCCCCAAAAAGTATCCGCTAACGGCGTCATTACTCGTCCATCTTGCTTTAGCTTTTCAAAGATGTGCTCTTGAGTCGCAGTGTCTTCAGTTACAAGAGATAGCGCTAGGTTGTTCCCTTCTAGCTCTTTTGCCTTAACACCATCAGACATCATCAGCTTCATACCAAATGCTTCGAACTCAGCATGCATGACCCAATCAGGTTGAGCTCCCTCTATTACTTGTGGTGCATCACTAAAAAGTTGCTTCGATAAAACCACACCGCCGAAACACTTATGATAAAAATCCAACGCTTCACTACAACGACCGTCAAAAAACAAGTAAGGGGTTACTGTCAGCATATCTCTCTCCTCTGTTATTTACTTAAACATAGACAATAGAAGAAGGAATGACAGGTAACAGTATGATTTAAGATGATTAATTTATTAGGAAATGAAATTACGAAGTGAAACTGCGAGATTTAGGAATGAAACAACAAGATCTGACTGATTGGACAAGCATTCCTGCCGCTACCGCGAGGCAACGTTTTCCATACTCAAGATACAACAAAGCCCCGACCATTTCTGATCAGGGCTTTATCTAAATATGGTACCGGTAGGCGGACTTGAACCGCCACGCCCGAAGGCAACGGATTTTGAATCCGTCGTGTATACCAATTTCACCATACCGGCATTATCTTGGGGCATTGCCCTTTCGATGTTTGGCATTATACGTATGCGAACTGATGTGGCAAGTATAAAAACTTGAATTCATGTGTGTTTGCCGATAATTTCGCCACTAAGTCATAAGCTGTGCGTCATGTCTCTTTTCAGGCTAAGCCTTAAACTATATTCTGACGCCTCAATTTTTAAAGAAGTAATAACACATGACATCAACAAACACTCTGCCACCAGCAGGAGTCATGCGCCGATTTGGTGCCTTGTTCTATGACGCTCTGATCGTAATCGCTATTGAAATGTTGGCGGCTGGCGTCATTGTCGCTCTACTGCACGCGCTCATGGCTCTCGGCATTTTTAACCACAGCGGTTATGCCGATGTTAGTGACTTCTTAACCAACCATCCGATTTGGAGCCCTGCATACACCTTTTACTTAGTGGCCGTTTGGGTCTATTTCTTTGTATTTTTCTGGACTAGAGCTGGTCAAACTCTCGGTATGAGAGCTTGGAAACTGCGCGTTCAAAACAAAGATGGCTCAGCTATCACAGTAACTCAGGCGCTAATTCGCTTAGGTACTTCAGGTTTTGGATTGGCAAACCTATGTGTGCCATTCGATCCTCAAAAACGTGGCTTTCACGATATCTGGGCAAAGACCGAAGTCGTTGTGTTACCACAAGCAAGATAGCGTGATTTAAGTTAGCTCCAATCAAGATCAAAAAAGGAAGGCGTTATGCCTTCCTTTTTTCTATTTACAGTTTTCGCCTCAAGAGCATGATGGCAATTCCAAGGAACACCACGCTCGGGGCGATTGCGCCAAAGGCGGGCGGTATCTGATAAACCAAACTCACAGGGCCAAAAAACTCACTGGATATATAGAAGGTAAAGCCAGCAATAACACCTGACAGTATTCTCGCCCCCATGGTCACACTACGCAAAGGACCAAAGATAAACGACAGTGCCATCAGCATCATAACCGCGATCGAAATTGGCTGAGTTATCTTCCTCCACAATGCCAGTTCATAACGTGATGCATCTTGCTCCGACGCTTTAAGGTAGGAAACATAATCATACAAACCACTTAAAGAGAGCTCTTCTGGCTTAACCGTTACAATCGCAAGCTTATCTGGAGCAAGTGATGTCTTCCATGAGTATGTCGGTAGACTTTCTTTGGTAATTTGAAGTTCGTTTTCAAAAGACGTTATCTCGACATCCTTCATCGTCCACACGTTATCTCCAACGTAATCAACTTCGTCAGAGTAAATAGCGGTCTTAAGTGCCTTATTTTCATCAAAGCGCCACATGTTCATTCCATATAGCTTCTGATCATCGATTTTGACAATGAAGATGAAGTCATTCGCATCACGAGCCCACACACCACTTTGCGTCGAGATAATATTACCACCAGCAATGGAAATAGTTCTTAAATCACGAGCCATTTTCTGCGCTTGCGGTGCGCCCCACTGACCAAGTAGTGTCACCACGATCATCAGTGGAATAGCGGTTTTAAGTACCGATAGGCCGATATCTAACTTAGAGAAACCAGCGGCCTGCATAACTACCAGCTCAGAACTCGCAGCAAGCATACCAAGCCCAATCAAGGCGCCAAGCAATGCAGCCATTGGAAAGAACATTTCGATATCACGAGGGATACTCAGTAAAACAAAGTACAGCGCTTGTAATAGATCGTATGTACCACGGCCAACTTTTCTCAGCTGTTCTACATACTTGATGATCCCAGAGAGACCAACAAACGTCACCAATACCAGTGACGTCGTTGCGATGATGGTTCTGCCTATATATAAATCGAGAATCTTAAACACGGCTTAAGCCAACCTCTTATTCTTGAATTTTTCTTTCAAACGCCTTACTGGCACGCTATCCATAAAGTTTGCACCAATCGCGACAAATAACAACAACGCATTGATTGGCCACATGCCGATTACCGCAGGAATGCTTCCCTCTTCAATTGAAGATTTAGTTGCACTGATTGCTAAGAAATAGGTGAGATAAATCAGTATTGCTGGGCCGATTTTCGCAAAACGACCTTGGCGAGGGTTTACCGCAGACAGCGGCACGACAAGCATGGTCAACAATGGAATACAAAGTACCAAAGAAATACGCCATTGCAATTCAGCTTTCGCGCTATTATTCGGGTTACCGATAAGGTCAAGTGTCGGGATAGCTTCCCAGTCTCGACCTTTCTTCTCAACTTCACGTTGACCGATCAGGCCTTCGTATTCTTCAAAGTGTGTCACCATATAATCAAGGCGTGTAGGCACACCTTCATGACGAGTGCCATCGTACATCACGATAACTTGGCGACCATCGCTGAGTTCTTTTACATCTCCCGACTTCGAGAACATCACACTTGGCAGTACTGAGTCACGTGGGCGCATTTGAGCAACGAACACATTTTCTAATTTATTGCCGTCAATATCATCGATAAACACCACAGAAGAACCATCCGGCGTGCCTTCAAACTTACCTTTTGGTAGCAAATCAACGCTGTTCTCTGCGGCTACTTCTTCATACATTTGTTCAACTTTGTCTTGTGACCAAGGAGACAACCAAAATGAGTTAAAAGCGGCAACCGTTGCGGTAATTAAAGCTAAGTAAAGTGCAGATTGAATCAGGAATTTATTACCAATACCGGTGGCGTTCATCACCACAATTTCACTTTCGGCGTAAAGGCGGCCAAAAGTCAGCAAAATACCAATATAGATACTGAGAGGAAGCATCAATAGGCCCATCGCTGGCATATTTAAGCCAACAATCGACAATATAAGACTCGCGGGGATATCACCATCAGAGGCGTCCGCTAAAACACTGATGAATTTTTGGCTGAGAAACACGAGAAAGAGAACAAAAAAGATCGCAAATTGGCTCTTGATTGTCTCGCGGATCAAATATCTAACAATAATCACGCTCAAATTACCTATACAAAACTTGTTTTTTTGATTGAATCACTATAATTTCCCGTTGAACCTTTTATTTTTTTAAATTTTTAGCTAAGTGTTAGCGTTCTTCTTTAAGGTTAGTTCCATTATAGGATCCAACAAGTAAGAACCCATTATCTAACATTTAGTTCGATTTGTCTTCAGGATGTAGGAGTACGCATGGAGTTCAGTGTAAAAAGTGGCAGCCCAGAGAAACAGCGCAGCGCATGTATCGTTGTCGGTGTATTCGAACCGCGCCGCCTTTCTCCAGTAGCCGAGCAATTAGATAAGATTAGCGATGGCTACATTAGTTCACTGCTTCGTCGCGGTGATCTAGAGGGTAAACCTGGCCAGATGCTACTACTGCATCAAGTACCTGGTGTACTTTCAGAACGTGTTCTACTGGTAGGCTGTGGTAAAGAACGTGAGCTAGGCGAGCGTCAATACAAAGAAATTATCCAAAAAACCATCAGCACACTAAACGAAACAGGTTCTATGGAAGCAGTATGTTTCCTTACAGAACTTCACGTTAAAGGTCGCGACACTTATTGGAAAGTTCGCCAAGCAGTAGAAGCGACTAAAGATGGTCTTTACACATTCGACCAATTCAAGAGCAACAAACCAGAGACTCGTCGCCCACTACGTAAATTGGTATTCAACGTACCAACACGCCGCGAATTGAGCCTGGGTGAGAAAGCTATTTCTCACGGCCTTGCTATTGCTTCAGGTGTAAAAGCGTCTAAAGATTTAGGCAACATGCCACCAAACATCGCAAACCCTGCTTATCTTGCTTCTCAAGCTCGTCGTTTAGCTGACGATTACGAGACAGTGAAGACTAAGATCATTGGCGAAGAAGAGATGGAAAAACTGGGTATGACATCATACCTAGCTGTAGGCCGTGGCTCTAAAAATGAATCTATGATGTCTATCATGGAATACAAAGGCGCTCCGGATCCAGATGCGAAGCCGATTGTATTAGTCGGTAAAGGTCTGACTTTCGATTCAGGCGGCATCTCGCTTAAGCCTGGTGAAGGTATGGATGAGATGAAGTACGACATGTGTGGTGCGGCGTCAGTATTCGGTACAATGAAAGCATTGGCTAAACTGAACTTACCTATTAACGTGGTTGGTATCCTAGCAGGTTGTGAAAACATGCCAGGCAGCAATGCTTACCGTCCAGGTGATATCCTAACGACAATGTCAGGCCAAACGGTTGAAGTACTAAACACTGATGCTGAAGGTCGCTTGGTTCTATGTGATGCTCTAACTTACGTTGAGCGTTTTGAACCAGATTGTGTTGTCGATGTTGCTACGCTAACTGGCGCATGTGTTATCGCTCTAGGTCACCACATCAGTGGCGTTCTATCGAACCACAACCCGCTTTCTCACGAACTTGTTAATGCTTCTGAGCAAGCAAGTGACCGAGCATGGCGTCTACCTATGGCAGACGAGTACCATGAGCAGCTAAACAGCCCGTTCGCTGATATGGCGAACATCGGCGGCCGTCCTGGCGGCACAATTACTGCTGGTTGCTTCCTGTCTAAATTCACTAAGAAGTACCACTGGGCACACATCGATAGTGCTGGTACAGCTTGGAAGTCAGGCGCAGCGAAAGGCTCGACAGGTCGTCCTGTCTCAATGCTAGTCCAATTCTTATTGAACCGCAGCGGCCAAGAGACTGAAGAGCAATCTTCAAAATAATAAAAAGGGCCTACGGGCCCTTTTTTAATAAGCGCTATTTGTTAGATCCTGTTAACCGAGTAACATTGATATCCACGATTTTCAGTTCGAGTATTAAGTATGCAGACTGCTACATTTTACATTGTGCCTTCAGACAGTCCGCAAGCCAGCGAAGATGGTTTTGCTCACTATGTGCTGTTTCTTGCTCAGCACTTTGCGAAACAAGGCGCTAAGCTTTATCTCAACTGTAATGACAAAGAACATGCCGAGCGTATTGCTGAAGTTTTGTGGCAAGTCGAACCCAGTGAGTTTATTGCGCACAACTTGGTTGGCGAAGGCCCAAAGTATTCAACCAACATCGAAATTGGCTATCAAGGCGTAAAACATAATTGGAATCGTCAGCTAGTAATTAATCTGGCCGATAATCATACAACCTTTGCGAACGCCTTTGCTCAGGTGATAGACTTCGTCCCTTGCGAAGAAAAAGCTAAGCAACTCGCTCGAGAAAGGTATAAAATTTACCGTCAGGCTGGATATCAGCTACAGACGATCGAGATTCAACATCCATAGTCAAACCTCATAGTTAAAGCTATCTTTGGATTTAGATTCAAGAAGCTTCACTTATGAAGTTTGACCACGATTAACCATTCACAGTATCCGTTTAAGAGCACTATGGAAAAGACATACAACCCAACATCAATCGAACAAGCTCTGTATCAGACTTGGGAAGAGAAAGGCTACTTTAAGCCACACGGTGACACATCAAAAGAAGCTTACAGCATCATGATCCCGCCACCGAACGTCACTGGCAGCCTACACATGGGTCACGCGTTCCAAGATACGATCATGGATACGCTTATCCGTGCTCAACGTATGAAAGGCAAAAACACGCTTTGGCAAGTGGGTACTGACCACGCTGGTATCGCAACTCAAATGGTTGTTGAGCGTAAGATTGCTGCTGAAGAAGGTAAAACAAAACACGACTACGGTCGTGAAGCTTTCATCGACAAGATCTGGGAATGGAAAGGCGAATCAGGTGGCACGATCACTAAACAGCTTCGTCGTCTTGGAGCATCTGTAGATTGGGATCGTGAGCGATTCACTATGGATGACGGCCTATCGGCTGCGACTCAAGAAGTGTTTGTTCGTCTATACGAAGAAGACCTAATCTACCGTGGTAAGCGTCTAGTAAACTGGGATCCTAAACTGCACACTGCAATTTCAGATCTTGAAGTTGAAAACAAAGACAAAAAAGGTTTCATGTGGCACTTCCGCTACCCGCTAGCGAACGGTGTTAAAACGGCTGATGGTAAAGACTACATCGTTGTTGCTACTACTCGTCCAGAAACCATGCTTGGTGATACTGGCGTAGCGGTTAACCCAGAAGATCCTCGTTACAAAGATCTTATCGGCAAAGAAATCCTACTTCCTGTTGTTAACCGTCTTATCCCTATCGTAGGCGATGAGCACGCAGACATGGAAAAAGGCACGGGTTGTGTGAAGATCACTCCAGCTCATGACTTTAACGATTACGAAGTGGGTAAGCGCAACAACCTACCGATGATCAACATCCTAACGTTCAACGCTGATATCCGTGATGCTGCTGAAGTTTTCACAACCAACGGCGAAGAAAGCGATGTTTACTCAACAGATATCCCTGCTAAGTACCAAGGCATGGAGCGTTTTGCTGCACGTAAAGCTATCGTTGCTGAATTCGATGAACTTGGTCTACTTGAAGAGATCAAAGATCACGACCTAACTGTCCCTTACGGCGACCGTGGTGGTGTGGTTATCGAACCAATGCTGACTGACCAGTGGTACGTGCGCACAGCACCTCTTGCTGCACCTGCAGTCAAAGCCGTTGAAGATGGCGAAATCCAATTCGTACCTAAGCAGTACGAAAACATGTACTTCGCGTGGATGCGTGACGTACAAGATTGGTGTATCTCTCGTCAACTGTGGTGGGGCCACCGTATCCCAGCATGGTACGACAACGATGGTAAAGTTTACGTAGGTCGCACTGAAGAAGAAGTTCGTGAAAAGAACAACCTTTCACCGGTGATTGTTCTTAAGCAAGACAACGATGTACTTGATACATGGTTCTCTTCTGCACTTTGGACGTTCGGCACGCAAGGCTGGCCTGAAGATACTGAAGCAATGAAAACATTCCACCCATCAGAAGTACTAGTATCTGGTTTTGATATTATCTTCTTCTGGGTTGCTCGTATGATCATGATGACCATGCACTTCGTGAAAGACGAAGATGGCAAGGCTCAAGTACCTTTCAAAACGGTTTACATGACAGGTCTTATCCGTGATGAAAACGGCGACAAGATGTCTAAGTCGAAAGGTAACGTACTTGACCCAATCGACATGATTGACGGCATCGGCCTTGAAGAGCTAGTAGAAAAGCGTTGTGGCAACATGATGCAACCTAAACTGGCTGCTAAGATCGAAAAAGCAACACGTAAAACTTTCGAAAACGGTATCGAACCATACGGTACTGACGCACTGCGTTTCACTCTTGCAGCTATGGCTTCAACTGGCCGTGACATCAACTGGGACATGAAGCGCCTTGAAGGTTACCGTAACTTCTGTAACAAGCTATGGAACGCGAGCCGTTACGTACTGATGAACACAGAAGAGCACGATTGTGGCATGTCACTGTCTGTTGAAGACCGTGCAAACATGGAATTCTCTCTAGCGGATAAGTGGATTGAATCTCAGTTTGAAGTTGCAGCGAAAGAGTTTAATGCTCACCTAGACAACTACCGTCTAGACATGGCAGCAAACACGCTTTACGAATTCATCTGGAACCAATTCTGTGACTGGTACTTAGAACTAACTAAACCGGTTCTTTGGAAAGGCACTGAAGCTCAACAACAAGCGACTCGTTACACGCTTATCACGGTTCTAGAGAAGACTCTGCGTCTTGCTCACCCAGTTCTTCCTTACATCACTGAATCTATCTGGCAGAGCGTTAAGCCTCTAGTAGACGGCGTTGAAGGCGAGACAATCATGACTCAAGCGCTTCCTCAGTTTAACGAAGATAACTTCAATGCTGAGATCGTAGAAGACATCGAATGGGTTAAGACTTTCATCACAGCTATCCGTAACCTACGTGCGGAATACGACATTGCACCGAGCCAAGGCTTAGAAGTAATGATCAAAGTAGCTGATGAGAAAGATGCAGCTCGTATCGAAGCGAACAAGATCGTTCTTAACTCTCTAGCTAAACTAGACGACATTAAAGTTCTAGCTGATGGTGAAGAGACTCCTGCTTGTGCAACTAAACTGGTTGGTAAGTCTGAGCTAATGATCCCAATGGCGGGTCTTATCGACAAAGATGCTGAGCTTGCTCGTCTAGATAAAGAAGTAGCTAAAACTCACGGCGAGATTAAGCGTATCGAAGGTAAGCTAGGTAACGAGGGTTTCGTTGCTAAAGCGCCAGAAGCGGTTATCGCGAAAGAGCGTGAAAAGC
This sequence comes from Vibrio crassostreae, assembly GCF_024347415.1. Classification (NCBI taxonomy): domain Bacteria; kingdom Pseudomonadati; phylum Pseudomonadota; class Gammaproteobacteria; order Vibrionales; family Vibrionaceae; genus Vibrio; species Vibrio crassostreae. The sequence goes on from NZ_AP025476.1 coordinate 3,063,049, forward strand.
TTGAAGGCTACCAAGAGACTCTTGTGAAGCTTGAAGAGCAAAAAGCAACAATTGCTGCTCTTTAAAACTGAATGAACGAGGAGGTTTCGAACCTCTCGCTCTAGATAAAAAGGTTGGCCTTCATGGTCAGCCTTTTTTTATGCACCAAGTTCCAATCCAATCAGCCCCACTCCAGTTTATTGATAGCTTTTGCCTATCAAAACAATCTTAACTGCCCATTGGATTTAGTGATAATAATTCTCAATAATAGCTCTATCGAAACAACACAACGACCGAGTAATTATCATGAAAAAGACACTAACCTTTGCTGCATTACATTTTACTATCGCATTTAGTGTCGCTTATGTACTCACAGGCGACATCTTAATTGGTAGCTTAATCGCCATGATTGAGCCCTCTGTGAATACGGTTGCCTTCTATTTTCATGAAAAGGCGTGGGCTCAAGTACCAGCGCTTAAAGCTCGTCAGTGGATGACCAAATTAAAAACAGCAAGCTTTGCTAGCATCCACTTTAGTGTTGCCTTTACCGTTGTCTACTTGTTGACTGGCGATGCCTTCATCGGCGGTGTGATGGCTTTGCTAGAGCCAGCTTTAAATACAGTTGCTTACTACTTCCACGAGAAAGTCTGGTTACGAAAAGCTGAAAGCCAAACAGTACAAGCTCAGTTTTGCTTACATCAACACGCTTAATCTAAAGCTCACTGAACGATTGAAGCAACCAGTTTCGAATAACAAAATTCGGCTTACCATTGACAAAGTTGCGTACCGCAATTAAATTAATTGCGGTGCGCAACTTTATTTCTTAATCCAAAGGTAGGTAGTTATGAATTCTCAACAGTTAAGAGACTATTCTCGTCAAACGGTTCGTTTACTTGGCATGCTTGATAAGCAGTGTGGTGATGTCGACCTCACTCCAGTCCAGGCTCATACTCTTGGTGAAATCCAGTTGCAGCCAATCACCATCAACCAATTAGCACAGCAACTTAACGTAGATAAATCGAATGCTAGCCGCACTGTCACGGGTCTGCTCAAGCTTGGTTTAGTTGAAAGCCTAGAGAACCCAACAGACAAGCGTAGCCAATTAGTCGCCCTAACCGCTCAAGGTGTTGATGCGTTATCTCAACTCGACCAGCAGCAAAGCATCTTCTTTGAAAAAGTACTCTCGACACTCAATAACAACGAACAACAACTGCTTAAGCAAGGACTTGAGAGCTATTTAAAAGGGCTAACGAAAGTATGCCAAGCGGATGAGTTTGTATTACGTCCACTCACAGAGTCAGACAACCAACAATTAGCCGAAGTCATTCGCCAAGTTTCCGCTGAGCATGGGCTCACAGAAGATAAAGGCTATGGCGTGGCCGATCCAACACTCGATGATATGTACTCTGTCTATAGCCAAGCAAACGCAATGTATTGGGTTATCGAACACAACGGAAAGGTTGTCGGAGGCGGTGGCTTTGCCCCTCTAGCAGGCAAACCCAATGTGTGTGAGCTACAAAAGATGTACTTCTTACCGCAAACTCGAGGGCATGGCCTAGCCAAGCGAATTGTCGCTTTGAGCTTAAAGCAAGCCAAACAACTTGGGTATCAACACATGTATTTAGAAACGACGGAATGCTTAGGTGCTGCGGTCAAACTCTATGATAAACTTGGGTTTGAGCACCTTGACTCAGCTTGGGGAGAGACAGGCCACGACGCTTGTGAGGTTGTCATGGCCAAATCGTTATAAGCAGAATGTGCCGCTATAGCGAAAGAAGATAGTGCTAAAATATACGGAGTTAGCGTAAAAAGTTACTGACGCAAGAAGTTGGGTTCAAGGCAACAAAAGAACTCTCTTCTTGCCCATCAAGTACCACTTCTAATTGATATAGATGCTTAGGGTTGGGCTTCTCAAGGTTAAATACCATGGGAGCTTCCACCTGAAACACAACGCCGGTATGCTCTGCGCGCACATCTATCGGCATTACGAGTGTCATGCCATTAAACTTGATGGATGCCGATATTAACCCCGGCTTTAGCGTTTGATAGATAACATCTACTTTGAACTCACAGCCACCGCCATGGTGCCAGATCTGCTCTGTGACAACTTGCTCTAGTTTGACGTTTCGAACGAACTGCAGGTATGGCGCTTGCCAAATCCCGATGCGCGAATCAGATTTAGCGACAACCTGTGAAGATACAGAATCATCCATATCCTCTTCAAGCAGCAGGCTCTCTTCTTCTTCAAGGAAAAGGATCTCAAAACGGTTTCGGCCAGACTGCATATAAGGGCGGATGTCTTTGCGATATTCAGCTTGGCTACCATCGCAATCAAACACGGCAACGCCATTCAGTCGCACTTCTGCAAAGTAATCGACACCCGCTACGACCAACTCAACGAATGGACACGCCAACATAGCATCATCAACTTCGATGTCATGCATCAGGTGCCATTCTTGCTCTGCAATTTCATTTTCACTCAAGCTACCAGGGAGCTTTGAGCTTAACGGAGCCGGAAAAGTGATGTCATCTTGTGGGATAGAGAGATCCGTCAGTGGCGAAATTTGCCAAAGACCATCGAGAAGCAACCGCATATCATTCCTTGAGCTAGATCAATTTTGACCGCATTATAATGAATGAATGCATATAAAGACATTTATTTCTCTGAGGGTAAAAAAATGCCAGCTCGAGGCTGGCATTTTTTTAAATTAGGAAAGAATTACTCTTCGCCTTCATCATCTTCGTCCGGGTAGATAGCATCTTCACCTTCGTAGTAAGTGCCCCAACCGTCGTAGATAATGTCGAACTTCTCTGCAAGGTTCACAAGCTTCTCAACTTGCTCATCGATCGCTTCTGCATTCAGAGTACATTGCATTGTTGCATCACAACAAAGTAGCTTATTGCCATCTTCGTCTTCAGTCTCTTCAGCTTCAAGCACTTCAAAACCCATTTTGAATGCTTCAACAACCGCTTTCTCAAGCACATCGAAATCTTCAGCAAATAGGTGATGCTCGATATCGTATAGAGCTTCAGGATCGCTACCATCTTCAATCAATGCTGTAATGATGTCGCGAGTCTCTTCCTTTTGAAATTCAATTAATTCCGCTACTGATAGATATTCATCTTCGTGAGACATGTGTCTGCTCCAGAGTGTTGACTATGAAAAGATCAAATTTGATTGCCACGAAATATGGCACGGATCGTCCAGAAAAGCCACCCAGATCAGGCCTAGAAAGATAAGTTTATCGCGAGATCGCAGAGCCAATATCAATTCAAAAGTGAAATCAAAATCACAGAAACAAATTTCCAACATTTTATTAACTGCCACGTATTTTAGCATTTCGTTTTTGTGGCCACTTTAGGGCTTATTGAATAAAACTTGCGTGATTAGTCACATTGGCTGCATACACCCAACCGCTTTTAGGGTGCATAAATCCTCAGCTTGTTATCAAAAAGTGCATAATAGTGAATAAAAAATCACGATTGATAAGCAAAATTCAATTCTAACAAGCCATGAATTGAGCATAGATCCTCAAAAACGTTGTTCCGTTCGATAGCCAGTAAATTGGAATTTAATCTGCGTAAAGTTTAAAATGGCAGATTTTATGACCAATAATTAGCCAAATACCTTGCATTAACTCAATCTGTAAAACTTGCATATTACGGACAAGCTTGTCATAAATAGACGCTGGATTAATAGTAAGGATGCAAAATGAGTAAGCTGTACGTTGGCTCCGAAGTCGGTCAATTGAGACGAGTTCTCCTAAATAGACCTGAAAGAGCACTCACCCACCTCACCCCTTCAAACTGTCATGATCTTTTATTTGATGATGTACTTGCCGTTGAAGCAGCTGGTGAAGAACATGATGCCTTTGCAGAAACGCTGCGCAGTCAAGACGTAGAAGTGCTACTGCTGCACGACCTGCTAGTAGAGACGCTTGCCGTACCTCAGGCTCGTGAGTGGTTGCTGAATACTCAAATCTCAGATTTCCGTTATGGGCCTACTTTTGCCCGTGACTTAAGAAACTACCTTGCTCAAATGGATAATGAGCATCTAGCAACGATCTTACTCGGTGGCTTGGCTTATTCTGAGCTTCCTATCAAATCATCATCGATGCTGCCTAAAATGCATCGACCACTCGATTTCGTTATCGAACCTCTGCCTAACCACCTGTTTACGCGAGATACCTCATGCTGGGTTTACGGCGGTGTATCGCTGAACCCAATGATGAAGCCTGCACGTCAACGTGAAACGAACCACCTGCGTGCTATCTACCGCTGGCATCCAGTGTTCGCCGGTCAAGATTTCATTAAGTACTTTGGTGATGAAGACCTTCACTACGACAACGCCAATATTGAAGGCGGTGACGTACTGGTTATCGGTAAAGGCGCGGTACTGGTTGGTATCTCTGAGCGTACCAAGCCACAAGGTGTCGAAAACCTAGCGGCTAGCTTGTTCCGTTCGGGTCAAGCAACCGAAGTAATTGCTATCGATTTACCAAAACACCGCTCTTGTATGCACCTTGATACGGTGATGACGCACATGGATATCGACACTTTCTCTGTCTACCCTGAGATTGTTCGCAAAGATCTAGATACTTGGCGCCTAACACCAAAAGAAAATGGTGAGATGCGTGTAGAGAAATCGGAAAACTACCTGTCAGCAATTGAAGGGGCTCTAGGCCTTGATCAGCTGAAGATCATCACGACTGGCGGTGACAACTATGAAGCTGAACGTGAACAGTGGAATGACGCTAACAACGTACTAACAGTGAAGCCAGGTACCGTGATTGGCTATGAGCGTAATGTTTACACCAATGAGAAATACGACAAAGCGGGTATCGAAGTTCTAACGATTCCTGGCAACGAGCTAGGCCGTGGTCGTGGCGGCGCACGCTGTATGAGCTGCCCTATCGAAAGAGACGGTATCTAAGTCAAAGAGCTCAGTTAAACGAACTCAATAACTTATCTAGGCCAGTATTCATTTACTGGCCTTTTTTATTAAATTAATAAAATAAATATTCACAAATATAGCATCTTTATGTTTAACTGAGTTCTTCATTGATTCTATATTCGCAAGGAGCGAGAGATGGCCTTTAATCTTCGCAATCGTAACTTTCTAAAACTTCTCGACTTTACTCCTAAAGAGATTCAGTTTTTACTCGATCTGTCTGCTGATCTAAAAAAAGCTAAGTATGCAGGAACAGAGCAGAAAAAGCTTAACGGTAAAAACATCGCTTTGATCTTTGAAAAAGCATCAACACGAACTCGATGTGCTTTTGAGGTAGCGGCCTTTGATCAAGGTGCTCAAGTCTCTTATCTAGGCCCTTCTGGTTCTCAGATTGGTCAGAAAGAATCAATGAAAGATACGGCTCGTGTATTAGGTCGTATGTACGACGGCATTGAATACCGTGGCTTTGGTCAAAGCACTGTCGAAGATCTTGGCGCATACGCTGGTGTGCCGGTTTGGAACGGCCTAACCGATGAATTCCATCCGACTCAGATCTTGGCTGATTTCCTCACTATGCTTGAGCATGGTCGCGGTAAACATCTACATCAAATCAGCTTTGCCTACCTAGGTGACGCTCGTAACAACATGGGCAACTCACTTTTAGTCGGTGCTGCGAAAATGGGTATGGATATTAGCCTTGTCGCGCCAAAAGCCTTTTGGCCAGAAGAACAGCTCGTTGAAGAGTGCCAAGCTATCGCGCAAAGTACAGGTGCTAAAATCACGTTAACCGAAGACGTTGCTGAAGGTGTTAAAGGTTGTGATTTCCTTTACACCGATGTTTGGGTCTCGATGGGCGAGGCGCCAGAAGCTTGGGACGAACGTGTTGCTGTTATGACGCCTTACCAAGTGAATATGGAAGTTATTAAGCTCACTGGTAACCCTCAAGTGAAATTCATGCACTGCTTACCTGCTTTCCACAACAATGAAACCGTAATCGGCCAGCAAGTCGCAGACAAGTATGGAATGAACGGTTTAGAAGTCACTGACGAAGTCTTTGAATCGGATTACTCAATTGTGTTTGATGAAGCTGAGAATCGCATGCACACCATCAAAGCGGTAATGGTTGCGACACTGGGCCAATAGCGAATATTGAAAGTAAACAAAAGCTTGATGTAATCGCTTGCGCTCACAAATTGAAAGCGTATAATTCTCGGCAATTTGTCTGAGAGTAGTGAAAATGACGCCAAGCAATGTTGTGATAAAACATAATGATATTGTGAAAACACATAATAAAATTATGAAGACACCAAATATTGCTCGCAAGCTAACATGCTTGCCAGGCCGTCTATTCTGCTTTTCAGCACTTTTTTAAAGCCTCCCATTATGGGGGGCTTTTTTATGGCCAATACATTATTGTGGGGAAGAAGATCATGGCGAATTCGCTCTATCAAAAGCACATCATCTCAATTCCAGAGCTTTCTCGTGAAGAGCTAGAATTAATTGTTCAAACGGCAGGTCAGCTAAAGGCTGTACCAAACCCAGAACTCATCAAGAACAAAGTTGTTGCCAGCTGCTTCTTCGAACCTTCTACGCGAACTCGCCTCTCCTTTGAAACTGCGATTCAACGCATCGGTGGTGACGTGATTGGCTTCGACAGTGGTGGTAACACTTCTTTGGCAAAGAAAGGCGAAACGCTAGCGGACTCGGTACAGGTTATCTCTTCATACGTTGACGCTTACGTAATGCGTCACCCTCAAGAAGGCGCAGCGCGTCTGGCTTCTGAGTTCTCAAACGGTGTACCAGTTATTAACGCAGGTGACGGCGCAAATCAACATCCAACACAAACGTTATTAGACCTATTCTCTATCGCCGAGACACAAGGCCGCCTCGACAACCTAAACGTTGCATTCGTTGGTGACCTTAAGTACGGCCGTACAGTTCACTCGTTGACGCAAGCGCTAGCGAAGTTCGACAACATCTGTTTCTATTTCGTGGCACCAGAAGCACTAGCGATGCCAGACTACATTTGCGAAGAGCTTGATGAAGCGGGCATCAAGTACCAACTATTGACGGACATGGAAGATGTCATTCCTGAGCTTGATGTCTTGTACATGACTCGAGTTCAAAAAGAGCGCTTCGATGAGTCAGAATACGCGCACATCAAATCAGCGTATATCCTGACCGCTTCAATGCTGGAAAATGCACGCGATAACCTGAAGGTTCTACACCCTCTTCCTCGCGTTGATGAAATTACTATCGATGTCGATAAAACACCTTACGCTTACTACTTCCAGCAAGCAGAGAATGGTGTTTACGCGCGTGAAGCATTACTAGCCCTTGTTCTTAACGAAACGCTGTAGAGGAGAAATATCATGTCTAAAGAGACTCAATTAAAAGTTGAAGCAATCAGAAACGGTACTGTTATCGACCACATCCCAGCTAACATCGGGATCAAAGTGCTAAAACTGTTCGACATGCACAACTCTCATCAGCGTGTGACGATTGGCCTAAATCTGCCGTCTTCTGCACTAGGCGGAAAAGACCTACTCAAGATTGAGAATGTGTTTATCACCGAAGAACAGGCGAGCAAGCTGGCTCTTTACGCACCTCATGCAACAGTAAACCAAATCGAAGATTACGAAGTGGTTAAGAAGCTCCCCCTAGAACTTCCTGAGCAAATCAACGATGTTTTCGAGTGTCCAAACACCAACTGTATTACTCACAATGAACCGGTTGAAAGCAGCTTTAAGATCTTTGAAAAGAAAGAAGATATTCGATTAAAGTGTAAGTATTGCGAAAAGGTATTCTCTCGCGAGATCGTGACAGAAAGATAACGCCATACGGCAACGCTGACCGAATGTAAAAACTATCAAATACCTCGCCTATGCGGGGTATTTTGCTCTTTACCTATCCAAAGTTTGAAGGCACACTGAAAATTGATTTTTATCTAATAACTGATGGAATAAACCAATGACTAAAGTACTTCACACAGAATCTGCTCCAGCTGCAATCGGCCCATACGTACAAGGTGTTGACCTTGGTAACATGGTACTGACTTCTGGTCAAATCCCAGTAAACCCAGCAACTGGTGAAGTATCTGCTGATATCGCAGTGCAAGCTCGCCAATCTCTAGACAACGTTCAAGCGGTTGTTGAAGCTTCAGGCCTGACTGTAAAAGACATCGTAAAACTAACGGTATTCGTAAAAGACCTAAACGACTTCGGCACAGTAAACGAAGTTTACGGCAAATTCTTTGATGAGCACGGCGTTGCGAACTACCCTGCACGTTCATGTGTTGAAGTAGCACGTCTGCCAAAAGATGTAGGTATTGAGATCGAAGCTATTGCGGTTCGCAAATAGGTTTTAATATCTAGAATAAACGGTTTCTAGTAAACGAATAAGGCATAATGCTGAGCGTTTATCAGATACAAAAAAGGTTGCCCAATTGGCAACCTTTTTTATTGTTCATCGTTTCGCTTAGATGATTACTTCTTATTAAGCTCAACCACTTCTTTGTCTAACTCTTCAAGCTTAGCAGCCATCTGCTCACGAGCTAGGTTAGCCAGTTGACGAACATTAGACTTATCGTAATCTTCAGTGCTGATTGGTGGCAGCATCTCAACAATCACATGGCCGTTGTTCCAACGGTTTAGCTTCACGCCACCTGTTGAGCTACACACGATAGGGATAATCGGTAAGCCAGCACCAATCGCCGCATGGAATGCACCCGTTTTGAATGGCAGCAGACCACGGCCACGAGAACGAGTCCCTTCAGGGAACATCCATACTGAAACGTCGCTCTCTTTTAGGCTGGTCACTACCTGATCAATGGTACCCACCGCTTTGCTGCGGTTAGCACGGTCAATTAGGATGTTACCCGTCAACCAGTAAAGCTGACCAAATAGAGGCATCCACACTAGGCTTTTCTTACCAACCGTCACCACTTTTGGCGTTACCGCTGATGAAATCGTGAATAGATCCCAGCTGTTTTGGTGGTTCGCCACATAAACATGTTGGCCGCGAGAGTAGGCATCTTCTGGGATGCGAAGCTCTAACTTCATACCGAAGATCTTCGACATGCGACCGAAATAGCGGCCAAAGGTAAATACGTGTTTTGGGTTGCGCGGGCTTAGTAAACAGTAACCACACCCAAATACAAACATAAGAATCGCAAATATCGCCACTGCGAAAATACGTAATATTGCTATCATTTTGTTCCTCACCGACCGCCAAGTTGATTCATCTATTCGCGCAAAAATGAGCAATAGGTTTACTTGCGGTAAATACAACTATAAAAAAGCCGAAACCAAGGTTCCGACTTTTATGTTTTCATCTTACTGATTCATGAATCCACTAACCTAGGTTAGTTCGACTCACTAAATCGTGTAATGTTTGCGCCTAAGGCTGACAGTTTATCTTCAATCTTATCGTAGCCACGATCGATGTGATAAATACGGTCAACGATGGTTTCGCCTTGAGCAATACAGCCAGCAATCACAAGGCTCGCAGATGCGCGAAGGTCCGTAGCCATTACTTGAGCGCCGCTCAGTTTTTCCGTCTCACCACAGATAGCCGTGTTGCCTTCGATTTCCGCTTTTGCGCCCATTCGCTGTAACTCAGGAATGTGCATAAAGCGGTTTTCAAAGATAGTCTCAGTGATAACACCACTGCCCTTCGCCATCATGTTAAGCAGAGTAAACTGTGCTTGCATATCGGTTGGGAAGCCAGGGTGAGGTGCCGTTACGATTTTCACCGCTTTCAGTTCACGACCCGTCATATCAAGGCTGATCCAGTCTTCACCCGTTTCAACCTTCGCACCCGCTTCTTCAAGCTTCGCTAAGGCAGCTTCAAGAAGATGAGCGTTGGTGTTGCGACAAACCACTTTACCGCCAGAAACAGCAGCAGCAACCAGGAAAGTGCCCGTTTCAATACGGTCAGCAACCACAGAGTGTTGGCCACCACCAAGACGCTCAACGCCTTCGATAGTAATCGTATCTGTACCTGCGCCAGAAATTTTAGCACCTAGTTTGTTTAGGAAGTCAGCCGTATCAACAATCTCAGGCTCACGCGCTGAGTTATCGAGTACTGTTGTACCTTCCGCTAGTGTTGCTGCACACATGATAGTAATCGTAGCGCCAACGCTTACTTTATCCATCACGATGTGCGCGCCTTTCAAACGGCCATCAACACTTGCTTTCACATAACCATCTTCCAACTTAATGGTCGCACCTAGTTGCTCTAGGCCATGGATATGCAAATCAACAGGGCGAGCACCAATTGCACAACCACCAGGAAGTGATACTTGGCCTTCACCAAAACGAGCGACTAGAGGACCTAAAGCCCAGATAGAAGCACGCATTGTTTTTACTAAATCGTAAGGCGCACAAAACTCATTAATTTCACTGCCATCAACATGAACACTACCGTTACGTGATACTTTTGCGCCGAGACGCTTTAGTAGCTCCATCGTAGTATCGATGTCACGTAGGTGAGGAACATTACTCACTTCAACTGGCTCTTCAGCAAGAATTGAAGCAAATAAGATAGGTAGCGCTGCATTTTTTGCGCCTGAGATCGTCACTTCACCGCTTAGCGGCTTGTCCGATCCAATAACTCGAAACTTTTCCATCATAAACCTTAAAGTGACATCAGTTTCTTATCACGTTCCCACTCTTCTGGCGTGAAAGCCTTAATAGAAAGAGCATGGATGTCATTGCGTTGAATGTATTCCATTAGTGGGCCGTAGATTAGTTGCTGCTTCTTAACTCGATTCATGCCGTCAAAACATGGATCAACCGCAACAACTTCGTAATGACTGCCTTCACCCTTCACGAAAATTTCCTGAAGGTTCAGTGCCTCTGCTAATAATTCTTGTACTTTTGTGCTGTCCACAAATAGCTCCTGCCTAATTTTTTATGTGTTCTGCCATCATTGGCTGGATATTGCTCAATTGGAACAACGTTCGTAATTGTTCTGGCACGAAACTGAGCATTATATGACAGTTTTGATTTTTTGCATGCTCTAATAAGTGAATTAGCATCACCATTCCTGCTGAATCGACTCGATTTATATGGCTAAGGTCAATTTCAACGCTCGATTCCGTCGTTTGCCACTTTTCCAATATACGCCAGATTGCAGGGACACTGTCTCGGTCGATATCGCCGAGCAGCTGATATTCTTTAGAGCTTAGTGCTTGCCATTGAGAATGGCTCATTATTTATTACTCTCAAAACGAATCGGTTGTGCTGCTAATTTCTCTAGCTCGTCAGCAACCTGTAAGATGCCTTCTTGACGAATCTTAGTATTCCACTCCGATTGCTTGCTCGACAACAGGCTAATCCCTTCCGCAACCATATCAAATGCCTTCCACTCGCCAGATTTTTTGTCTTTACGAAGTTTAAATTCAAGCTTGATGTTAGGTCGCGGCGAATCAATGATATCTACCTTGATACTGGTAATACGGCTGTCCGCTTTGATTTTTGGTTCAGGGCCAAACTCGATGGTTTGGTCTGAATATTGAGTCAGTACTTGCGCGTAAGAAGAAACCAAGTATTTACGGAATGAGTCGATAAATACACGGACATCTTTTCTATCCGCGCCTTTCAGATTTGGCCCTAATAACTTAAGTGCCGCATATTGTGCATTCACATAAGGCATCAACTCTTCTTCCACGATCACCTTAAGGAGTTCTGGATCTTGGTGAATGTTGTCTTGTTCGCTCTTTAAGCGCTCAAATGCCACCTCAGCGACTTGCGTCATCATTTGGTAAGGCTGCGTTTTATCAATAGTCGTATCCGCAAAAGCTTGAGTAGAAATCAACAAGGCCATTACAGCGAAAAACCATGTTTTTAAGTGACTCATCGTTTTCAACATCCTCTTATTCCTCAGCTTTATTGTCATCAGAGCCGCCAACGCTATACAGCACTTGGCCAATCAAATCTTCGAGTACCAATGCCGATTTAGTATCTTCTATAGAATCCCCATCGACCAGCATCTCTTCATCGTCAAAAATGAAGCCTGGAACCAAACTGATGTACTGCTCACCGATTAAACCTGACGTTAAAATTTGAGCACTAGAGGTATCAGGAAATTGTGAGTACTTCGAATCAATAGACAATTTAACCACCGGCAGGTAGCTCTCGGTATCAAGCTCAATACTTTGAACTCGGCCAACAACCACGCCCCCCACTTTCACCGGAGAACGAACCTTTAGGCTACCAATGTTGTCAAAGGTCGCTTTGAGATTGTAAGTATGGTTCGAACCTATGCCTTTTACGTCAGCGACTTGAAAGATCATGATTAAGATTGCGCAAATTCCGGCAATAACAAAGGTGCCGACCCATAATTCTAATTTTCGAGTTTGTTGCATGATTAATTCCCAAACATCAATGCGGTAAGAACAAAATCTAGCCCTAATACCGCTAGAGAAGAGTGCACTACTGTGCGTGTGGTTGCCTGACTGATACCTTCAGAGGTCGGTACCGCATCGTAACCATTGAAAAGTGCGATCCAAGTTACGGTGATAGCGAAGACCATACACTTGATCATGCTGTTACCAATATCTCGACCTAGCTCAACAGAAGACTGCATCGCAGACCAGAAACTACCGTGGTCAATGCCTTTCCAATCAACACCCACTAACTGACCGCCCCAAATGCCTACCGCCATAAAGATCATAGCAAGCAATGGCATTGAGATAAGCCCGGCCCAAAGTCGTGGTGCAATAATGCGTTTAAGAGGGTCAACGGCCATCATCTCAAGGCTGGAGATCTGCTCTGTAGCCTTCATCAAGCCAATCTCAGCCGTTAACGCAGAACCTGCGCGACCTGCAAACAGCAGCGCTGTCACTACAGGACCGAGCTCTCGTAACAGAGAAAGAGCGACCATCTGACCAAGGTTCCCCTCTGCGCCGTAGTCGATTAACACGACATAACCTTGCAGGCTGAGTACCATGCCAATGAACAGACCCGAAACTAAAATAATAGCCAATGACTGAACGCCAACGCTATAAAGTTGTTTTACTAATAAAGGGAAGTTTTTTAGTCTCGGGATGCCAAACAACGCCCCGAATAACATCAGGCTTGCTCGACCAAATGACTCGCAAATCGCAAGTGTACGTCTACCGACACCCGCAATAGTTTTAGCTATCATATTAAAACAAATCCTTTTCTAGACTTTGCGCAGGGAATCTAAACGGCACCGGACCATCCGCTTCACCTTGTAAGAATTGCTGCACTCTCGGATCGTCGTTGTTGTACAACTCTTCAGGCGTTCCCGCAGCAATGATTTTGCTATCTGCCATGAGGTAAACCCAATCCGCAATACTCATTACTTCTGGAACATCGTGAGAAACGACAATCGAGGTTAAGCCCAACGCTTGATTGAGGTTACGAATAAGCTCAACCAAAACACCCATGGTGATTGGGTCTTGGCCAACAAACGGTTCATCGTACATGATGAGCTCTGGATCTAAGGCAATCGCACGTGCCAACGCCGCTCGTCTCGCCATACCGCCAGACAATTCACTTGGCATTAACTGTGCTGCCCCTCGTAACCCTACCGCCTCAAGCTTAAGTAATACGATGGTACGAATGAATTTTTCATTCAGTTCAGTGTGCTCTCGCAGAGGAAACGCCACATTATCAAACACATTGAGATCCGTAAAAAGCGCACCCGATTGGAATAGCATGCTCATTTTCTTACGTGCTTGATAAAGCTTTCGACGTGATAATGCAGGGATGTTGTCGCCATCAAACCAGACTTCGCCTCCATCTGGCGGCAACTGTCCGCCAATCAAACGCAACAAGGTCGTTTTACCAATCCCTGACGGCCCCATAATTGCGGTTATCTTACCTTGAGGAACCTCTAAACTTATATCATCAAAGATAACGCGATCACCGCGTGAAAAGCTGAGGTTCTTAACTTTCACAAGCTCAGTGTTCAACATATTTTTGTTGTTTCCTTGCTTTAAAAAACGCCAATTATGGCTGCAATAATAATGAGTCTACTTTAGAATTAAAAGCACTGTTCAATTAATTCATATTAAACAGGAATCTATGCAGGAATTTGAAAGCATTAGAAAATTATCTATTGAGCTCTCTTTCTTGCCAGCTAACTGGTAATTAATTTGCCGAGTGACTTCCCTTTTATCTAGCAACAGGTCAAAATTAGCGGTTAATTCTCCGTTTTTATTAATTTTTTAGGAATCATCATGCTTGAAGCGATTGCGTTTCTTATTATCGGTCTAGGTTTTTTGGTGTGGAGTGCAGATAAGCTGGTTTACGGTGCCGCAGCTCTTGCTCGCAACTTCGGTATTTCACCACTAGTTATCGGTATGACGATCTTAGCAATGGGGTCTTCGGCTCCTGAAATGATGGTTTCTGCAACTGCAGCCCTTGATGGCAAAACAGATACGGCCGTTGGTAACGTTTTAGGTTCAAACATCGCCAACATCGCGCTGATTTTAGGTATTACAGCGCTGATTAAGCCATTATCTATTAGCTCAGGCGTGATTCGTCGTGAACTCCCATTAATGATCGGTGTCACTCTACTAGCGGGCGCCCTATTGTGGGACAACCACCTAGGCTTCTATGAAGGCGTGTTGTTGTTTGTTCTTTTTGCCGCGTTTTTGTTTGCTATGTTGCAAATCAGCCGCAGCGAGAAAAAGAACGGCGATGCTTTCCTTGATGAACAAGAATCAGAGATCCCAGAAGGCGTAAGTAACCCTAAGGCTGCAATGTGGGTGGTGATTGGTCTAATCGTCCTACCTTTAGCTGCTGATATGCTGGTAGATAACGCTGTGATCATCGCGAAATATTTTGGCATGAGCGATCTTGTCATAGGTCTAACTATCATTGCCGTAGGTACTAGTCTGCCTGAGCTTGCCGCATCACTTGCTGGTGTTATGAAGGGTGAAGATGATATGGCCGTGGGTAATATCATTGGCTCAAACGTATTCAACATCCTTGCTGTTATGGGTATCCCGGGCATCCTAAACCCTTCGATCTTGAGCGAGTTCGCTATGGGTCGTGACTTCTGGGTAATGCTAGGCGTATCGCTACTGCTTGTTGTTATGGCACTAGGAAAATCTCGTAGCGTGAATCGCATTGAAGGCGGCGTGTTAATTATCACGTTTGTGGCCTACCAAAGTTACCTACTAATGAACATGTCGGCTTAATTGTTGATTTAACTTCCCGTACTTGGAGTATTTGATGTCTCAGTCATTTGATTACCGCAGCGTTGCAAAACAAGTTTTGGAAACCGAAGTTGCAGGTCTCACTCAATTAGACCAATATTTTAATGATGATTTTTGTAAAACTTGCGACCTTATCCTGAACAATAAAGGCAAAGTCGTTGTGATGGGAATGGGTAAGTCAGGCCACATTGGCAACAAAATAGCAGCGACGTTGGCAAGTACCGGGACATCGGCTTTCTTTGTGCATCCAGGAGAAGCAGCGCATGGCGACTTAGGCATGATCGAACCTGGCGATATTGTGATCGCAATATCCAACTCAGGCGAATCGGGAGAAATCCTCAGCCTATTCCCTGTATTAAAGCGTCTGAACATCAAGATCATCAGCATGACAGGTAAGCCAACATCAAACATGGCGACCTTGTCTGATATCCATTTACAAATTTCAGTACCGGAAGAAGCGTGTCCACTGGGCTTAGCACCAACAACCAGTACCACGGCGACTTTGGTTATGGGTGATGCATTAGCCGTTGCACTTTTGCAGGCTCGAGGCTTTACCGCTCAAGACTTTGCATTGTCTCATCCAGGTGGCGCTTTAGGTCGTCAACTGCTGTTAAAACTAGACGACATCATGCACACAGGTGATGCACTCCCTGTTGTTGCACCAGATGCGCTAGTACGAGATGCTCTGTTAGAGATATCTCAAAAAGGCTTGGGCATGACAGCCATCGTTGGTGAAGATGGCCAAATGGCCGGTATTTTTACCGATGGTGATTTACGCCGAATCCTAGACAAGCGCGTTGATATTCATAACACGCAGATCGGCGACGTAATGACACTTAACCCAACGGTAGCAGAACCAAACATGCTCGCAGTAGAGGGATTAAACTTGATGCAAGCTAAAAGCATCAATGGCCTGATGTTGTGCCATGAAGGTAAGCTGGTTGGAGCCTTAAACATGCATGACTTACTGAAAGCAGGAGTAATGTAATGACACAGACAGTCGAAACCTTATACGGCACAGTAGATGCTGATGTATTCGCAGTAGCAAAAGAGATCAAACTACTAATTTGCGATGTCGATGGTGTATTCTCTGATGGTCGCATCTACATGGGCAACAACGGTGAAGAGCTGAAGACCTTTCACACTCGTGACGGTTACGGCATTAAATCACTGATGAACGCGGGTATTGAAATCGCGATCATCACTGGTCGTAAATCTCAAATTGTTGAGAATCGAATGACTGCTCTAGGCATCAAGCTGATTTATCAAGGCCAAGACGATAAAGTTAAGGCATACCAGGATATTTGCGATAAGCTTTCTGTAAATCCTGAAAACACAGGTTACATCGGCGACGATCTGATCGACTGGCCTGTGATGGAAAAAGTTGGCTTGAAGGTCTGTGTAGCAGATGGTCACCCGCTACTTGCAAAGCGAGCAAACTACGTGACAACCATTAACGGTGGTCATGGTGCGGTACGTGAAGTTTGCGACCTTATTTTACAAGCAAGAAATGAACTCGACGTGCATAAAGGTTTAAGCATATGAGTTTTACTCGTATTATCTATTTAATACTAATATTTATTGCCTCTTGGTCGACCTATTATCTGTACGACAAAGAGCAAACATCAACGATACAAGTAGCTCCAAATTTGGAGCTGCCCGCGTTTAGTGGCAAAAGCCTAAACAACATTAGCTATGACGAAAGCGGTATTCGTAGCTATCAGGTTGAATCGACGTATTTAGAACATTACTCAGTGGTTGGCGATACGCACTTTCAAAACCCGGTTCTTTCGGTATTCCGAGAAGGACACACGATTGAATGGCAAGTCACCGCTGATCGCGCGATTATGGATGAGAATCAAGTTGTCACTTTTTATGACAACGTCGTGGCAAAGAACCTATTGCCAGAAGCCAGCTTCGATACAATGACTACAGATAAAATGGTTGTTGAGCTGCCTAGCCGAGATTTTTATTCAGAGACTCCGGTCCATATGATCGGTACATTTTTTGAAACTGAGGGACAAGCAATGAAAGGTAACTTCGGTACCAACAATGCAACCCTCTTTAATTCTGTTCAAGGTAGATATGAAACTCTTACACCTTAGTTTATTCGCTTTGACCCTTGCGGCACCAAATGTCTATGCCCTTTCTTCGGATAGCGAGCAACCTGTCTACATTGACTCAGACAGCCAGCAATTGGATATGAAAAGTAATCAAGTAACCTTTCTTGGTGATGTAAACCTTAAACAAGGCAGCATCAATATCAATGCCGATAAGGTTATTGTTACCCGCAACGCCGTAAACGGCGAGATTGAAGAAATTCAAGGCTTTGGTAAGCCAGCAACCTTCTCTCAGCTTACTGACGATGGTAAGACACTCTACGGTGAAGCTGACGACCTGCATTACCAGCTTGTTGCCGACAAACTGATCATGACCAAGAATGCGATGCTATCTCAAGATGGCAGTATCATTCGCGGCTCTAAGATCACTTACCAGATCGGTTCTCAGAAATTAGTCGCTGACAGTGGTGAAAACAAACGAGTGTCAACGGTTTTACAACCAACGGAAGTGAATAAGTAGCGATGGCTGTTCTTAAAGCAAAAAACCTAGCGAAAACCTATAGCAAGCGTAAGGTAGTAACCGATGTAAGCTTGCAGGTAGAGTCAGGCCAGATCGTTGGTCTGCTTGGGCCTAACGGTGCAGGTAAAACCACGTCTTTCTATATGATTGTTGGTTTAGTTGCGCGTGATGAGGGCACCATCAGCATTGATGACCGAGACATCAGTATCTTGCCAATGCACAGTCGCTCTCGTCTTGGTATCGGTTATCTGCCACAAGAAGCATCGATTTTCCGTAAGTTGTCAGTTGAGAACAACATCATGGCGGTATTACAAACCCGTGATGAGATGACCAATGAACAGCGTCAAGATAAATTGGAAGACCTGCTTGAAGAATTCCACATCCAACATATCCGCACCAGTAATGGTATGGCTCTGTCGGGTGGTGAGCGTCGTCGTGTTGAGATTGCTCGCGCATTGGCAGCAAACCCGCAGTTCATTCTTCTGGATGAACCGTTCGCTGGTGTTGACCCGATCTCGGTTATCGATATCAAAAAAATCATTGTTCACCTACGCGATCGTGGCTTGGGCGTTTTGATTACCGACCACAACGTTCGTGAAACACTAGACGTATGTGAAAAAGCTTACATCGTAAGCCAAGGACACCTAATCGCTGAAGGTACTCCTGAAGATGTTCTCAATAACGAACAAGTTAAACAAGTTTATCTAGGCGAACAATTCCGTCTATGATTATATAGAGAGTATCGAGAGTTCTAAGAATAATAACTAGGTAAGTCACACTGAATGAAACCCTCATTACAACTTAAGCTAGGCCAACAGTTAGCAATGACTCCTCAATTGCAGCAAGCGATTCGTTTGTTGCAATTGTCTACTTTAGATTTGCAGCAAGAGATTCAAGAAGCACTTGAATCTAACCCACTACTCGATGTCGAAGAAGGCAATGAAGATACGCCAACGTCGGAAGAAAAACCTAGCAGTGACGAAAAAGAAACAGTTGAAGCCACAGAGCAAGACTTACCTGATAGCTCAGACTTAATCGAAAAATCAGAGATTGGCAACGAACTAGAAATCGACACAACTTGGGAAGACGTCTACAGCGCAAACACCGGTAATACGGGTATTGCGATTGATGACGACATGCCTGTTTATCAAGGTGAAACCACTCAAAGCCTGCACGATTACCTGCTTTGGCAACTCGATTTAACACCATTCACTGACACCGACCGAAGCATCGCTTTTGCATTGATAGATGCCATCGACGACTATGGCTACCTCACTGTAACTTGTGAAGACATCCTTGAAAACTTCGACAATGAAGAGATCGAGCTTGATGAAATTGAAGCCGTACGTAAACGAATTCAGCAGTTTGACCCGCTAGGTGTCGGTTCAGTCAACCTGCAAGATTGCTTGTTACTGCAACTGGCAACCTTCCCTCAAGATACGCCTTGGCTCAACGAAGCTAAGTTAGTACTTACTAGCCATATCGACCAACTCGGCAATCGCGATTACAAACTGGTTATCAAAGAGACCAAGTTGAAAGAAGCAGAACTACGTGAAGTTTTGCAGCTTATTCAACAGCTGGACCCTCGCCCTGGCAGTAAGATTACTCCAGATGAAACTGAGTATGTGGTTCCGGATGTATCTGTCTTCAAAGACCTTGGCAAATGGTTAGTGACCATTAACCCTGATAGCGTGCCTAAACTGAAAGTGAATCAGCAGTACGCTGATCTGGGTAGTAAAGGCAACAGCGCCGACAACCAATACATCCGCTCAAATTTGCAAGAAGCAAAGTGGCTAATTAAAAGCCTAGAGAGTCGAAATGAGACGCTACTCAAAGTTGCGCGATGCATTGTTGAACATCAACGTGATTTCTTCGAACATGGCGAAGAAGCGATGAAGCCAATGGTTCTGAATGATGTTGCGTTAGCTGTTGATATGCACGAATCCACGATCTCTCGTGTGACGACTCAAAAATTCATGCACACACCACGTGGAATCTTCGAACTCAAATACTTTTTCTCAAGCCATGTCAGCACTGACAATGGCGGTGAATGTTCATCGACAGCAATTCGCGCACTCATTAAGAAGCTCGTCGCGGCAGAAAACACCGCGAAACCTCTAAGTGATAGCAAGATTGCTGCTTTACTGGCTGACCAAGGAATTCAGGTAGCTAGACGTACCATAGCGAAATACCGTGA
The DNA here is from genome assembly GCF_024347415.1 of Vibrio crassostreae. Lineage (NCBI taxonomy): Bacteria > Pseudomonadati > Pseudomonadota > Gammaproteobacteria > Vibrionales > Vibrionaceae > Vibrio > Vibrio crassostreae. The sequence goes on from NZ_AP025476.1 coordinate 3,082,951, forward strand.
GTCTCTGGGCATTGCCCCTTCGAGTCAGCGTAAACGCCTGCTATAAGCTCATTTAGTCGCTATTTACTTAGCAACTATAATCAGGCAACCAACTGAAAAGGAAAGTCTATGCAAATCAATATTCAAGGCCATCACGTTGATCTTACCGATTCAATGCAAGACTATGTTCACACCAAATTCGACAAACTTGAGCGCTTCTTTGATCATATAAATAGCGTTCAGGTTGTTTTAAAAGTTGAGAAAATCAATCAAATCGCAGAAGCTACCCTGCATATAAATCAGGGTGAAATCCATGCGACAGCAACAGATGAAAGCATGTATGCCGCGATTGATTCATTGGTTGATAAACTCGTCCGCCAACTCAACAAGCACAAAGAAAAGCTAAGTAGTCACTAACATGCAATTAAGCGAAGTACTTTCATTGGACTGCACCAAAAGTGCAGTCCAATGCACAAGCAAAAAAAGAGCCCTTGAGCTCATCAGTCAGATCGCAGCAGAAAGCTGTGGTCAAGATTCAACAGAACTGTTTGAGTGCATGTTGAGCCGTGAAAAAATGGGCAGTACAGGCATTGGTAATGGCATTGCTATTCCCCACGCTCGTATGAATGTCAGTGATAAAGCGATTGCTGTATTACTGCAATGCCAAGATCCCATCGAATTTGATGCGATTGATAATCGTCCTGTCGACCTACTATTTGCCCTGCTTGTTCCAAGTGAACAGTGCAAGGAGCATCTAAAAACCCTTTCTTGTATGGCAGAGCGACTAAACGATAAGCAGACTCTAAAACAGTTGCGTAACGCTCAAAGCGATCAAGAGCTTTACGACATCATGATTCAAGTGCCAACTTGCGAGCAATAACATGCGGTTAATCGTTGTTAGTGGCCAATCTGGGGCCGGTAAAAGTGTTGCGCTACGAGTCCTTGAAGACTTGGGGTATTACTGCGTCGATAACCTGCCAGTAAACCTGCTCAACGACTTTGTCGAATCGGTACGTGAGATCAATCAAAACGTCGCGGTTAGCATTGATATTCGTAACCTACCGAAAGAGCCTCAGCTAGTAACAGAAATGCTAGAGCAGCTAGAGTCTGCAACCAACATTGATGTGAACGTCTTGTTCCTCGATGCAAGCAAGCAGACGTTACTCAAGCGCTACAGCGAAACACGCAGAATCCACCCGTTATCGATCGGCCAAGAAAAATTATCTCTTGAGCAAGCGATTGATTTGGAAAAGACACTCCTAACACCTCTCGCAGAGCAAGCCTGCATTGTGATTGATAGTAGTGACTGCAACCTCTACGAATTGAGCGAAAAGGTTCGATTTAAAGTTGAAGGCAAAGAGAAGCAAGAGCTAATCATTGTCTTTCAATCTTTCGGTTTTAAATACGGCCTACCAAGTGATGCCGACTATGTGTTCGACGTTCGCTTTTTGCCGAACCCTCACTGGGAACCAGCACTACGGCCTTTAACAGGTCTTGATGCTCCAATTCACTCTTTTCTAGAAAAACACGCAGAAGTTCTTGAGCTCAAGCAACAGATCCAAGGCTTTGTTGAACAGTGGTTGCCAATGTTGGAGAAGAATAATCGCAGTTACCTAACGGTCGCGATTGGTTGTACTGGCGGTAAACACCGCTCGGTTTATCTAACTCAAAAAATTGGTGAGTACTTCGATCAACTAGGTCATCAAGTTCAAATCAGACACGCCTCCCTAGAGAAGCACCAACAGGGCTAACCATGGAATTAACTCGAACTGTACTGATCCAAAATCGCTTGGGTCTTCACGCTAGAGCAGCCGTAAAATTGGTTGAGCTTGCCCAAAGCTTTGATGCAACCATCACTATCCATAGCGAAGAAGATAAAATCGCAACTGCAGACAGTGTGATGGGGCTACTTATGCTGGAATCAGCGCAAGGGCAACATATTACTATTCAAGCTGCAGGCACCGATTCACAGCAAGCGCTTGATGCCGTCTGTCATCTCATTGAAGACAAGTTTGATGAGGGTGAGTAGCGAAAACGCTTCACTTACAACACATAAGACTCAAACAGCGAACCAACCAATATTAAATCTTAGTTCTATCTAAGTTTATGATTTAAATAAGCCCCAGAATTAAGTTACTATTCCAAGCATTGTTAGAATAATGAGATAGGAGGAAAATATGGCAGAGCAATTAGAATTCGACCAAGCTCACCAAACCCTCCAAGAAGTCAGCGAAGCCCTAGAAAACGGCCGATTTGTTCACGTACGCCGACAACTTCAGGACATGGAACCTGAGGATATTGCACACCTTTTAGAAGCCTCCCCTCGCAAAAGTCGTGACGTACTCTGGCAACTCACCGATCCTGAAGACTACGGTGAAATTCTTGATGAACTAAACGAAGACGTCAAAGATGCTCTTGTGTCAAAAATGGCACCGGAGACCTTAGCAGAAGCAACCGAAGGTATGGAAACCGATGACGTCGCGTACGTACTTCGAAGCCTACCCGACGATGTTTCTCGCGAAGTCCTTTCTCAAATGGACTCTGTTGATCGTGCATTAGTTGAAACCGCCCTGTCGTACCCTGAAGATTCAGCGGGTGCGATCATGAATACCGACGTAATCACGATTCGTGGTGATGTCGATGTTGACGTTGTATTGCGTTACATGCGTATGCGTGGCGAACTGCCCGATGCAACTGACGCTCTGTATGTTATTGATGAAGAAGAACGTCTTATCGGCAACCTATCGCTTACCACACTAGTAACGACTCAGCCTGATGTGGCAGTTTCCGAAGTGATGGAGGATGCCGACGAAGCGATCGCGGTTGAAACCAGCGCTTCAGATATTGCGAGCCTGTTCGAACGTCGTAATTGGGTTTCAGCGCCAGTAGTCGATAGCAATCAACACCTTGTTGGTCGTATCACCATCGATGACGTGGTTGATGTTATCCGTGAAGATGCTGAACACTCAATGATGAGTATGGCGGGTATGGACGATGACGAAGATACCTTCGCACCAGTCGTAAAATCCGCTCGTCGTCGTAGTGTGTGGCTTGGTGCTAACGTACTCGCGGCACTTGCTGCAGCATCGGTATCGAATATGTTTGAAGCAACGCTCGACCAAATGGCAGCGATAGCAGTACTGATGACTATCGTACCTTCAATGGGTGGTGTTGCGGGCAACCAAACCGTTGCTTTAGTGATTCGTGGTTTGGCACTCGGTCATATCGGTGACAGTAACAAACGCGAACTGTTACTCAAAGAGGCGGCAATCGGCTTCCTAAACGGCGTTCTATGGGCCGTTATCATTGGCGGTATCGTGGTCGCTTGGAAAGGTAACTGGATACTGGGAGGCATCATCTCAGCAGCGATGATGACCAACTTGATAGTGGCTGGTATTGCCGGTGTAACCATCCCGGTGATGCTGAAGAAAATGAATATCGATCCAGCCCTTGCTGGCGGTATGGCACTGACCACCGTAACCGATGTTATTGGCCTATCTGTGTTCTTAGGCTTAGCCACCATACTGATCTAGTTAGCAGAAGCAGCTAGCCAATTTTTGGCGACATACAGAAAACAAAAAGGGAGCCATTGGCTCCCTTTTTTAATTCATCAATTAGTGTTAATTGAATTACTCACCTGCGACTTTCATTGACTCAAGCAAGATAGAACCCGTTTGAATCTGAGAACGTGTTTCTACGTCGTTACCGACTGCAACAATCTGAGTAAACATGTCTTTTAGGTTACCCGCAATCGTCACTTCCGATACTGGGTATTGGATCTCTCCGTTCTCAACCCAGAAACCTGCAGCGCCACGTGAATAATCACCCGTTACGGTGTTTACGCCTTGGCCCATCACTTCAGTGACTAGGAAGCCAGTCCCTAACTCTTTTAGCATCTGCTCAAAGTTTTGGCCGGTCGATTTAACAAACCAGTTATGAATACCACCCGCATGGCCTGTTGGTGTCATGTCCATTTTACGTGCGGCATAGCTCGTTAGTAAGTAAGTAGCTAGCACACCGTCAGTGATGATTTCACGATCTTGAGTGAACACACCTTCGCTATCAAACGGGCTTGAAGCCAAACCTCGCAGGATATGTGGTCGCTCAGAAATATTAAACCAGTCCGGTAGGATTTTCTGACCTAGATGATCCAATAGGAATGACGACTTGCGGTAAAGGTTACCGCCACTGATCGCCATCACAAGGTGACCGATCAGGCCAGTAGCTACATCGTTAGCAAACATAATTGGGTATTGGCCTGTTGGTAGCTTTTTCGCATCCAAACGGCTAATGGTCTTTTCTGCTGCTTCTTGACCTACGCGCTCAGGCGTCCATAGCTCATCACGGTGACGTGCAACGGTGTAGCTGTAATCTCGTTCCATTTCACCGTTAGCGCCTTCTCCAATCACACAGCAGCTCGTGCTATGGCGACTTGAAGCGTAGCTTGCTAGTAAGCCATGGCTGTTACCATAAACCTTAACGCCATAATGGCTGTCGTAGCTTGCGCCATCACTCTGCTTAATCTTGTCGCTATAAGCTAACGCTTGCTTCTCAGCAGCAATCGCAATTTCAGCAGCATAATCAGGGTTTGGTTCATCAGGGTGGAAAAGATCCAAGTCTGGAATTTCTTTTACCATGTATTCTTTTGCTGCAGGACCTGCAAATGGGTCTTCAGAAGTGTACTGAGCGATATCAAGCGCAGCCGCTACTGTTTGAGCAATGGCCTTTTCACTCAGATCAGATGTAGATGCGCTGCCTTTTTTCTGGCCGCGATAAACAGTAATACCTAGCGCACCATCACTATTAAATTCAACGTTTTCCACTTCACACATACGTGTTGAAACACTTAAACCCGTTGACTTAGTAATAGCGACCTCAGCTGCATCTGCACTCACTGATGCCATATCCAACGCTTTAGCTACTGCGGCTTCTAGCTCAACTCTTTGCTGGGCGACTTGCTGTTTTACATCCATATCTATTCTAATTTTTTAGGTCAATATTACGTAGGATAACAAGAATTTCGCTTTCTCCCCAAGATTCTTGCTAAAATAGGCAATATATTCGTTTGAGATAGTGACATAGGCAGAAAAGATGGCTCGCAAAAACCAAAAAGCCCCATGGGAACCAGAAGAAGAAATCATCTGGGTAAGTAAGACAGAAATGAAAACGGACATGGATGCCCTGCAAAAGCTGGGAGAAGAGCTTGTTGGTCTAAAGCCTTCTGTATTAGACAAATTTCCGCTGTCTGAAGATTTGGCACAAGCGATTAAAGATGCACAACGCTTTAAAAATGAAGCGAAGCGTCGTCAACTTCAATACATTGGTAAAGTAATGCGCAATGTCGATCCTGAGCCAATTCAAGCGGCTTTGGATAAAGTACGCAACAAACACTCACAAGCAACAGCTGAGCTACATAAGCTTGAGCAACTGCGTGATCGTGTTGTTGCTGAAGGTGATGCGGCTATTTCAGAAGTCATGGAAATGTACCCTGAAGCAGACCGTCAGCGTCTTCGTCAGCTAGCTCGCCAGGCTAACAAAGAGAAATCTGCGAACAAGCCTGCAAAGTCTTCTCGTGAAATTTTCCAAATCTTAAAAGAGCTAAAGCTAGAAGACTAATCGTTATCTCGCTTTACTCATAGAGTGAATAAAAGACCTAGCCCATGCTAGGTCTTTTTGTTTTCTACGTACTCAATATCAAAGATATCCAACAGAAGTGATGAATCGTCACTCACCCGCTTTAACAAATGAGCTTAATTCTGGCTGTGGATGCTCCGTCGTCAGTACCTCTATCGAGTCTTCAACCAAAACCTTACCTAGCGCCACAAAAACAAACTTATTTGCAATGCTGCGTGCATCACCTAAATGGTGTGTCACCATCAAGACGGTAATATTGCGCTCTGCCGCTAATCGCTTTACCAAGCTCAGCATCTCTTCCCGCAGCAAAGGGTCAAGCGCAGAAAAAGGTTCATCAAGCAGCCAAATGTCGTGTGGTTGAACAAAACAACGCGCTAGTGCGACACGTTGGCGTTGACCGCCTGATAAGTGCTCAGGCAATCTATCCAAATACTCAGCAACACCCACTTGTGCTGCGGCTTGTTCCACAGATTGCTTTTGGGTTACGGTAAGCTTTAACCCTGGATGCAAGCCTAATCCAATATTTTCACGCACCGTGAGGTGAGAAAATAGGTTGTGTTCTTGGAACAACATCGCCAATGGGCGCTGATGTGCTTCTTTGCCAATAAGCGACTGGCCAGCCACTGAGATCTCACCCGATGTAGGCTCGATAAACCCAGCAACCAATGCGAGTAGCGTTGATTTACCCGCACCACTTGGCCCCATCAGAGCAACAATATCACCCTGCTCGGCTTGGAAATCAAAACTAAACAACTCTTGGTGATAGTGGTAATCCACATCTTTCATCACTAACATCATCGGTTCCTTAACTCTTTAGCTTTGAGCTTCGAGTAAACAAAAATTCAATCAGGCTAAAACTGCCCACACTCAACAACAGTAAACTCACTGACACCACAGCCGCCGCTTCCATTTGATAGCTGCCTAACAATTGGAATAGATACAAAGGCAGAGTTCTAAAATCTTGGCTACCAAATAAGGCAATCGCACTTAAGTCGCCCATCGCCAGCATAAAGCTGATTGAGAATGCTTGTGCCATAGGTTTACGTAATGCGCGCCACTCCACCAACCTAAAGCGAGTGAACCCTGTCATTCCTAAGCTTGCACACACATACTGGTACTGCTGAGACAAATGCAGCATAGGTTGAGCTAAGGTTTTAATTACGTAAGGCAGCGCCATCAAACTGTTTACGGCAATCACAATAAAGAAAGCTAAGCTGAACACATCGGTAAATGAACGGAGCAATAAGAAGAGGCCAGTACTAATCACCAAGCCCGGTGTCACCAAAATAATAGTGCCAATCAGCTCAATCTTATCCGCTCTAAAGTTCTTGTTCTGCAAACGCCATGCGCGACTGGTTAGAAGGATCGCGATACCGATACCAACAGCGATGATACTTGCGAGGGAAGCAACACGAACCGAGGTCATTAACGCAGCCCAAAATGGCTCGCTGCTCAGTACAGTGAGCGCCTGAGAGTTAATACCACTTAAAATAACCATCGCTAAGGGCGGCAATACCAGCATTGAGACTATGATGATCCAAAAGCTATCCCAAGCTTTTGACCACCAGCTGTCCTTGACCAAATACTTCTCTTCCGACAGCTGACTAGCCGTCACAGATATAGGCTTAGACAAACGCTGAATACTCACAGCTAATACGCCACACAACAGCATTTGCCATATCGCGAGCAACGCGCCAGCTTGCAGGTCAAAGTCGAATTTGATTGCTTGATAGATGGCTAGCTCAATGGTGGTTGATTTCGGACCACCACCCAACGCCATCACGGTAGCAAAGCTGGTGAAACACAACATGAAGACTAAGCCACACACATGAGGCAATTGCTGTCTTAGCCTCGGCCATTCAACCCATTTAAATTTATTCCAATGGCTCATGCCCAAATGAGCACACAGCTTGTGTTGCTCGGCAGGCACGGTATCTAACGCTTGCAGAAGTAAACGGCTGGCATAAGGCAGGTTGAAGAAAACGTGCGCCAACAAAATACCATTCAAGCCATAAATCGAGAATGGTAGCTCAATGTCGAAGTTCGCCAAGAACTTAGCTAACCAACCACTGTTGCCGTAAATCGCCAGCAAGCCAAATACTCCGACCAACACAGGCAGAACCAAGGTCGACGCGAACAACCTTAATAACAAGGCTCGTCCAAAAAATTGTCTACGACACAAAGCATGCGCAATAGGTATAGCAAAACCAACACTCAGCACTGTTGAGAATGTCGCTTGATAAAAGCTGAATTTCGTTACATGCCAATAGTAAGGATCTGACCATACTTGGCTGATATCAAGAGAAGGGGCATTGCTAAGCAATGCCCCAACTGCTGAAACCACGAAGGCGGTAATGAGTATCGCAACCCAGATCCCGACCTTAGGTGTTTTCTTTATCATAGATTGATTTTTACCGTAAATGGCTCACTCAATTGATGTCGAATGAACCTTTAAATACAGAAAGCTAGTTTTTAAAAGTACGTTAGAAAGTAAGTGCACTCTGCCATTCACGAATCCAAGGCTTGCGCTTCTCGGCGATCTCTTCAGAGCTAAAGCTCAGCGCCTTCTGCGGTACAGTTAACTGCTCAAAACCTTTTGGTAGCTCGACACCCGTTACTGGGTACATCCAGTTACCTGTAGGCATCGCCGATTGGAACTCATCACTTAGGAGAAAGGCCATAAACTCATCAGCAAGCTTTTCGTTGCTACTGCCTTTAACCTTAGCAGCCACTTCAACTTGAGTGTAATGCCCTTCTTCGAAGCTCGCTGCTGCGTACTTAGAATCGCTCTCTGCAATGATATGGTAAGCCGGAGACGTTGTGTAAGATAAAACCAAGTCAGACTCACCCTCTAGGAACATAGAGTAAGCTTCAGACCAACCTTTGGTTACCGTAACGGTTTTCTGAGCTAGCTTCTTCCAAGCTGCCGTTGCTTCATCACCGTAAACAGATTTCATCCATAACATCATGCCTTGGCCTGGTGTTGAAGTACGTGGATCTTGGTAGATAACCTTCAGATCATCACGCTGCTCAACCAACTCTTTCAGGCTTTTAGGCGGGTTTGCTAGTTTCTCTGTGTTATATACAAAGGCAAAGTAACCAAAATCATAAGGAACAAAGGTGCTGTCGTTCCAACCGTTAGGAAGTGTCACTGATGACGTATCAACACTGTGATCAGCCAATAAGCCCGTCGCTTTCGCCTCAGCCATTAGATTGTTATCTAGGCCTAACACGATGTCTGCTTTGCTGTTACCACCTTCAAGACGCAAGCGGTTAAGAATAGACACGCCATCTTCTAGCGCGACAAAATTCACATCACAGCCACACTTTTCTTCAAATGCTTTTTCAACGGCAGGACGAGGGCCCCAATCCGCAGCAAAAGAATCATAGGTATATACAGTTAGAGTATTGTCTGCAGCAACGGCAGAAAAAGAGATGGCTGTAGTAACAGCAAGGGTTGTTAATGTGAATTTCACTGGACGCTCTCCATGGTCTGAGCGGCACAGGTTTGAGGGAGGAGAACGGTAGAAGTTGTTCCTAACTCAATTCCTACGCCAGCATTATCTGGTTCAGGTTTACGGGTCCCAAGCACTTGCTTGATCTCAGCTCGCATTCATTATCTGAATGGTTTGCTCCCCGATGAGTATTCAGAATTGTAATTCGAATTTTAACAATAAGCTATCAAGTTTGGATCAATTACGTTGATCGTAACCCCAACGTGGCACTAAACCTTGCTCAATACCAAGATGATCCAAAATACGCGCCACCATAAAATCGACCAGATCTTCGATCGACTTAGGTTGGTGATAAAAACCCGGAGCCGCAGGCATGATCGTCACGCCCATGGTTGAGAGTTTGTGCATGTTCTCTAAATGAAGCGTCGAAAATGGCGTCTCACGAACCACCAACAACAATTGGCCTCGCTCTTTCATGACCACATCTGCCGCTCGCTCAATCAAGTTATCCGATAAGCCATGTGCAATTGAAGCCAAGCTTCCTGCAGAACATGGACACACCACCATCTGCTTCGGCGCTGCTGATCCAGAGGCAACCGGCGAGAACCAGTCATCTTTGCCACACACCACCAGCTTTTCGGGGTCACACCCAAGATGTTTAACCAAAGCTTGTTTCGCCGCATCCGGCCCAGCAGGTAGCTTGAGTTCATGCTCGGTCGCCAATACCACTCGTGCTGCCGATGAAATCAGCAAGTAGACCTGATAATCGGCCGCCAAAAGGCATTCAAGTAAACGCAAGCCATAAGGCGCACCGGATGCGCCAGTGAAAGCAAGAGTTATCGCTTTATCGTGTTTTGTCATGTTCTCAATTACTTCAAATTATAAGGTCGTGAACGCCATTAGCCTTTGAGTGCCAACCCATCCAACAGTTTTTGGTGAATACCACCAAAACCGCCATTACTCATTACCAAGATTTGGTCGCCCGCTTGTGCCTCTGAGACAATTTTAGCAACGAATGCATCCATGTCACCACTCACGTGTGCCGATTGGTGACAAGCGTCCGCAACATCTTGTACCAACCAATCAATGTTTTCCGGTTGGAATAAGTAGGTAGAATCCGCTTGCTTCAACGAATCAGCCAGGGTTTCTTTATGCACACCACGTTTCATGGTGGCAGAACGAGGCTCTAGCACGGCAATGATTTTCTTCGTGTCGACCTTATTACGTAAGCCGCCCAGCGTAAGTTCAATTGCCGTTGGGTGATGTGCAAAATCGTCATAGACAGAAACGCCTGCCACTTCGCCTTTAAACTCTAGACGACGTTTGGTGTTGATGAACTTCGCCAACGATTCACACGCTAAATCAGGTGTCACCCCTACATGTCGCGCAGCTGCAATCGCCATCAAAGCATTATTGACGTTATGGTCGCCAACCAAATCCCAGTCGACAGTTCCAACGCATTCGCCTTGGAAGTAAACCTCAAATTTAGAGCCGTCTTTAACCAGCTTCTTCGCATCCCAATCACCGAGTTCACCACTCGATTCAGTCTCACTCCAACAGCCACGAGATAGAACGTCTTGAATAGCCGTATCTTGCTTAGGTGAGAAAATACGGCCATTGCTTGGCACAGTGCGCACTAAGTGATGAAACTGACGTTTAATTGCCTCAAGATCATCGAAGATGTCCGCATGATCGAACTCTAGGTTATTCATCACCAAGGTTCTTGGGTGGTAATGGACGAACTTAGATCGTTTATCAAAAAAAGCACTGTCGTACTCGTCGGCTTCTACCACGAAGAACATGCTTTCACCAAGACGAGCAGAAATACCAAAGTTACCCAACACACCACCAACTAAAAAGCCTGGTGCATAGCCACAGTCCTCTAAGACCCAAGCCAGCATGCTCGATGTTGTTGTCTTGCCATGCGTACCCGATACCGCCAATACCCAACGGTCATGCAGTAAGAACTCTTGCAACCATTGCGGGCCTGAGGTGTATCTAAAGTTGTTATCCAATACATACTCAACACAGGGGTTGCCACGACTCATCGCATTGCCAATCACCACGAGATCCGGCCTTGGTTCTAATTGGCTTGGGTCGAACCCTTCAATAATTTCAATCCCTTGAGATTCCAACAAAGTGCTCATTGGTGGGTACACATTCGCGTCACTACCGGTAACCTTGTGACCTAATTGACGAGCCAATACCGCAGCACCACCCATGAAGGTGCCACAAATTCCTAAGATATGAATATGCATAAATTGCTTCCAAACGCTTGGCTAAATAAACGATGCCTAATTAAAACAGCTAACACTCATTATCATTAAATGACGATTAAAAGCGAGTGACAATGCAAAACAAATTTAGTCGACATAGTAAGTGAGATCTGCGTCGCTTAGTTCATTACCATTAAAAAGATCTAGCCTTTAGAATTTAGGTAAGCGTCTAGATGAATAAAGCCCGTACAAGAGGCAAATTCAATAGTGCTCAAATCCCCCCTAATATTCAGAGAAGTTTAAGGAAATAACATGTCTGAGATGCGCACCCTTGGTGAGTTCATTGTTGCAAAACAAAATGACTTCCCCCATGCAAGCGGTGATCTATCATCCCTTTTGTCATCAATTCGCCTTGCTGCAAAAATTGTTAACCGCGAAATTAACAAAGCAGGTCTTGTCGACATTACTGGCGCTGTTGGTACAGACAACGTGCAAGGTGAAGAGCAACAAAAGCTAGACCTGTATGCTAACGACAAATTTAAAGCCGCACTTGAAGCTCGAGATCAAGTTTGTGGCGTCGCGAGTGAAGAAGAAGACGAAGCCGTTGCCTTCAATAAAGAGCTCAACAAAAACGCAAAATACGTTGTACTGATGGATCCACTTGATGGTTCGTCAAACATCGATGTGAATGTATCGGTTGGTACCATTTTCTCTATCTACCGTCGAGTATCACCGATTGGAACTCCACCAACGCAAGAAGACTTCCTACAACCTGGACATAAGCAGGTGGCCGCAGGTTACGTAATTTATGGTTCTTCAACCATGCTTGTATACACAACTGGTGCAGGCGTAAATGGCTTCACCTACGACCCATCATTGGGTACCTTCTGTCTGTCTCATGAAAATATGATGATCCCTGACGAAGGTAAAATTTACTCAATCAACGAAGGTAACTACATTCGTTTCCCTACAGGTGTTAAGAAGTACATAAAATACTGTCAGGAAAGCGAACCAAGTGATAATCGCCCTTACACTTCTCGCTACATTGGTTCTCTTGTATCTGATTTTCACCGTAACCTGCTTAAAGGCGGCATCTACCTGTACCCAAGTACAGAAAGCCACCCTCAAGGTAAGCTACGTTTATTGTATGAATGTAACCCAATAGCCTTCATCATGGAGCAGGCGGGTGGCATCGCATCCGATGGTGCCCAACGCATCATGGATATCAAACCAACAGAGCTACACCAACGCGTACCTTTCTTTGTCGGTTCGAAGAACATGGTGAAAAAAGTAGAAGAATTTCTTGAGCTTAACCCAGACTAAGCCATTCGTTTATTTATTAAATTAACGTCATTAAAAAAGCCAGCATTCACATGCTGGCTTTTTGTTGTTCGCTGCGTTAAACAATCACCGAATTATTGAACGCTATACTTTGATTCAGCACCACGTTCGTAGTTAAAACGGAACCATTTATCGACATCGTCACAAATCCCAAGGTAAGTCTCACCACGGCGACCTAGCGCTCTCGGGTTTTGAGAACAATACTGAGTTTTACCCATTTCATAACCTTGACCATAAGCGGCATATAAGTCTGCATCAATGGATGGTGAAGACGCGGCTTCAGCCAAGCTTGCTTCAGTCTGCTTGGTTTTTCCTTTTAGCGCCATTTCTTCGCCAAAGCTCTGCCAATCGGCTGTGTTCATTGACGTTGGTGGCGGAGTTTGCGCACAACCAAATAACATTACTGATAGCACCAATAATAGATATTTCATAATTTCCTCCTAGTGGAAAAGACTAGCCTGTACATTGAGACTTTTAGCTATTGCGTCAGAATGCTTCCAGTAGTTCATTCACTATAGCGGGTTGTTCCGCTTACACCAGTTACCCGAAAGTATTTCTTTATTAGCTGTTAGATCAAGCTGATACAAATATACCCATGCTAATCCAAATATAGTCTCTATTTGCTCGCGACGATACTCAACAGGAACATCTTCTAGCCGATCGAGCGACTCTAAAATTTCGTCGTTAATGATATAGACCTCACCAGCGACACTTTTCTTTCCAAGAATCATCGCCGGATAGGCACCTAAATCAAAAAGTGCGTATTCCTCTGGTGTGTCAAACCTTCCTAAACACTCACACTGTTTTAAATAGTAGTGGTTCGATTGATCTTTTCTCAATGTCCCATAAACAAAAATGAGGTGCTGCATACCCACCCCCTAGTATTCATCATCCGCTAGTCAATCCCGCTCAAAGTGTTACTCGAACTCAAATTGATAAAGAAGGTCTACTGCACTGTCTAGGCCAGATACAGCTTCGACATAAAGATCCTGCATCAATCGATAACGAACGGTAAACTCACCCAACGAGTTGAAGATACCCACACCATACTTCACCTGTAAGCCTGGCAAAATGTAACCACTTACCGTTACTTGTGAGTCATCACCAGAACCTGCGGTATCCAGTTGTAAATCCTGTACACCAAATGCCTCACCGATTTCGCCAACAACCTTACCGCTCTTCGCTAAACTCAAACCAATTAAGGTGGTTGTCATCGAACCGCTCGACTCACCGTCGATATCTTGGCCACGCAAAATATAAGACAGCGCATTGGCTTGCGGCATTGCAGGGTCAGAATAAATCTCTATCGTCGGCTCTGTCGCTGGGCCAGTCACTCGAATACCTGCTGTCACATCGTCCTGAGTATTATCAGGGTTACGTACCGCATTTATCGCGACGTATGGCTGGTCCGGAGGTCCGTTCATTAGAATCTTACCTTCTTCGATCAACAGGTCTTGCCCGAATGATTGGTAAGTACCATCGACGATGTTTACTTCGCCTGTAATAAAAGGACCTTGATCTTTTTGAGCCACGTTAAGCTTACCGACCAAATCACCTTCAAGACCAAAGGCAGACAATTTAAAGTCATCACCAATAGAAATATTAATATTAGTCATCACATTGAATGGAATCGCATCTTCGTTTTCTGGCTCTAGATCTTTATTCAAGATAACTTGATCAGAAGAGACACCTACCGCTGACGGTGGTAAGTCTTCTACAACAATTCGTCCCCATGGTAATGCAATATCACCGGTGATTTTCGCCAATTCTGGTGTGACATCAATGGTCATATCAGGCACGACCTTCACCTTGACCATCGGCGGAATATCAACCATCAACTCATCAGCAAACACTCTGACGTTAGAGTGCCATGCTTTAAGATCTTGCCAAACCCCGCCTCCCTCGATATCAAGGTGACCATCGGGCGTTTCAATATTCGCATCCAACTTTGCACTATAACCATCAAAGTCGAGAGCGATACGGCCATCTTTCACATCAACAGGCGTAACATCACCTTTGACTTGAATGCCATCAACAAAGAATTGACCAAATACTTGAGGGTGCATCAAAGAGCCTTTAACTTGAAGCTCACTCTCAAGGTCGGCTTTTAATAAACTATATTCACCTAGGAGTGGCTGTAAGAAATCAAGGTGGAACGTGGTCAGCTTAATTGCAGCATCGACCATTTTGTCTTCGACAAGAATATCCGGTAGCGACACCGTGCCAGACAGATCACCATTGTCGGAAACATCCAACTTAAAGTCGGCATCCAGTTTGTTGTCTTTTAGCTGGGCATTCAATGCAACGCTTTCCCAACCCAGTGTGATGGGCTCGCCAACTTGTTGAACAACCTGACCTTTCGGCATATCAACGCTTACCGTAACCTCAGGCTCACCTTGTTCAGACCACTTGGCATGAGCTTTAACATTCACTAAACCTTGCAGTTCCGTCTCTTTAGGAACAAAGGCTTTGATCTGATCGAAGTCGAACTGATTGATTGCAATCTTAGCCTCACCTGATTTTCCGGCGCGGATATCCTCATCCAGACACACACTCGAACTAGATTGCTTCCAGCAGTGCGCTTGAACGTCGGCAAACTGCTTATCGACGTCCGCCTTTATCGCGACAGGCTGCTCTAATACCCAAGGCCCCTGCTGAGTGGTGATTTTGACTCTGTCTAACGAACCATCCCAAATAAGAGAAGGCTTCTGAATCAATTTTCCAGAGATAGCCAAGCTGGTCGACACGATGTCGGATATCACATCAAGTGTCACTGTGTGTTTCTTTTCGCCACCACTCACCGTAAGATCAATGCTTTCCACACTTTGATCTTGATAGGTTAGGTTCTTAGCTTTTAATACAAGATCGGCTTGAGCTTCAGGCAATGGTAGGGGAACCACCGAACCATTAAGCGATAGGGATTCTAGTGTTGCTTCGTTATTCCAATCGACCTTATCAACATTAAGTGCAAGATCGACTTCAGGCTCTTTCGTGGGGCCGCTAAGTTGGATGTTACCAATCACTTGTCCTTTCAAGTCTGGAACACTTTTCACCAGCTCAGGGAAGTAAATATCAACGCCCATGTCCCATTGCTTATCAAGCTGTCCTTGTGCCTTAATCGAGTTAACACCATGAGCCAAGCTCAAGCCGCTGGTTTGCAGTTTAGGCTCACCACTTGCACTACGATCCGACGCTGACAACTGACCTTCGATGTCCAACGGGTAATCACGCAAGATACCCTCGATATCAAGCTTAGGTAGCTCAATCGCCCAGCCACCAGCTTCGGTCAATTCCCCCGAAGTCACTAAACTACCGCTGATGTTACCTTCCGCTTCTGGCCATTGCAGACCAGGCTGAATGTCTTTTAGGGTCACATCCGCTTGCCAATTCACAAGTTTTTTCCAGCTCGCTTTGACCGAGCCATTGAGTTCACCGCCCAAGGTCTTCAGTTTCAGTCGCTCAAGCTCTATTTGTTCAGTGGTACCTTTACCCTTTAGGTCGATGGCTAGGGCAGGAATCTCCTTACCATCCGCTTCACCTTTAAGTAGAACATTGAAACGATCTAGTGAGCCATCAGCTTTGAATTGATCAATTGTCGCTTGGTAATCGCTTTTGCCTGTAAGAGGCCATTGCGCTTGGCCGCCCTCTAAAAGAAGGTCAAACGGTAGAGTTGGCTCTAGCGGTTGAATCTCCCCAGACAACTTTGCCTCAATCAGATCAGAAAATTGGGAATCTAGGTTTAGTTTAGCCACGCTACCTTGCGCTTTCAGAGACAACTTCTGCCCAGCAAGGTCGGTTTCTTTCACCAAAGCATCTAAAGAAAGGTCTAGCGGGTAGCCACCTTTGAGCTCAACCTTAGTCGTTAGATTCGCGCTTGCTTGTGGCATGTCGAGCTCGAGAGATGAAACGTTCACAGAGTGCCCACCAGCTTGCGCCTCGAGTCCAAGATGGTTCACCACAATTGGCGTTTCTTGCTCTAAGGTAAAACGGTTGAGATCAAAACGCTCCAACATAATCTGTAAAGGAATCCAGACTTCCGGTAATTCGATAGCAGTTTTAGTAGCAGTCTCTGGCTCGACAGCTTCTGCTTGCGGTGCTTCTGTCGATTCCGCGAGTTTAACTTTCAGATCATTGAATAAGGTTGGCGATACCGTCAGCTTTTCGCCCTGCATACTCAAAGCCGTAGAGAACAGGCTCCATTCAATCTCATGACCTAGGATATTCAGTTTGATATCAGATAAAGCGATTCGATTGATCACGATTGGTAGTGGTGTTTTTACCGATGTTACGGGCGGAGTAGGCTCTGCTTCTTCTGTAGAAGATGGCGGTAATTCAGTAAATGCGAAGTCCAACCCCTGAATAGCTAAACGATCGACACACAGCTTAGGATCGAGCAGGCAGCGAGGATTAATAGCCAAGTTCAGCTTTTGAACCTTGGTATCGATATACAGGCTGTCATCTTTAAACTGAACGTTATTAAGCGTAAAGCTTGGGAAAAGTGCCCCTTTGGTACTTTCCACTTTAAGTTGTGGCAACGCTTTCTCTGCGCCCCACAGCACAGTGTTCAACCCTGGATTGGTAAACAAAACAAAACCTAGCAGGGCTATCAACAACAGCAAAATAGACGTCAATGAAATCGACGTCCACTTGATGCACTTGCCCACTACTTTGATCATAATTCTGGTCCTAAACTAAAGTGCAGTTGGAACTCATCGCCTTTCTTAGCATCTAGACCCCAAGCAAAGTCTAAACTCACTGGGCCAACAGGAGAGGCCCACCGTACCCCGACTCCGGTACCGTGCTTCCAATCTGGCTTGTCATTGAATGCATCACCAATGTCGTAGAATGCCGCCCCCCACCAGTTTCCAACCAAACGGTATTGGTATTCAAACGAACTGGTTGCCATGAATTTTGCACCCGTTAGTGCGCCACTTTCATCGCGAGGAGAGATAGACTCATAACCATAACCACGGATACTGTTGTCACCACCGGCAAAGAACCTTAGCGAGGGAGACAGCTTCTCAAACTCGTCTGCAAAGTTACCGCCGAATTGAAGGCGAGTTAAACCACGATGGTTATTGCCAATACTTCGTATCCATGCCGTTCGCCCTTGAAAACGTACCACCTTGGTTTCAGATAACAATGTGTCATCAGCCGCCTCAAACATAATGGTTTGTTTATCGCCCCACATCGGCATCGAACCGCCTCGTGTTCGAGTTCGTGAGAACGAGATCCCCGGCAATACAAATTGTGCTAAATCGTCTTGTAAACCTTGCTCATAGTTTTCGACCAAGTACCGAATGAATACCGTGCGCTGCCAGCCATTATCCAGACGCCAATACCTTTCTAAGGCTAAATTTGATTCCAAACTTTTGGTATCTCGGTTATCTAAGTTCTTCATACCGTACTTAACTTGATAGTAGTCATTAAGTACGTCATCCAATGGGATTTTATACGCCGCCGTAATCGTCTGTTCAGGCTTAGAAATCGACAAGCTACTATTGAAGCTATGGCCTTTTTCGTTAACCCAAGGTTTTTTCCATTTAAGAGTGCCTTTCACACCAAGGTCTGTTGAGACACCGATACCCGTTTCGATTTGGTTACGAGCTTGTGGAGCAAGGCTAACCTTCATCGGAATCTCTCTGCCCTCACCCAACTGGCTTAAATCAGGCTCAACAAATACCGACGAGAACCAATCAGTATTAGATAGATTTTGGTTGTACTCACCAACTTTGGTAATGGAGTAAGGTTCGCCATCTTTAAATGGTTTGAGTGACTGCACCTTATCCTCTTCTATTTGGCTACCAGTAACCTGAGTGGTACCAAAGTGATAGCGAATACCACTGTTATAATGAAGACGAACATAAGCGCGGTTTAATTCAGGGGCGACTTCTAGCTTACTGAGGTCATATGCCCCATCAAAATAGCCTTTCGCTAATCCAAGATTACGTATCGACGATTTCAAAGAGTCATAATTACCATGGTTCAAGATTGAACCTTTAGACAGCTTACTCTTAGCGATCAACGCTAGAAAGTCTGGGTCATCTTTGGCTTCACCCGTCAGAACGATATCGGAAGCATAAATAATAACAGGCTCTCCCGACTCAACCGTAACGGTCAACTCGGTATCATCTTCGGAGTGAGTAAATGTGATAACAGGTTGGTAGTAGCCTAACGCATTCAGGGCTTCTTTAATCATAGATTCCAAGCGAGATTGGAACCTTAGTGAGATCGAATACTCTTCTTCAGGGATCGCACTCAGATAAGCATCAACATTATCCTCAAGCGCTCCATCCAGCCCTTTGATTTCAAGGGAAACGTCAGCGAAAGCGAGCGTCGATGACAGTAGAGTGCCAATCAGAACTGGTAAAGTTTTTCTTATCATGTTTAATTGGTGAAGAAGTTATCAATACGTTAATAAGTGAAAAGAAATAATACCGCTAAATAGGCATTGAGTCTGTAATAAATCCTGGAATAACACGGTCTAATTTAAAGACTTATTCAATATTGACCAACAGTTAATATGAACCCATGTTAAATAAAAGCCAGCGCGGTAAACGTATGCGAAAAGGAATATAACATGCTAAACAAACAACAACTGGTTTCTGCAGCAACCGCATTACCGGGAAATGCTGACCCAATTCGAATTACTGAGCGCCATTTCGTCAATCAAACTGACCTGCTCGATGCGCCTACGAGTTCTCAACAAGAAGTCCTACTTGGTATGGGATGCTTCTGGGGAGCTGAGCGCTTGTTTTGGCAATTGGATGGCGTTATTTCAACATCCGTTGGTTACGCTGGCGGATACACTGTTAACCCCACTTATGAACAAGTATGTACTGGACAAACTGGCCATACCGAAGTCGTTCGTGTCATTTTCGATAGCGAACAAACCTCTCTAGCTCGAATACTTGAAACCTTTTGGGAGCGTCATGACCCAACTCAAGGGATGCGCCAAGGCAACGATTTAGGGACTCAATACCGTTCCGCGATTTACACCTTCAGTGAAGAACAACAATCTATCGCTGAGCACTCTAAACGTGAATATCAACGAGCAATGACTGAATCATTAGGCAACGAGATCACGACGGAAGTTCTGCCTGCTGGAAAATATTTTTTCGCAGAAACCTACCACCAGCAATACCTAGCTAAAAACCCGAATGGTTATTGCGGGTTGGGTGGAACCGGTGTCTGCTTCCCTCCACAATAAAGCGCCGTTCGACATACCAGCGAGAACGACACGCATTAAAAAGGGCTTCCATTAGGAAGCCCTCTTCATTGTTAATCTATTCGGTGCAAACAAATCGATAAAGCGCAGTTACACCGGCAACGCAGCAATCGTGCCGTTAACTTCTTTAAAAATAGTGAGCTTTTGTTTGTCTGAAACTTCAGGAAGAAGCACCTTGCCTTGGTCGAAGCGAAACTCTCCGACACCTTCGATAGCAAATTGGCCCTTGAACAGGACTTTAACGAAACGCGCCACCTGATGTGGACGGTAAGTAGAAAATTTTCTTAACATAATACAACCTCAATTCCATTTGAGTACTACAGTCACACACCTGAACACCACCGTATTCGAAGCACATTTAATCGCTAATTCCTTTAGCAAACAGCAAGATAATCTATTGTTCATCTTGATATTGATGCATTATACCTTTTGGTAACAAGCCTGCAACTTATTTCTACATCGTACGATAAAAAAGTTAAAGAGGCATTTTTCAAATTTCATATTATACTTCCAGTGCAAACCAATAAGCGGAACAAAAATATAATGAAAAACAAAACTCTACTGGCTTTTTTAGCCGCAGCCTCTCCACTCTTCGCCAATGCTCACAATCTATCTGTAGGTTCAACTCTGCCTGCTGTTGATGTTAGCAACTATGGTGAAATCGTTCTAAACGACGGTAATACCGGATATCAAACTTGGGCAACCAGCAACCTCCTAGGTAAAGTTCGCGTCGTTCAAGCTATCGCTGGCCGTAGCAGCTCTAAAGAGCTAAACGCACCATTGATGGCAGCCATTACCGCCTCGAAGTTCTCAGAAGACAGCTACCAAACCACCACCATCATCAACCAAGATGATGCTATCTGGGGTACGGGTTCTTTTGTTAAATCGTCAGCAGAAAGCAGCAAAGAAGAGTTTCCATGGTCTTCTATGGTGTTAGACGAAGATGGCACCGTCGCTTCATCTTGGGCTCTGAAAGAAGAGAGCTCGGCGATTATCGTTCAAGATAAACAAGGGAAAATCTTGTTTGTGAAAGAAGGCGCACTTAACGAATCAGAGGTCACGCAAGTTATTGAATTGATTAAAGCGAGTCTTTAATCAGATATTCACCTCTTTTTCGAGATCTTATCAAAGGATATTGTTATATTATAACAGTATCCTTTTTTTATTCTGTGGTTAATCATCCTGATGTGGCAAGACATACCCAACAATGTGAAACGCAAAACAGGCTTCTTGCTTGGGCTGATGCTCATGCTAAGCGTGTTAGCAGCAACACACATGGTGGACATTGACCCAGAGCACCACACTTCGCATCACTGTGAGTTGTTTTCAATAAATCAGTTCATTACGGCACACTCGCTGCCACAAGTTCCAGAGTTTCATTCAGAGTTTACTGCCGTTATCACAGAATCAGTAACCTCACTACAGCGGCTATATTTCGCTTACTTGGCACGCTCACCTCCTGTAAATATCGCTTAATTACCACTACTTTTTAATTAACCTTTATTCAGGAAACAAAACATGAAACCTTCTATTTTAGCCGTTGTTATCGGCATGACTGTCTCTACAAATGTTCTAGCTAACGAAGAATTCCGCTCTCATGATGCACACGTACATGGTCAAGTTGAAGTAAACATAGCGCAAGATGGGCAAGAACTGCTTGTTGAAGTAACAGCGCCAGGTGCCGATGTGGTTGGCTTTGAACATGCTCCAGAAACCGCTGAGCAAAAGAAAGTGTTTGAACAAGCTATCGCACAACTGAACAAGCCAGACGAACTGTTTAGCTTTAACAATGCGAGCTGTACTCTGAAATTTAAATCAGTGACTAACACGCTAGAAGGCGATCATGATGAACATGAAGGCCATGATCACGCTGAACACGGTCATGATGACCACGAAGGCCATGACCACGCTGAGCACGATCATGACGACCACAAAGACCATCACCATGCTGAACACGATCATGATGACCACGAAGGCCATGACCACGCTGAACATGATCATGATGACCACAAAGACCATGACCATGCTGAACATGATCATGACGACCACAAAGACCATGACCACGCTGAACACGATCATGACGACCATGAAGGTCACGATCACCACGACCATGAAGGCCATGATCACTCACAAGGTGGCCACGGTGAGTTCACTGTTGAGTACCACTATGAATGTTCAGATGTTGCTAAGCTAGACACAGTTAGCACTCAGTGGTTCTCTAAGTTCAGCAACACTGAAAAAATGACGGTGAACCTACTAACAGACACAGCTCAAGTACAAGAAGTACTTAACGCAGAGCGTATTAGTTTCCGATTCTAATCACTCCCAGATCGGATTAAACGTAAATAAGCAGCCAAGTAAGTACCTACTTACTTGGCTGTTCAAATCGGTGTGCTCTAGGGAATTTATACTTCTAATTGCTGTCCAGTAGATACACCGCTTTAATTATTGGAGCTCGCATGCCCTCTGACAGTTCATCACTTGTGGTCAAACTCGAAAATATTAGCTTTCGTTGGAAGCCTGAATTACCGCCAACGCTAGAGATCCCTTCTCTGCACATCCAAGCTCAAGAGCACCTTTTCATAAAAGGGCCAAGTGGTTGTGGGAAATCAACATTGTTAGGCCTGCTGACTGGAATCAACCAAGCCGAACAAGGTGAAGTCTCTATCTTAGGCCAAGACCTGACTCAGCTTACACCTCGTCAAAGAGACAAATTCAGAGCCGACCATATAGGTTATATCTTCCAACAATTTAACCTGCTCCCTTACTTATCAGTAATCGACAACGTGACGCTTCCTTGCCAGTTCTCAGCTATTCGCAAGCAACAAGTAACGGAAAGTAAGAACAGCCTGCAAGCAACCGCTCAAGATTTATTATTACGACTAAAGCTACCTCAAGCCTTAATGGATAAACCTGTTACTGAGCTGAGTATTGGCCAACAACAACGTGTTGCTGCCGCTCGTGCTTTGATCGGCCAACCCAAAATCATTATTGCCGACGAACCAACCTCGGCTTTAGATCATGACAACCGAGAAGCTTTTATCGAACTGTTGCTAGAACAGGCCAATCAAGCGGGCTCGACGCTTATCTTTGTGAGTCACGATCCAACACTCGAAAAGTTGTTCACTCGAACCATAGATTTAAAAACCGTTAACCAAGCTAAGGTTGTCGTATGAAAGTAATTACTCACTTAGCCTTAAAAAGCGTACTCAATCGTAAAGCCACGGCTATTCTGACTATTCTTACCGTGGCGGTGTCTGTCATTCTCTTGCTCGGTGTAGAGCGCGTAAGAACCGAAGCCAAGAGCAGCTTTGCGAATACCATTTCAGGTACAGACCTTATCGTCGGTGGCCGTTCTGGTCAGGTAAACCTACTGCTTTACTCAGTATTCAGAATCGGTAATGCGACCAACAACATCGACTGGAAAAGCTACCAAGAATTTAGCCAGCACAACGCAGTAAAGTGGGCGATCCCAATCTCATTGGGCGATTCACACAAAGGCTTCCGCGTGATGGGTACAAATCATAGTTACTTTGAAAACTATCGCTATGGAAGTAAGCAGTTACTTACTTTCCAACAAGGTAAAGAATTTGAACAGCTATTCGATGTAGTGATTGGTGCCGATGTCGCTAAGAAACTGGATTACAAAATCGGTGACCAGATCATTCTTGCACACGGTATCAGCGATGTGGCGTTCAGCCGTCACGATAATCTGCCCTTCAAGATTGTCGGAATACTTGCACCAACAGGAACGCCGGTAGACAAGACCGTTCATGTTTCGTTAGAGGCTATTGAAGCGATTCATGTTGGCTGGGAGTCAGGTGCCAACCTAGGACACACACCGGATGCCGAAACCTTAAAGACTTTTGATTTCCAACCGAAGCAGATTACCGCAATGATGCTCGGGCTGAATTCGAAGATCCAAACCTTCGCACTGCAAAGAGAGATCAATAACTACCGTCAAGAACCTTTGAGCGCCATTATGCCGGGCATTGCCCTTCACGAATTGTGGGGAATGATGGCTGTAGCAGAACAAGCATTGTTAATTGTTTCAGGATTTGTTGTTGTCGCCGGTTTATTGGGCATGCTCAGTAGCCTACTCACTAGTTTGCAAGAAAGGCGTCGCGAGATGGCGATCCTGCGTGCGATGGGCGCAAGACCTCGCCATGTGTTTGGTTTACTGATCAGTGAAGCCAGTGCGCTGACCTTCCTTGGCATTACATTAGGTGTTGCGGTGTTATTTGCGCTGATCGCAGTGGTTGCTCCTATTGTGCAACAAAGTTATGGTATCAACATATCGATATCCGCAATCACACCTCATGAGTGGAAACTGCTTATGCTGGTCCAAGTTGCCGGAATCATTATCGGCTTTATTCCCGCTTTCAGGGCTTACCGCCAGTCATTGTCTGATGGCATGACGATTCGAATCTAAAATAGGAACCTACGATGCAACGCAAATTCCTACTGATACTTGGGCTACTTCTGTTCCCATTTATCAGTACAGCTCACGCTGAAACCACTCAGAATGACGAATCGGTATTAACACTTGAATGGATTGATTTGATTCCAGAATCAGAGCGCGCTCAACTAGATTCATTTGGTATGCCAATGGTTGACCACAATAGTATGGACAAACCTCAACAATCGACACTTGGTGCTGTTCGCCCAGAGCTAAATGGCAGCACAGTGAAGATTCCAGGCTTTGTGATTCCATTGGAAGGTGATGAGAATATGATCACTGAGTTTCTGCTGGTACCGTACTTTGGCGCATGTATCCACGTGCCACCGCCGCCACCGAACCAAATCATCTACGTGAAGTTCCCGAAAGGTGCGCCAATACAGCAGTTATGGGATGTAATTTATTTAGTCGGTACGCTAAAAACTGAGTCGATCAGCCATGACTTAGCGCAAACAGGTTATCTTATTGAAGGTACTGCGATTGAAGAATATGACGACATGTAGTCATTAGAAGGGTGGCTCAAGGATGAGCTGCCGTCACTGAACGAGTGAGATCATTCAATAACAGTTTAATAACGATAATTTTCTTCTGAATTACGCGATGTAATTAGATAAGTAAGCTAGAACAGCAACATAAGTCGCGAGCAATAACCCTATACTGAGCTGTTTCTTCAGCTTGTTATCATTGACTTGATTCATAACTCCTCCTTGAGAATTACAACAAATTTAACATTTTATTATCATTAGCAAAAGTAAAATTTTGTTGAAACCTTCAACTCTGCACGCAAAATCTAGCCACCAATCAGATAAAGAGTTACATTTTAGACAGTTAAGTCGTTTCCTTAGGATACTCTTATGTCAGAAACCAAACAGCCAGTGATCATCGAGCATGCTAGCGATACACAGCACAAGCATGAGAAAAAGCCTCATATTGCCGACAGTGCCAGCAGAATGCTGCACATCGCACAAAGCTTCGGCCTCGATTCCTTAATTAGTCACAATGCAAAGCCAAACGATAAAGGTGAGAGTACCCTTATCGAACGGGCACTATTGCGAGAGAAAAAACGTAGAGAGCTTCGCCAAAAGAACCTAGAACAGATTCTAAAGTTGGCGCACTCTTCATGTAAGGATGAAGCGGCGGGCGACCCGGATCAGGACTGGCTGTACCGCTTTTTCGATATGGCACAAGAGATCCACAATACATCGATGCAAAGGCTATGGGCTCAAGTACTGAAACGAGAAGTCACTAACCCAGGCTCAACGTCGATGAAGGCGCTTCAGATCTTAAAAGACATGACGCCAAAGGAAGCACTGACCCTACAAAGAGCGGCATCACTGGGTTGTAGCTTTGGTAGCGATAACAGCAGAAAGCTCTTACTCGGCTTCAAATCTCATGCAGGGCTGTTCAGCTTTGGTAAAAGAGACACCACCAACACCATCAACCTTGGTGGGCATAACCTTCCCTACTCTAGCCTGCTCCATTTGATTGAACTCGGGATTATTCTCGGCACTGAGTTAGAGTCTGGAGAAATTGATTTCGATCCAGCTCTGCACCTAACCTATCAAGGTAAAAGTATGTCACTGGCACCGTTATCAAAAGGGGTGAAGCTGGTTTACTACCGATTCAGCCCAACAGGTAATGAGCTTTGTACCTTGCTTGGCAACAAGCCAAACACACAGTATTACGACCAGCTGATTGCACTATTGAGCCAGAAATTCACGGTTCAGACAGAAGTGAAAAGCAGCGTGAATTACACCGTCTAGATAATAGAGTTTAAGAAATAGACGGTGTAAAAAGTGAAGTGGATTGAGAAGAATAAAGAGAATATAGAGGATAGGTTTCTTGTCTCGGTAAACCAAGGCTGTATTACTTATCAGTTATGAACAAACCGATAAGCAAGTGGACAGCCTTAATCATACCAACGATCTCAATTGGCTAAAATATTTCGCTTCTCCAACGCATCAATACACAGTTCAACCAATTCATCGAGCGTCTTCTCACCTGCGGGTAGATCAACCTCAGGGTTCTGAGGCGCTTCGTACACTGAACTAATACCTGTAAAGTTCGAGATCTCTCCGGCACGTGCTTTCTTATACAGACCTTTAGGATCACGCTGTTCGCAAACCTCTAATGGCGTATTGACGAACACCTCCAGAAACTCACCTTCCGGCAGTAAGTCACGTACCAACTGTCTTTCTGCTTGGTGCGGAGAAATAAAGGCTGACAACACGATCAAGCCTGCATCCGCCATCAATTTAGCGAGTTCACCAATACGACGGATGTTCTCTCTACGATCCTGCTCAGAGAAGCCAAGGTCACTACATAATCCATGACGCACATTGTCGCCATCCAATAAGTAAGTATGGTAACCAAGCTGTGCCAAGCGATTTTCTAATGCGCCAGCGACTGTCGATTTACCAGAACCAGACAACCCCGTGAACCAGAGCACAGCTGGCTTTTGTGATTTCAGATCCGCGCGAAATGTTTTATCAATCGAGTGTTGATGCCACACAACATTCTCATCTTTTGGTTTGAGTACTGCGGTCATAATTAGTCCTTTAAATAAACAGCATTAAAATGGGAAAAAATAAGGAATTAGGGTCAATACCAAACCCGAATAAACAATCGAGATTGGAATACCAATACGTAGGTAATCCGTAAGATGGTAATTACCTACGCTATAAACTAGTAAGTTGGTTTGGTAGCCGTATGGAGAAATGAAACTAGCACTGGCACCAAATAGTACCGCCATGATAAACGGCATGGGATCGACGCCATAGCCTACCGCCATGCTGTAACCAATAGGAAATGAAAGTGCTGCAGCCGCATTATTGGTAACAAGCTCAGTCAGAACCAAAGTCATAAAGTAAGTCGCAACTAACGCGCCGAACACGCCCCAACCATTAAAGGCCTCCATGAACATCAACCCCATGCGCTCAGATAGTCCTGATGAAATCATCAGTTGAGCAATAGACAGCGCAGAGCCCACGATCACCACAATATCAACCGGAAAACGGCGACGAAGTTCACCAAGTTGTACCACGCCAAATGCCACCAGCAATAGTAAGAAACCAGCTAAGCCTTTGATAATAGGTACTACATCAACAAGAGCAAGGCCAATTACGCTAGCAAAGCCGAGCAACACAAACGTCGATTTATCGGCATCAAGCTTGGCACTCGAATCTAAGTCATTCATCAACACAAACTCTTTGTTGTGTTGTTGGCGCTGTTCTTCAAAGCGTTTACCGGGAACCAAAATCAAGGTATCACCAGCGGTCAATGTGATATTCCCTAACCCACCTTCAAGGCGTTCATGACCACGACGAATAGCAACCACAACTGCATCGAAACGGTCTCTAAACTGGCTGGTTTTCAGTGTTTTGTTACAAAAGCTTGCCGATGAACTCACCACAACTTCAACGAAGCTCTGACCATTCAAATGGTGCTGACCAAACAGAGTCAGTCCTTGGATTTCTTGCAGTGTCGCCACGCTCTCGACATCACCACAAAACAGCAATCGGTCACGAGCTTGAAGAATAAAATCAGGGTCAATCGAAGCCGTGGTTTTACCGTCGCGAATCACTTCCGCTAAGAACAGTTTTCTCAATGCTCGGAGGTTATTTTCACTGACACTACGACCAACTAACGGTGAACCTGGCTCAACTCTGGCTTCTAAGAAGTAAGGCAGATCATCTTGGGAACCATCATCGTAGCTTGGTAAGAAGTAACTCAGAGGGATAAGGATCAACACGCCACCGACCAAGACCGCTAAACCGATCAAGGTTGGTGTGAAAAAGTTTAAACTCGGCAGTCCGGCATCTTCAACAAAGCTATTGATGATCAAATTAGTTGAAGTGCCGATCAATGTCAGCGTTCCACCTAAGATGGCAGCGTATGACAGAGGGATAAGCAGTTTAGATGGCGCATGTTGTTGATTACGTTTGATCGCCCCGATCAAAGAAACAACCACCGCTGTGTTATTAGTAAAAGAAGAAAGTAACGCTGTGGAAATACCTAACTTCGCAACCACAGTACCTAGCCTACCTTCAGAGATATTGCGGCTAACCCAGCTGATTAAGCGAGTTTTCTCCAACGCACTTGATGCGAGGATCAGAAGAATTAAAGTCAGTAATGAGGAGTTAGTGAAATTATTGGCTAAGCTCGACAAGTCGATCATACCAGCCATAAAAGCAATAAACGCCGCACCAGCAAAAATAAAGCTTGGCTTAATACGGGTAACGAGCAGGCAAGTAATAATGCCGAGCAAAATCGCTAATACAAATCCTTGTTGCCACATATACCCGTCCTTTATGGCGGAAACGATCGGTTTCCGCCTGATTCAATAAGCTGTTACTTAGTCGTTTATGACTTCAGTAGTTGGCTTAAATCTTTGGCATCCCAATGAGGGAAATGCTTGCGAACCAATGCGTTGAACTCAAGTTCAAATGCAGAGAAGTTACCCACTTGCTGTTCAACAGAGTCCAAACGGTCTCGAATCAAACCTGCGCCAACCGTCACGTTAGTTAGACGGTCGATAACGATGAAGCCACCGGTATCGGCACTTTCACGGTATTTATCCAGCGCAACTGTCTCGTTCAATGACCATTCACACAAGCCAATGCCATTAAGTGGCAACTCATCAACGGCGTGAGTCGACAGGTTGTTGATGTCGTATTGGTGACGAACGGTTTCAACCTGACCGACGGTTTTCTTGCCTGCGATCTTGATGTCATAAGCTTTGCCCGGTTGTAGTGGTTGCTCTGTCATCCACACGATGTCAGCCAATACGTGGTTAGTAGATTCAATCTGAGCGTTTTCCAACACAATCAAATCACCACGGCTGATGTCGATCTCATCTTCAAGGGTCAGCGTTACCGCCAAGCCCGCTTGTGCAGATTCCAAATCACCATCAAAGGTCACGATACGTGCAACCTTAGACGTTTTGCCTGACGGCAGTGCTTTGATTTCGTCACCAACACTTACACGGCCAGAGGCCACTGTGCCTGCAAAGCCACGGAAATCTAAGTTCGGACGATTCACATACTGCACAGGGAAACGGAATTCTCCCGCAGAACGCTTTTGATCAATATCGACGTTCTCTAACACTTCCAGTAGAGATGGACCTTCGAACCATGCTAGCTCTTTACTTGGTGCAGCAACGTTGATGCCTTCAAGCGCCGAAACTGGCAGGATCTGAATGTTAGTTTCGCCTTCTAGGTTTTCAGCAAACTCTAGGTATTCATCGCGAATCTCTTCAAAACGATCTTGTGAATATTCCACGAGATCCATCTTGTTGACTGCAACGATGAAATGCTTCAAACCAAGCAAGTTAGAAATAAACGAGTGACGACGCGTTTGATCCAGTACGCCCTTACGAGCATCAATCAAGATCACCGCCAGATCACACGTTGAAGCGCCTGTAGCCATGTTGCGCGTGTACTGCTCATGCCCAGGGGTATCAGCAATAATGAATTTACGTTTTTGCGTCGAGAAGTAGCGGTAAGCGACATCGATCGTGATGCCTTGCTCACGTTCAGCCTGCAAGCCATCAACAAGCAGTGCCAAGTCAGGCTTCTCACCTGTAGTACCCACTCGTTGGCTATCCGAGTGAACTGCGGCTAGCTGATCTTCATAAATCTGTTTTGTATCATGGAGCAAGCGACCAATTAGCGTACTTTTACCGTCATCTACTGAGCCACAAGTTAAAAATCTAAGCATAGATTTATGCTGATGCTGACTTAGATAACCTTCAATCCCTAGTTCAGCCAATTCGGCTTCTACTGCACTATTCATTTTTCTTTCCTTAGATTCTTAGAAATAACCTTGGCGCTTTTTCAGCTCCATAGAGCCTGACTGATCATGGTCAATCGCTCGACCTTGACGCTCACTAGACGTAGCCACCAGCATCTCTTCAATAATGCCTGTTAGCGTATTCGCCTCAGATTCAACCGCTCCGGTTAGTGGGTAACAGCCTAAAGTACGAAAACGAACGCTTTTCTCTTCAATCACTTCACCTTCTTGCAGCTCCATGCGGTCATCATCAACCATGATAAGCATGCCATCACGCTCAACAACCGGGCGCTTGTCTGAAAGGTAAAGTGGAACAATATCGATGCTCTCTAGATAGATGTATTGCCAAATATCCAGTTCAGTCCAGTTTGATAATGGGAATACACGAATGCTTTCGCCCTTATTCACCTGACCGTTGTAGGTGTGCCAAAGCTCAGGACGCTGGTTTTTTGGATCCCATGTATGGTTCTTGTCGCGGAAAGAATAAACACGCTCTTTCGCTCGAGATTTTTCTTCATCACGACGCGCACCACCAAAAGCGGCATCGAACCCGTACTTGTTTAACGCCTGCTTAAGGCCTTGAGTTTTCATGATGTCAGTGTGCTTAGAAGAACCATGTACGAACGGGCTACACCCCATCTCAATACCTTCTGGGTTCTTATGTACTAAAAGGTCGAAGCCGTACTTTTTCGCCGTACGATCACGAAACTCAATCATCTCGCGGAATTTCCAATCCGTATCAACGTGCAATAGTGGGAATGGAATCTTGCCTGGATAAAACGCTTTGCGAGCTAAATGAAGCATCACAGAAGAATCTTTACCGATGGAGTACATCATCACTGGGTTATCAAACTCAGCAGCAACTTCACGGATAATATGAATACTTTCCGCTTCAAGCTGTTTTAGGTGGGTTAAACGTTCTTGGTCCATTTCAGTGCTTCCTTTAAGGCTCGCAGTACGAGCAATTCATTACTTGGTCTTGCCAAGCAAGGGATTTAACTCATCCACTTGAGTGAATGGGAGTATTGGCACTAGAAGAAAACAGAAGCTTCATTTTGAGCTATCCTTGCTATTCATCTGCCTGATACGTCCTTGATATAGGCATTATGACGAGCCTCTCATATTACTGGAAATTCTAAAATTTCATTTTTTATTCGAAAAGCTGATAAGGGATGAGATTCATCGATAAATAGGTGAAATGAATGGACTAATACTATCGATGTGATTTGTACATTGATTGAGCAGGTTTGGGAGGCGTCTTGCAGAACACCATAAAGTAATCGATCTAAGTCACGAATTAACATTCGTTGTAATCATTGTTTCATTCGGTTTTGTTACATTACGCAACGAATTTTCTACTATCCACTTTGGAGCTACAAAATGAAAGTTGCAATGAAACCTTTGTCATTGGCTGTACTTGCGGGTCTTGGTTTGACTCTAGCAGGCTGCACAACAACACCAGATACCGATGAAGTGATTAAATTACGTGTCGTAGAAACGACGGATATCCATACCAACCTAATGGATTACGACTACTACAAAGACAAGCCATCGAAGAAAATTGGCTTAGCACGTACTGCAACTCTAGTAAAAGAAGCTCAAAACGAAGTAACTAACAGCGTATTAGTTGATAACGGTGACTTGCTGCAAGGTAGCCCAATGGGTGACTACATGGCAGACAAAGGCATCGAAGCGGGCGAAGTTCACCCTGCATACAAAGCAATGAATCAACTAAGCTACGACGCAGCAAACCTAGGTAACCACGAATTCAACTACGGTCTTGAGTTCCTAGAAGAGTCTATCAACGACGCTGATTTCCCATACATCAGTGCTAACGTTTACGACGCAGAAACCAAAGAACACTACTTCACACCTTACATCATCAAGACGCACACGTTTGAAGATACAGCAGGCGTAGAGCATGAAGTAAAAGTGGGTTACATCGGTTTTGTTCCACCACAAATCATGACGTGGGATAAGAAGAACCTTGAAGGCAAAGTGATCGCTCGTGACATCATTGAGACGGCTAACGAGTTAGTGCCTCAAATGAAAGCGGAAGGCGCTGAAGTTATCGTAGCTATCCCTCACTCAGGCGTATCAACCGACCCGTACAAAAATGGCGAAGAAAACTCAACGTTCTACCTCTCTGAAGTAGACGGCATCGATGCGATCGCATTCGGCCACTCTCACGCAGTGTTCCCAGGCAAAGGTTTTGATGACATCCAAGGCATCGACAACGAAACTGGCACAATGAACGGCGTTGCGGCAGTAATGCCAGGTCGTTGGGGTAGCCACGTTGGTGTTATGGATCTAACACTTGCACAAAAAGACGGTAAGTGGGAAGTCGTTAAAGGCCAATCAGAAGCGCGCCCTATCTACGACAAGATCGAGAAGAAATCGCTTGCTGCAGCTGATGAAGGCATCGTAACAGCACTAGAAAAAGACCACGCAGGTACTCGTGAGTTTGTTAACCAACCGATTGGTAAAGCAGACGACGTGATGTACAGCTTCCTATCTCTAGTGCAAGACGATCCAACAGTACAAATCGTTAACCTTGCACAGAAAGATTACGTTGAACAGTTCATCCAAGGCGATCCAGACCTAGATGGTACGCCAGTACTTTCAGCGGCTGCACCATTCAAAGCCGGTGGCCGTAAGAATGACCCAGCGAACTTCACTGAAGTTGAATCTGGTCAACTGACATTCCGTAACGCAGCTGACTTGTACCTTTACCCGAACACGCTAGTTGCGATGAAGGTAACAGGTCACGAAGTAAAAGAGTGGCTTGAGTGTTCTGCTGGTCAGTTCAACCAAGTTGATGTTAACTCAACAGCACCACAACAGTTGATCGAGTGGGATAACTTCCGCACTTACAACTTCGATGTTATCGACGGTGTTGATTACCAAATCGACGTAACTCAACCTGCGAAATACGATGCAAACTGTAAAGTCGTTAACCCTGACTCACAGCGTATTGTTGGCCTAACTTACCAAGGTAAGCCAATAGACATGAAGCAAGACTTCCTGATCGCAACCAACAACTACCGTGCATACAGTGCTAAGTTCCCAGGTACAGGTGAAGACTTCATCGCATTTGATGCTCCAGATGAGAACCGTACTGTTCTTGCGAACTACATCTCTCACGTAAGCAAAGAGCAAGGTCAAGTTAGCCCAACAGCTGATAATAACTGGTCATTTGCGCCAATCAAAACGGATAACAAACTAGATATCCGCTTTGAAACATCTCCAAGCGACAAAGCGGCAGAGTTCATCAAAGAAAAGGGTCAATACCCGATGAAACGTGTTGCGACTGACGATGTTGGTTTTGCTGTTTACCAGATTGACCTAACTAAATAGATTACCCAGTAATCCATAGTTAGCATTCTGATAGGCTGAGTTTAACGACTCAGCCATTTTCTTTTGTTATTCAGAAATCAACTCCACCGCCCTACTTTTCTCACCGTAAACTCCCGCTAATTCAACACCCAAACAGCACGACTCACACCGTCAATCGATTTAAACCCCCACAAAAAAACACTAATCCGCTGTAAGTTTTTCTCTGCTCCTCCTGTCTATTTAATTTACTACACTCAATGAATGGCCAATAAGCCATTCATTTATAGGATAGATAAGGACATTTGATGGGCACCGTCGAGAGCATTCAAGCATGGTTAAATACAGGAGAGGAATCGCTGCTATGGCTGATGCTTGGCATTATTGCGCTTTCTTACCTGCTTGAAGATCTGGCGATTGTTACAGCGGCAGGTTTAGCAACTCAAGGAATCATGCTTCCTCAATATGCATTGCTTGCCATTTTCATCGGCATTGCCACAGGTGATCTCGGTCTCTATTACCTAGGTAAATCAGGACGTTATTTCCGAGGCGTTCGTTACAAAGCCCTCACTAATAAGTACTTTCGTGCGCTTCGCACTAAATTACGTCAAAACGCTTTCAGCAGTCTTTTTGTCATCCGCTTTATTCCCGGGCTTCGTACCGTCGGTTTTACCTTAAGTGGCTTTTTCGCCATCCCACTGCCTACTTTCTTGTTTGCCGTTATTAGTGCCACCGCGATCTGGACTGGCATTGTCTTCTCTGCCATCTACTATTTAG